>JASJDJ010000240.1 GCA_030065635.1 Xenococcaceae cyanobacterium MO_188.B32
CGCGTTTCGATATCTCAATTTCGTACACAGTTGTCATCATGAATGTACACAGTTAAGGTATCTGCCATTACTTGAACCAACTTGATCACAAATATCTCACCTTGTACTCAGTTGGGAAAATGGACAGCTACGATCAAAACTTTAGTAACTGCCAGGCTAGTATTTAAACGCACCTGAAATTTACAGCCATTACCAGGAGTAGACGTTACTTGAATTAAACCTTTGAGCCTTTCGACGTTAGCACGGACTACATCTAAACCGACTCCCCTGCCAGAAAGTTCGGTGACTTCGGTACGAGTGGAAAAACCCGGAGCAAAGATCAAAGAATGTATTTCTTCTTCGCTCATGGCAGCAAGTTCTGCTTCAGTACGTACTTTGCGCCGTAGAGCAGTACTCTTAATACTATCGAGATTTAAACCCCGTCCATCATCACTAATTTCGATACCAATGCTATTACCGCTTTGATATCCTCGTAATAGAATTGTTGCTGTTGTTGGTTTACCGAGACTAGCTCTTTCGGTTGGAGTTTCCACACCATGATCGATCGCATTCCGCAATAAATGCAGTAGAGGGTCTTTAATTTCTTCTAAAATTCTTTTATCGGCTTTAGTATCTCCACCTTCGATAATTAAATTAATCTCTTTACCTTGTTGTCTGGCTAGATCGCGCACCATACGGGGAAAAAGGTTAAATACCGTTGAGAGAGGTAATTGTCTTAGATCTTGTATCCCCGACTCCAGGCGATCGCTAATAATACCCAAACTGGTAAGATCTTCATTAGCTCTGGTCTTGAAGTTACTAATTAAATGACCTAAAGACTCTAAACGTTGTCGATCGTTATAAAAAAAGTACTGTAAAAGGTGAAATTTTTCTGGCGGTAAATTATTGGCTATTTCTTTTAAAAACGAGCTATTACGGGATATATCTTGGTCCCATTCTTCCCAAAGAACTATTATTTGCTCGATTTCGCTGACTTGTTGAGAAATACGCAGCTTAGTAACAGCTAGCTCACTAGCTTGAGTCATCAATTTATCCAGCTTTTTCGGCTCAACGCGAATAGTATCAATTTGATAATCTTTAACCGATGCTGTAGTTTTAACTGTTTGAGGTTGGGAAGTTTTTAATTCTCTGCTTATAGATATAGATGCGGTATCGGGAATTAAATTAGTGTCATTTTCAAATAAATCATCTTCATCATCATTAAATAAAGAAGATTCATGGTGGTTGTGGCGATCGAATAAATCATCTTCATCATTATCATCAAATAGAGAAGATTCTGAACTCGGTTCATCGCCAAATAAATCATCTTCATCTCCTGAAGTATTCAACTCCGATGGTGATTCCGATTCTGCCCCCATTAATAAAGCCAAAATCTCAAAAGTATTAACCTCAACTTTTTCTCCAGTAATAGCTTGATGAGACAATTGGTTAACTGCATCAATACCTCGGTACAAGCGATCGCATAATTGGGGAGTAATTTCACCTTTTCCTGCTTTAATACCTTCAACGCAATCTTCTAATTGATGCACTAACATCTCAATGTCGCTTAAACCCAACATCCGCGAATCACCTTTGAGAGTATGTGCCTCCCGCAAAAATTCGTCGATGGCGTTGGTATCTTGAGGATTTTTTTCTAGCAACATCAACTCTGCTTCGAGTTTCTGCAAGTGTTCGCTACTAGAAGCTTTATAAAGTTCTCTTAATTCGTCGTCTTCTATAATCATGGAGTTCGGGAGTTCAAAAACTTGCTAATGGCTAATTGCTAATTACACAATCGCTTTTAGTTTGTCCGCAGATTCTTTTAGCTTAGTAGTAGAAGCTTTTACTTCATTCATCCCATCAGCAGTATCCATCGCACCGAGGTTGAGAGCGTTAATCGCTGCTAGAATTTCTTGAATACCTACCGCTTGTAATTTGGCAGTGTCGGAAATTTGTTGGGTATTGGCAAACACATTGTTAATAGAATCTTTCACCCCAATAAAAGATTGTGCTGTTCCTAATGCCAGTTCGATACTAGATTCCGCCGTTTTCTTTCCTTCATCCGTTACCATTACCGCACTGTTCATTGCAGCTTGAATATCGGTGACTAAGTTATTGATTTTATCGGCAGATTTACGGCTTTCATCGGCTAATTTCCGAATCTCACTGGCTACCACCCCGAACCCTTTACCATGCTCCCCTGCACGGGCAGCCTCAACCGCAGCGTTCAGAGCGAGCATATTAGTTTGGTTTGCCAAATCCCCCACTAGTTCCGATACACTGGCAATCTGACCAGTTTGTTCGCTCAGATTGATAATTTGTTCGGCAATTTCTCTTACTTTTTCTTTCAGATTTTCCATCCCTGCTCTTGTTTGTTCCACCGTTTGCGCTCCACTTTCAGCTAGAGATAGAGCCTGACTGGCATTGGTAGCTGAGGCTTCTGCTTGTTCTGCCGATTGTCTGGAAGAAGCACCCAGTTGGTCTACCGTCGCCGTTGTTTGCGTTGCGGAACTAGCTTGCTCGGAAATATTAGCTTCTTGTCGATCGACCGTCGAGGCAATTTCGTTAGAAGAATCAGCAATCTCATTGGTAAAGGATTTTAGAGTGGAGGTAATCCGACGAGTCGCTGCCATAATCACACCAATAATAATGATATTGATGACCAGAATACCAATTTCAATTCTTTTGAGGGTATAAACTTTTCCCTCAGCATAATAGTCTGCTGCAAACACTGCCTCATTGGTTAGCTCGAAAAACTGCTCACTATCTCGTAGGAGTTTACTATCAAAATTATCGTTAGTTCTAGCTTGTTTAATCGTACTCTTCAGTTGCTCCCAGGAGCTTTTTACTGCTACCATTTTCTCTTTAAAAGCAGGGTCGGTGGCTTGTGGTAATTTTAATTCTTTATCCCCATTAATCAACCCATTGAGAATTTTGTCTATTCTGGCAAGGAGTTCATCGTTGGGTTCATTTTTTAATTCCAGCTTAACTAGCCTTTGGGTTGCCCCCCGAACAATACCAGAGTAGTTAATAACCCTAGCATCAGCTGCCGACGATTCTAAAAATACCGACACAAAATTAGTAACAGCAACGATAAAAATCCCCACTGCACCTGCGGTTAACTGAGTTCCAATTTTCATAATAATTCACCTATATAATTAATCAACTAACTAACTAATTTATTTACTTACTTACTCTACTTGTCTACCTTGTCTACCTTGTCTTCCCCATCTTCCCCATCTCCCTAATCTCCCCATCTTTCTTCATTGACTATGCTGCCAACTCTACCGTCAGCACACCTTGAGATATCAACTTAGACAAATCGATAACATTAAGAGGCTGGTCTAAATAAGTAGTCATACCTTGGAGATATTCAGCCATATTCCCTTCTACAGCAACAGGAATAGGTTTTATGGTTTTGGAAGGAACATAAATTACGTCAAATACTTCCTCAACAGCGATACCTACTACAATGTCATCTACCTCAATAACTACTGCTTTAGCAGAATGTTTAGTATTATTTGCTTCCAGATTTAAGGGTTGACTGATGTCTACTAAAGTCAAAATTTCTCCCCTTAAGTTCATATTGCCGATGATATAGTCTGGAGTGCAAGGAATTAGGGTTATTTTGTTAATTTTGATAAATTCTCGTACAATATCCAAATCTAAGCCAAAATATTTGCCATTGAGGCTGACTACGGCGATCGATAGTAATTCTGTCTGTTCGACATCTTCTGTCGATATCTTTAACTTGCTAGCTCGTTGGCGAAAAATACTTTTTTCAGCTTTAGTAGCTTGGGGACAATATAAATCATAGAAACTACCGATTTTACTGACAAAATCTTCTTCTACTGCTATTGACTCTGAGTTATTTTCTCGATCGACTAAAGCTTCTACTGCCTCTGTATGTCGAATTAAATTATCGACGTCGAGCAAAACAATGGTTTCATCATCCAGATTAATAATGCCATTAATAAAAGCATCCTTAAGACCCAACTCTCTTCCATAGGTTAAATCAGCTTGAATATATCGATCGTCAATATCAGTAACCGTTTCTACCTGATGAACGATCGTTCCTACTGCTAACCCACCAGACTCAATTACAATGACACTATCACTGAGATGGCATTGTTTAAATGGATGCCCGAAACGCAAGTCCAGGTGCATTACAGGAGTAAATTGACCATGAAAATCGAGCAAACCTATAATATCTGGCGGTGCTTCAACTATAGTAATTAACTCTGGTAATAAAAATATTTCTCGAACACGCTCTGCGGGAATTGCATAGATTGAATTATGTAATCTAAAAATAAGATATGGTTTCGTTTCCATAAATGAGCGTTTTTTCTAACTGTTTTATGTAAACTAATCTGAGTATGCCCAAATAGACCTAATTTGGCTCTAAGATTTGTAAATATATTTATCAACCATGGCAACTAATTCTTCTGGTTTAAAAGGTTTGGTCAAATATTTATTAGTACCGGCAATATGTCCCTTCATTTTGTCTACCAGACCATCTCTAGCCGTAACCATAATGATTGGTAAATGACGAAATTTAGGAATTTTGCGGATAGTTTGGCAAAATTCTAAACCGTCTGTATCTGGCATAGTTAAATCCAACAACAACAGTTGAATCGGTTTTTGGTTAAGAATAGATAGAGCTTCTGTCGCTTTACTAGCTAAAAAAACGTTGTAGCGATCGCTCAATGCTCGCTTAATCGTTGTTTGAACGATGGGACTATCATCTACAGATAAAACTAAAGGCAGTTCCTTGGTGTCTATGGAATTAGAATTACTCTTGGCATTATCCTTATTTGCTTGAATAGCGCGATTCTGACTCAAGGTAGAACGATCGCGGTCGAAACTAATCCAACCAGCGTTTAACCACTGAAGATAGGTTTGAGCTATTTTTAGGGGGTCTTTATTAAGGGCAGCAGCAATATCAACTATAGCTCTTCTGCCATCTACCCACTTTTGACAGTGTTCCCGAACTCGTACATCAGTTATTTTGATTAAATCATCTTGAGTAACTAGGGGAATAGCATCCATTGAAGGAATCAGAGGAGCTAAATTAGCCCATTTTTGCTGACGAAGAGCTAATTCTTGTCTTAATTTAGACCAATCTAAACCATGCTTATCTTCACCATAACTCAAGTCAAATTCTGTAGATGTATCCCACTGAGCTTGTCCGGGATGAGCTAAAAACTTTTCTAAAGTCAGAATTACCCAATTTTGAATCAGGTTTTCTACTTGTTCCCAGGTAAAAAGCCTCATTCTAATTAGTATTGCTACTAATTCCCGAACCGATTTAGAGTCAGGTATTTTTTCCTTGGCAACGCCTAAAGCTGCATTAACTAAGTCGGGTTTTAGTTTATTACCAAGAGTTTGAGCAAGCTCTTGATTACTAGGAACTTTAGCACCGCCATAGACAATTTCTCCTTGTCGCCAAATTAACACGCAAGAGCGTTGATTTTGCCAAGATTTGGTTGTTGTTTCTAAAAATAGAGTGCCATTATATTGAGATTTTTGTTGAGATTTTAATAAGGAACTAAGTTGTTGGGCTTGATATGGCGTTGAATCCATAACTAGTTTCTATTTCAGTAAAAGAAGTAATTTTTCAAAGTTGGCAGACAGTAATATAGTTCCCCAAACCCATAGTCGAGCTAACATTTCTCAACCACTATTGTTTTAATGCAAAAAGTCAATTGATTTTAGACAAAATAATCATAATGCCGAATTCCGAACTCACCCCTAAAAAATATCTGCTGGATCGGCTGCACTTAATTTACGGACAGCAACAGTCCCCGAAACACAACACATAATGACTGTTAAAATCAAAACAGCTAAAGCTCTACCAGCAGTCATTAAAATTGGCTTTTCCTAAGTGCTTGTATTTACTCAATTTGCCGTCCCCCTGACGGGTCGGAAAAATTGGTTCAAGGGCTTGTAGCTTATAGTACCAATATTTGCCCGTCTTGGTCTTCACTTGATAACCCATCACCCGACATCCAGGGGGAGCTACATCTCCAGAAGCCTCAATCCGCTGAATTTCCTGTTTTAAGACGGCAATGGCTGCCTGTAATTGGTCGGCTCTAGCTAGTTGGTCTGCAAGCGTCATGATCTTTCCTCAACCAGTTACTTTTCGCGACAAAAAAACGCGAATTATGATTTAATTTTAATGAGAAACATCAAGGTCATGTGAGACAATTGGTTATGAGGCTACGACAGCGTTGCCAACTCGTCTATCAGGCAACCCAAAAACTGGGAATTAAGTCAGTGAGAGCCTTGGCCCGAGCTACTCACCTATCTAAAAGTAGTGTACATCGCATCAGCCAAAGAATCGAGCATCGCCAGCAGCATCCAGAATCTTACTTTTGGGAAACTCCTGAAGGATATGAGTGGCTGAAGATCTTAGTTTTTGCTACTATTGAGATTTTTGGCATCAAACAGGGGCAAAGGTTGCTGAAGTTCTGTCTGAGTTTTTCCATTTGCTCCGTTTAAATAAACAGATTGGTGTCTCGCCAACTGCCCTACGCCGATTGGAGACACAGATGCGCCAAGGAATTTTAACTTATCAACAGGAGCAGCATCAACAGCTCAAATTAACTCCTGCTCAGATTCAAATCATCGCCGGTGCCGATGAAACTTTTTTCCCTGGATTATCAGGAATTGTCCTGGTTTTAATGGATGCGCGTTTCTGGGTACATCCTTTTGGAGTCCAAAACCTCAGACCGAAAATATCAGACCTGGTTTGAACAAGTCCAGGTCGCTTTTAGTCAAATAGGCGCAACTGTGTCTATTAAGTCATTGGTCAGCGATCGAGCCTTGGCTTTAATCCAATTAGCCGAACAAGGTTTAGGTTGCCCTTCTCTGCCGGATCTGTTTCACGGAATGCGTTGTCTTTCTCGAAGCATTGGAGCTAGATTGGGCGGTCAATTAGCTCGCACGAAAAGACAATTTATACAAACAAACAGAGAAATAACCGCTCGTCACCTGAAGAAAAAACCGATTTCTCTGACCCTGAATCAGCGCCAGGCTCGTCTACAAGAGAGTGATTTAGAGGTGCTAACTATTATTCATAATTTTGACCTGAGACGAGCCGATGGCTCCACCGCAGCACAACGCTTTTTTGGCAGGACTTTCCCAGAATTATTTCCTTGGTTAATCGAAAAAATGGGGGATTTACTATCACCCAGTCAGCCCAGAAAATTAGTCAATTTGACCCCCGCAATCTGAGTTTCCAATTCTCTTTACGCTTAAGTGAAAAAAAAAATTTTTGTCAAAGAAAAAGCCGTTGGACGGCTCTCGGTTCAACTGAATTGAAACACCCAAAAGGACAACTTGGTTCGCGGCAGGCTGCAGCGAACCACACCTGATTCTCACTCTCATCATCCTCATTTCTCTTGTCCCGCCTTAAGTTGGTAGCC
>JASJDJ010000068.1 GCA_030065635.1 Xenococcaceae cyanobacterium MO_188.B32
GGAGAAGATGTAGATATTCGTTATAAAGAAGAATTTTTATACTATCGTTTTCTTAAAGAGCCAGAGAAAAAACCTAAAGTTCTCAAGTCACCGAGTCAACTAACAAAAATCAATAGAAAGTGGCAAAAAATAACCAGAAAAATACAGTTAACTATCTCATAAATTCTCCAATAAAGGTCAGCAAATAAAAATTTAATTTTTTATCCTAATTTTCCCAAAAAAAATACTAATAATAAACATGGAAGTATCAAGAAAACTTAAGACTGCGATAGGTAAAAGTTTCCCGGCTGCTGTTCCTCTAGTTAGACAGTTTAAAACTCAGTTTGAAACTCTAGTGAAACTATTAAATTTTTTACCGTTAGCGGTGAGTATGTCGCAACTAACATTTAATTATGGATATGATTTCCAACGTTTTTGTAAGTGGTCATCTTTGAAGAAAAAAAAATACTCTCGAACTCAACTTCGAGCATTAATCACGATGGATTATCACAGAATTGAAAAAGGACTGGCACTTAAAGAACCTAGAGTTGGTTTCGGGGAAAATGTTGTTAAAAGATTATTATCAAACCTTCAATCATACCAACAAACTTTTGGACTCGATACAACTGGACAAATTGCACTCAATTCTTTATTTGCTTATTACAATTTTAACAGAGAAAATGGCGTTAATGATGACTTACTTTATCAAAATATTAGCGTTCTAAGAAAGACAATAATTGACTCTAATGAAATCACAAATTGTGGTGGAATTTTAAAAGTAACTAAACAAAGTATTCTCGATGCTGCTAAAATCGAGCTTAAAAATTTTTTTGAATCTCGATATAGTATTCGACATTTTACTTCAGAGGAAGTCGATATAAGCTTAATTAAACAAGCAGTAAAAATGGCTCAAAAAACACCTTCTGTATGTAATCGTCAATCATCAAAGGTTTATGTCTTTACTGAAGATGAAGATAAGAAAAAAGTTCTTAGTTATCAAAATGGAAATCGAGGTTTTGGAGATCAGGTAAGCAAGGTATTAATAGTGACTTGCGATCTAGAACACTTCGTCTCTATTGGGGAACGCAATCAATGTTGGATAGATGGTGGTATGTTTGCAATGTCTCTAATATATGCTCTACATTCCTTAGGTTTAGGAACCTGTTGTTTAAACTGGAGTGTTGAACTAGAAATCGATCGAGAACTCAGGATGGTTGCGGGAGTTGGTGATTCAGAGGCAATTATAATGATGATTGCTGTTGGTCATATACCTGAACAACTCAATATTGCTCAATCTCCCCGAAAAAGACTTGAGGAAATTTTGATTGTTAATTGATAATGCTTGTTAAGCAATGGTTTAATTGGTATGGTAAATGAGGTTATACTTTGCACGGGCATAACTTGCGCTTTTCCATAAGTATAATATGCTTTGAATCTAAAATTGAAGTACAAACAAGCAATGTCTAACGAAACGATAACCTGTCGCCTATGCGAAGGTAAAGCAGTTTATCTCTTTTCCAAAAAGCTTCTACAAAAATACGAGGTAGCATTTTTTCGTTGCCATCAATGTAAATCGCTACAGACGGAAGCTCCTTATTGGCTCGATGAAGCTTATGCTGGCCTGCGATCAATTCCAGATATAGCAGCAGTGGAGCGAGTTCAAAAGTTACAGTTAATCGTGTACTTCGTGGCTAAAATATTTGGTTTATCCCCTAACGACAAAATATTGGATTGGGGAGGCGGAGATGGTCTTTTAGTACGAATGCTGCGGGATCTAGGATTAGATGCTTATTTATTAGACAAGTATATAACAAATCGCTATGCAGTTGGTTTTGAAGATCGATTATCTCAACATTATAAAATGATTACCTGTTTTGAGACATGGGAGCACTTCTCTAATCCAAAAATAGAAATTGAAAAACAATTTCAACGCCAGCCGGAAATTATCTTTTTGTCTACATCTATCTACAAGTCTCAAGGTATTAACTGGAATTACTTAACTCCTCTATCTGGTAGACATGTCTTTTTTTACTCTAAGACAGCGATGGAGTGGATTGCTCATCAATTTGGTTATGAGTTTCTAAATTATAATAATTTTTCAATTTTTTATAAAAGTCATCTGACCCCTAAACCTCAATGGTTTTTAAAGATTGTATTGTCCGGTAGGAGACCGCTACTTTTACGAATTCTTCTGCGTCTGATTCCTAGAAAAAGTCTTATTGGAAATGACCGTAAACTCGCAAATGAAAGGATCGAGGCTGGGGATGCTGGCAAAATTAATTGGCCTTAGTATAGATTGCTGATTGTAAAAATCATGACAAAAATCATTATTAAGCCTGGAGGTTGTTTTGTTTCCACTTTGCCAGCTTATCATACCTACTTAGAAGAATGACTTAAAAAACCTAACTTTTATTGGCAAGCTCCTAAAAACGAACAAGGAGAATCATTTTATCAACGTCGCTACAATTATCAAACTATACAAGAGAGATTTCAAGATTTAAATTTTGAGATTTATGATGTTATTTTTATAGCAGAAAATCCTATTAAAGAGCCACGACTAAATGATAATGGGATGTTAATGCACAACACCTACTATATTGAAGATTTATGGCAAGTTAAACTATCAAAACGTTTACTTTTATCAAAAAAACCACTACTTTCATCAAAACCACCCCTATTACCTTATTTATCTTATCGATGGCTATCAAAACAATATCATTATCTTACAAGAAATCCAGAAGACAAAAATATACGTCAAGTCGCTCTCAAACTACTGAAAAAATTATGAAACAAATCATCGTATCTCAGTCTCTTAGTACCTATACTCAAGCTTTGCGTCTTTGGCGAAATTTGGGATTGATTCGTATTCAAAAATCATCTGCTTTAGTTTTTCCACCTTCATCCCCAGGTAATCTGGGTGATGAAGCTCTAGTCACTTCAACCATCAATTATTTGAAAGACAAAGAAATAAAATATATTGGGTTAATTTCTTACAAAAAGGGTAGTCAATGGAGAAGTTTAGGTTCAGATACAATTGATGAAATTATTGAAATGGAAGAATATTTCAGGTATTCTACTAATCGGAGCTTCTGGAAAGCTTTATTTAAGGCTATACCAAAGATTAGTAAATATGAACGTTTTTACTGTCTTGGAGCTGATGTGATGGATGGTCACTATTCGGATCAACGTACTTTTTCAAGACTTAAATTAACTTCAGTTGCTGCTGAAATTGGACTTGAATCTACTATATGTGGCTTTAGTTTTAACGATAAACCTACTCCTAGATCGGTTCAAACTTTCCGCAATCTACCTTCAGAGGTAAAACTATGTACTAGAGACCCTATTTCCCAAGAAAGATTAATTTCTCAAATCAATCGACCCGTTAAGCTAGTAGCCGATCTTGCTTTTCTTTTATCACCGACTCCAGAATCCGAGATTGCCTCCCAAGTCTTGCAGTGGATAGATAAACAGAGAGCCAATAACAGGGTGATTATTGGATTTACTCCCTACAATCAACTCAACAAAGAACTCGGAATTGATAAGGTTAATCAGCTTATTCAGATTTATGTAGAACATATTACTGAACTATACTCTCAACGAGACAACTTCAGCTTTATTTTACTTCCCCATGACTTTCGTGATGCTAGCAATAAGGTTAGTGATGTTGTTCTAGCTGAGAAAATTTTAAATAATCTCCCACCTGAAATTAAGTCTCATAGCATTAAAGTTCCAACTCCATGTACCGCAGCAGATATCAAAGCTATTGTGGGTAATCTTGATTTTGTCCTAAGTGGTAAATTTCATGTTGCTATTGCATGTTTAGGACAAGCAACTCCTGTCGCTGGAATTACTTACCAGGAGAAGTTTGAAGGTTTGTTTAAGTTATTTGAGATTGAAGGAGTCACAATTTCTCCCGAACAAGCACTGCGATCGGGAAATTTGGTCAATTTCCTACTTCCTTTAATCGCTAGGCGAGAAGAAATTTATCAAAAAATTCAGTCCAAGCTCCCTGAAATTAAACAATTGGCTCAAACTAACTTTGGATAAATCAAATCAAAATGGATTCTTTACCAACTCCAAAAAATTCTGCTGAAGCAATTAAAGTACTAACCCCTCATCTTAGTTCACGAGAAAATAAGTACCTGGAATGCCTATGGTCTTCTGTCCGTGCCTGTGGGGTAGAGGTTGATATCTTGAACCTCGATCAACCATTTGCCCAGTTTAAAAAAGTTTATACATCAGGTGATGTAATTCATCTTCAATGGGTTGAAACTCTTTGTAGACCCCGTTTCAATAAAAAGTACTCTTGGTATTTTCTCCTGAGAAATCTACGTAGATTAATATTTCTCAAGTCTCAAGGATATCAACTGGTCTGGACAGTCCACAATACTTTAGCTCATGAATGTAGTTCTCCGAAAATAGAAAAAAGCTTACGCTGGTTTCTCAGGTATCTTTGCAGCGATATCATCGTCATGAGCGAGTATAGTCGGCGGGAATTTGCGCGTATGTATAGACGCACAAAACGAGTTCATATCATTCCTCACGGTAACTATATTGGTTTTTACCCCAATCAAGTCAGCCGAGTAGATGCTCGCCATAAGCTGGGTATTGCCCCTCAGCAAAAAGTACTACTGTATTTCGGGATGGTGAGACATTATAAAGGGATAAATCATCTAATCGCTGCATTTAATCAACTTAAAGACTCCAATGTGGTGTTGTTAATAGCTGGGATTCCTTACGATCCTGATTTATGTGCAGAAATTGAGCAAGCTGCCCAAAGAGATTCTAGAATTCGTCTCCGACTCGAATTTATTCCAGATGAGGATATTCAAATATACATGAATGCCTGTGATTGGGTCGTTTTGCCTTATCAAAAAATACTTAACTCTGGTTCTGTTCTTTTAGCACTATCGTTTGCTCGACCTGTTATTGTTCCCCAACGAGGAGCTATTACTGAACTTATCAGTAATGATGAACAAGGTTATTGCTATGAAAAAGATTGCGACCTATTAGCAACAATCAATCGAGCCTTAGCTACTACAGATCAAAAATGGGAGCAAATGTGTATTCAAGCTTACGCACTTGCTCAAAAGCATGACTGGTCAAAAATTGGAGATCAACTCTACCAAGTTTATTCATACTGCAAACAATAGGAGATTTTATTAAATGCTAATCGAAGAAAATAAAAATACTACATCTATATTAACGGAAGAGCCAATTTTTATTTTGGGAATTAGTCAAAGAAGTGGGACAAACTTTGTAAGCGATCTTCTAGCTCTACATCCAGATTGCGATGCCACATTAATTCCTGAAGATCGTTTTAGGTGATTTCTGAGAAAAAAGATACCACCTTTCATAGATAGATCCAGCCAGGCAGCATTAGTTTTACCCTTTTTTAAAGGTGGTATCTTCTTTCCTGGAAAAGGCCTTATGGCTCATGCTGATTTATTAATTAAATTTGCTGATTTTTTATTGCGCATTTGGCAGTATTGGAAAATTGAAAAAATCGTAGGTTCACCTGAAACACTTTATGAATGTCTTGGTAATTGTCTAACTTCATTTTTAAACTCTCAAGGAACTAAAAGTGATTTAGTTGCCCAAAAAAATGAGAATTATAATTCAGATTATTTGTTAAATAAATCACCTAAGAGAATAGTAACAAAATCCCCCTTTGTTAAAAATTTATCGCATTTTTTTCAGCTTTTTCCCCACTCTCCTTTACTCATTATTGTTCGTGATGGACGTGCAGTAGTTGAATCTAGTGTGAAAACTTTTGAGAGAACTTATGAACAAGAAATAAGAGCATGGGCAAATGCTGCTAGTACTATTATTCAAGCTGAATCTGAATTTAAAAAGTCTAATCGCAAGTATTTGATAGTAAGGTATGAAGAAGTTTTTAGCAATACTGAAAAAGAATTAGAGAATATTTTGGCTTTTTTAGGCTTAGATGCAAGACAATATGATTTCAATAAAGCACTAAAATTACCAGTGAGAGGTTCTTCCGAACTCAAGAATAAACTAGGAAAAGTGCATTGGCAAAAAGTAGAAAAAAGCCAAGATTTTAATCCTCTGATGCGATACAGTCATTGGGGAAGAGGTTTACACGAAAGATTTAACTGGATTGCAGGGGATTATTTAGAAAAGCTGGGCTATACCCGACAGACCTATTCTGATCATCAATTTTGGTGGAGTTTATGGAATATGTTCCTAGATGCTAAATATTTAGGAGTTAAGGGAATTTTAAAAAGGCTTAAGCATAAGTATTTTCGTTTTTTTGCTAATTTGAAATGATTTTTGTCTAAAATAGCTTTTAGTTAAGAAGGATTAATCAGGTGAAACAGTTTTTAGAAAAACCTCTTGTTAGCGTTATTATTCCCACTTATAATCGTGGTAATTTGATTGGTCAGACTCTTGATACTGTACTCGGACAATCTTATCAAAATTTAGAAATTATCATAGTTGATGATGGCTCTACAGATAATACTGAGGAAGTTATTAAAGCTATCCAAGATTCAAGAGTTCGTTATATTAATTACCAGCCTAATCGTGGAGGCTCAACTGCACGAAACATTGGTATTAAAAATGCGACAGGAGAGTATATTGCATTTTTAGATTCCGATGACCTTTGGAAATTAAACAAAATAGATTTGCAATTAGCTTCAATCTTCAGTTGTTCTAATCCGAGAAAAGTAGTTAGTTATACTCAATTTATAGTTAATCAAGGTAATGCTGAGCAAAAAATCATATTGCCAAACCGAGGGAAAATCAAGACAGAAACTTTAGCAGATTATCTATTTTGTAGTAGAGGGCAAATGCAAACTAGTACTCTAATGCTGCATCGTTCATTAGCATCAGAAATTTTCTTTCGTCAAGATCTAAAAAAACATCAGGATTGGGATTTCTGTCTTAGACTTGAAGCCAATGGAGCAATATTTAGCTTCTTAGATAAACCATTGACTATTTGGAATGCCACCCCAAGAAAAGATCGAGTATCCAAAATATCAAACTATCATATTTCCTTGAATTGGATTTGTGATTATCAGTCTTCAATTTCTGCAAAAGCAAAAACGAGTTTTCTTTTAATAGAAGTACTTCCTAAATTAATAGAGAAAAAAGAAAGAAAACTTTATGCTGAAAAAATTATTTTAGATGGATTTTTACACAAAATAATCACCCTAAAAGACTTTGTGCAGACTACCAAAAAAATTTGGAATCTTAACAATCCGTATAAAAAAATCTTAACACGATTGCTTTTACCTTTTTTTACTAAATAAACTTAAGTGTAGCTTGATAGTATGAAAATCTTACACATCAATCAATCTGACATTAGTGGTGGAGCTGCGATCGCTGGTTATCGACTTCATCAAGGTTTAGTGGCTCAAAATGTATATTCCTCTTTACTAGTAGGTAGACGATTAACTAGTAGCGCTCGGATAGCAACTATTCCTCGTAAATATAGTTTTGAAGGCAAAATTGCTAGGATAACTCAATCTTTAGGGCTTAACTATCTTCACTACGTCGGTACTTTTGACATTCCCAAACATAATCTATACCAAGAAGCAGACTTACTCAATTTTCACAACCTTCATAGTGGAACTTTTAACTATTTAGCAATCCCCTCCTTAACCAAGAATAAACCTGCCGTGTTTACTCTTCACGATATGTGGAGTTTGACAGGACATTGTGCCTATAGCTATGATTGCGATCGCTGGAAAACTGGTTGTGGAAATTGTCCTTATCCTAATAGCTATCCAGTCATTAAACGAGATAATACCCGTCTGGAGTGGCAGTTAAAAAACTGGGTTTATAGTCGAGCTAAATTAGCAATTGTAACTCCTAGTAGTTGGTTAGCAGAACAAGCAAAACAAAGTATGCTCAACCGCTTTTCTATTCATCATATTCCCAATGGTATCGATACCAAATTGTATCAACCAATTGAGCGTAATCTTTGTAAAACTATACTCGATATACCCCAGGATAAAAAGGTATTGATGTTTGCAGCAGAGAAACTAAGAGACAGTCGTAAAGGTGGCGATCTGATCTTAAAAGCTCTCTCCCACTTACCAGTTTCTCTCAAAGCGGAAACTATTTTAGTTACTATTGGCAGTGGTAATGAAGAAATATCGAAAACTGTAGGGATAGAAGCCTTGAATTTTGGCTATGTTAGTAGCGATCGCCTGAAATCTGTAATCTATTCTGCTACTGATTTATTTATTTTTCCTACCCGTGCAGATAATCTGCCTTTGGTATTACAAGAGAGTATGGCTTGTGGGACTCCTATGGTTTCTTTTAAAATTGGTGGTGTTCCCGATTTAGTACGTCCTGGTATAACTGGCTATTTAGCAGCACCAGAAGATGCTAGGGACTTTGCTAATGGGATTGTTCGACTTTTAGAAGATAATCAGCTACGCCAACAAATGAGAGAGAATTGTCGGGCGATCGCTTTGTCAGAATATGCTTTGGAACTTCAAGTGAAACGATATATTTCACTATATGATAAGCTACTAAACCTCAGTTCGAGTTAAGAAAAGTTATTGGTTGAGGTAGCTATCAGCTATCAGACGATTTTTTTAAATTAAATTTAATTAACTTAAAAATCAAAAGCAGATTTGAGATAATCTTTTAATACCAATTGATGTTGTTTATATCTAAGTGTTGGTTTTTCTTTTTCTAGCTGGCAATTGTAATTATTGTTATCTAATACAACGTTCGATCGAGCGTCTAGTTGTTGATAACTAACTAGAGCAACATCAAAACGACAATAACAATCTGCTAGTCGGGGATTTTGAGCCAAAAATATTGCTGCTGTTTTAGCTATTTTTTGTTGTTTTTGGGAATTGATAGCCAGGATACCATCATCATCCCAATTACCTTTACTGCGAGTTTTTACCTCGACAAATATCAAAGTATCAGTAGATTTTTCTCGAGCAATTAAATCTATTTCACCCCAACGACAACGCCAACGTTGATGTAATATCTCATATCCATTGTATTCTAGCCATAGAGCTATTAATTTTTCGCCTAATTCTCCAATCTGCTGCATTTCGATCTGTTAATGATAACTAATTACTAGTAATATTTTTTATTAAGAGAAGGGAGGGACAATCAAGATGAACACAACTAATCGTAAGCAATCTATTTCTTGGTTCGCTAATCTAATAAAATTTGTCTTAATCAGTGTTTTGGCGATCGCAACTGTTGCCACTCCAGCTTGGGCGGTAAGCTATAACAACCGTGCTATTTATGACGAAGATTTTTCTCATCGAGATTTAAGAGAGGATAGTTTCGATCATGCTACTTTAAGGGATAGCGATTTTAGTTATAGCAATTTACAGGGCGTACGCTTCTTCTCGGCTAATTTATCTGGAGTTAATTTTGAAGGTGCAGATCTAAGAAATGCTGACTTGGAATCTACTCGTTTGACTCGCGCCAACTTGACTAATGCTGTTTTAGAGGGGGCTTTTATGACTAATAGTTTGCTACAAGGAGCAACTATTACTGGTGCAGACTTCACTAATGTTCTACTCAGTCCGACAACCGAAAGAATGCTGTGTAAAATGGCATCAGGAACAAATCCCACTACAGGGCGAGACACAAAGGACACTTTATTTTGTCCTTAGCCTCAACAGTTCAGTCATAAACTTAGTTAAAAATGTCACAATAGACTTAATAAAATTTATGTTTAGCTAACTATAGCTTATCGACTGAACTACGGGTAAAAGAACATTTGAATAAGTCCGATCTCGCAACAATTTTTCCCTTCCAACTAGATGATTTCCAAGAAAAGGCGATCGCAGCACTAGATGCTGGCAAATCTGTAGTTGTTTGCGCCCCTACGGGTTCGGGAAAAACTCTAATAGGAGAATATGCTATCCATCGGGCTTTGAGTCGAGGTAAAAGAGTGTTTTATACTACCCCGCTCAAAGCTCTTTCTAATCAGAAATATCGGGATTTTCAGGAACAATTCGGTCATAAACGAGTAGGTTTGCTCACTGGAGATATTATTATCAATCCCCAAGCAGCCATTGTGGTAATGACAACAGAGATTTTCCGCAATATGCTCTATGAAACTCCCATTGGGCAATTAGGCACTTCCTTAGAAAATGTAGAAGCGGTAGTCCTCGATGAATGTCATTATATAAGCGATCGCTATCGGGGAACTGTATGGGAAGAATCAATTATTTACTGTCCTCCCTCTATTCAGTTAGTCGCCCTCTCTGCTACTATTGGCAATCCCGAAGAATTAACTGACTGGATCGAACAAGTAAGAATTACCGCTTCTGCCAACAATGAACAATCTCAACCTATCGCTCATTGCGAACTGATTAACTCAGACTTCCGTCCCGTTCCTTTACGTTTTTATTTTAGTAATAAGAAGGGATTATTCCCTCTACTCAACCAGAAGCAAACTCAACTCAATACCAAATTAAAATCTGCTGCACGGCAAAAAGGTTCCCAAAAAAGAAGACTTAAACAAAAAGAATGTCCTAGCATCATCCAGATAGTTAAGCAGCTACAAGCAAAAGAAATGTTGCCAGCTATCTATATTATTTTTAGTCGTCGGGGATGCGAAAAAGCAGCGGAACAATTAGATTGTTTGATGTTAGTCGAGCCAGAAGAAGCAAGACAGATTGAAAGTCTTCTTTTGCATTTCTTTCTCGCTAATAATCTTGACTTACAGCAAAAAATACTTACATCATTCCCCGCAAACGACTCTAGCTTTACTAATTTATTTAGAGAATATTTAGCTAACAATCCTGGTAGTGAAGAACAACTGTGGCAATATTTAACGGCTCATCCCAATCGAAAATATTTACTATTCCAATTTTTAGCAGAACAATCACAAATTGCCAGAATTGACCAAATTGAGCCCCTTACCAGAGGCATAGCGACTCACCACGCAGGAATTTTACCAGCTTGGAAAGAATTAGTAGAAAGATTGTTTGAAGCTGGTTTAGTCAAAATTGTTTTTGCCACTGCCACTTTAGCAGCAGGAATTAATATGCCGGCTCGCACTACGGTTATTTCTGCCCTTTCCAAACGTACTGATAATGGGCATAATATGCTTACTCCCTCGGAGTTTTTGCAGATAGCGGGAAGAGCAGGAAGGCGAGGAAAAGACCAGGTTGGTTACGTCGTAACCCTGCAAACACCCTTTGAAGGAGCCAAAGAAGCTGCTTATTTAGCTACATCTGAAGCAGAACCCCTGAGAAGTTGGTTTACCCCTTCCTATGGCATGGTACTCAATTTATTACAAAAACATAGTATTAAAGAGGCTAAAGAACTACTAGAAAGAAGCTTTGCCGAATATTTAGTTCAAAAAAAACTAGGTCCCGAACAACAGGCGATCGCGCAGATAACTACAGAATTAGCTAAATTGGATATAGAATTAGCTTCGATTGAAATTGGACAGTTTGCCAGCTACGAAAAATTAAGAGCAAGACTCAAAGAAGAAGAGCGTTTATTAGATATTCTCCAAAAACAAGCGATCGAAACTCGTAGGCAGAAAATTAAACCCCTCATTCCTGACTTAACCCCCGGCAGAATTCTGGGGTTAAAAGGTAAACACATTAGAGTATCATCCCCCCTAGCTGCCGTGTTAGTAACTAAAATTCCTGGTTCTGGACAAGCTCCTAATTTAGTCTGTTTGGGGATAGATAATTTTTGGTATATTGCTGCTAATGCCGATATTACCGATATTAACGAAGGTTCTTTGGCTGAATCGGAAATAGCCAATTTACCTTTGCCTGAATTAGATAATCCTCGCTTGGGTAAATGGCAAAAGGGTGATGAAAATACTACAGTTATTTGCAAACAAATAGCTAATTGTCTAATTCCTACTCCTGCTGCACCAGAAGTAATCGAACAACAACAAAGAATCGAACAAGTACAAACTAAATTAGATGCTCATCCCCTGCAAAAATTAGATAGTCCCGGTCGTCTGATTAAACGCAATCAAAAGCGGATGCTCTTAAGAGAAACTCTTCATAAAACTCAATTAAAATATCAAAAACATAAATCCAATCAATCCTACTATTGGGATGAATTTCTCAATCTCATTAAAGTTTTACAAGAATTTGAAGCTTTAGATGGATTTGAACCAACGACTTTAGGACAAGCAGCAGCAACTATTCGTGCCGATAATGAATTATGGTTGGCTTTAGTGTTTTTATCAGGGGAATTAGAGCCTTTAGAATCCCATCATTTAGCTGCTGCTGTCTGTGCTTTAGTTACGGAAACTCCTCGCGCTGATACTTGGTGTGACTATGCTCCTCCCCTGGAAGTATTGGAGGCATTGGGAGTTAAGAAACGTCCTGCCGAAAAAGGTCTTAAAAATTCAGTCCTTAGAGAAATACGTCCTCATCTGTTCCAAGTTCAACATCGTTATGGAGTAAGTTTACCAGTGTGGCGAGAATATGAATTAGTTGGTTTATGTCAACAATGGGCATTAGGAGTTGAATGGAGCGAATTATGCGAAAATACCAACCTAGATGAAGGAGATGTCGTGAGAATATTACGGCGTACTGTCGATGTTCTCTGGCAAATTCCCCAAATACCCAATGTTTCGGCAATTTTAGTCAACAATGCTCGAGAGGCAGTCTCTCGTATGAAACGTTTTCCGATTTAGGGCTTGCTGAAAAAATTAGAGCGAGCATTTAACGCTGTGGTTGGCTATTAGCAATTAGCCATTAGCCATTAGCTTTTTTTCAGAGCCAATTACCCAACAATACATAAGCAGCCCAATAAAATGGATGCTGGTACTCGGCAGTGTGGAGTAGTTTTAGTTGCGCTTGTCGGATCGCTTCTGCTTTGGAAATATCTTTTTTGGTCAACTCTTGATAAAACTTACTCATTAGCTGGGCTGTCGATCGATCGTTGACTGCCCATAAAGTAGCTAGCGTACTTCTAGCACCGGCTCTAACTGCCATTCCTGCTAATCCTAAAGCTGCCCGCTCATCTCCTGCTGCTGTTTCACAAGCACTGAGAACTAACAGTTCGATCGCTTCTGCTTGAGTGAGATTTCTGGTCTGTAAAATACTATCTAACTCATTAATATTAATACGGCTATCCCAAGCTAAGAGAAAGGTTTGGTCTAAACTAGAGCTAAATTGACCGTGAGTAGCAATATGAACGATAGGAAATCTAGAAAGCTCGATTTGTTTTTCTAAAGCTTCGAGGGTAAAGTCCTCATTTAGTAAAACAGTACTAGGAGTTTCTGCTTTAATTTTGGCTAGTTCTCGCTCGACATAAGCCAAGGGGGGAAATTGTTCTCGTTGTTTAGTCAATCCTACAGCCAGAGTTTTTAACTCTATCTGCTCTAAGGAGCGAGGAGCTAATAACTGTAATCCTGGAGTTAGAGCAAGACGATATTGTTCGATTAAGTAATGTTTTCCGTCGTACAAAGCTGCTAGAGGAACATTCCGCAAACTCCCGTCAGGAACAAAGATGATGGTAGTAATATTATTTTCTCTCAAATCTTTTAATACGGGACGAATTAACCAATCGTAGATTTGTCCAGCAGAAGCATAAAACTGACGACGACTGCGGATGACTATAGTTTGATTTAATTGCTCGATGGTTGCTTCTAATTTTTCTCGGTCAATAGCTGTAGAGTAATGACGTAGAGGTTTTTGAGAAATACTGACAATAATTTCCAAGCGATCGCGTAAAATAATCGGATAGATTACTGCTGCCTGTCGGTCGATATTATCTATCTGGACTGATTTCGTATCTAAACAAGCTTCCTTAAAAAAATTATTGAGTTCCGCTAACTGTAAAGATTCAATGATATCTCTAGCTTGGATTAAATTTTCCTGGCTAATCTTCCCTGAAGAATCAGAATTTAATAGTAAACTGACTAATTCTCGATATACTGGCTCTACACTTTCGCGGAAAGAATATTGAATATCGACATTAATTGCCGTTAAATCTTGACTGAGAGACTGAAGAATATTTACTGCTTCTGTGTAAACGGCGATCGCTTTTGCATAATTTCCTTCTGCTTGAAAAATTCTACCTAATTGCCACTGCCATAGATAGCGGATTTCTGGTGCATTAATTGTTTGAGCTAAAAGAAGGGCTTGCTGAGTTAGTTTTTCTGCTTTTGACCATTGTTGTTGTCGTTCGTAAACTTGACCTTGTAACCCTAAAATGTAAGTTTTAGCTCTAATATTTGATGTATTCTCTACTTTTTGTGCAGCATCGGCTAGGATGAACTCTATTTTTTGCCATGGAATATTTTTGGTCCATTCAAGTTGTTTTTGCTTTAATTCCAGTAGACTATGAGCAAAATTAATTTGTTGATAAATATTGGTGCGATCGAGCGATAGATTAGTCAGACTAGACTCTATTTTGGGTAATAATTCTTTTGCTTGTTGCCAATTTTCGGTACCTAAAAATAATTTGAGGAGAGCTAAATTAACTTGAAGTGGTAAATTTCCTGCTCTACAAGTTGGCTCTTGACGACAAACAATTAATGCTTGCTGATAATATTTTAAAGCTTGGCGAGCGTTCTTATTTGCGTGCCAGTTATTTCCCAGAGCGAATAGAGCTTTAACTCGATCTTCTAACGAACCTAATTTACGAGCAATTACTAAACTTTGATTTAAAGTTTGTCGTGCTTGTTTTAGTTCGCCCATCAGTCTTAAAATATCGCCATAATTTCTCAAGGCTGCTGCTTTTAATAATGAGTCGGGTTGCTGCTGTAAATCTTGTTCGACTTGAGTCAAAAGTTTATAGGCACGACGATGCATTCCCAAATTCTTCAAAGCACTGGCTAAATTGATTGAAGAACGAATAACTCCCGTTCTATCTCCTACTTGCTGATAAATTTCTGTGGCATTTTGCCAAGTAATAGAGGCTTCTTCGACCTCTCCGCGAGCCAGTTGTAAAATTCCTTGAGTATTCAAAGTCTGTGCCAAGACTTGCAAGTACGCACTGTTTTCTGACCCTGCAGCTTGAGTGCGAAGAAGACTCAGACTTCGATCGATTTGTTCTCTGGCTTGCTCAAAACTCCCGATCTGTTGATAAGCAAGAGCTAAATTCGTAAGTACTCTAGCATGACCGATTACATCTTGCTGTTCGGCATAAATTTTAGCTGCTTGCTGCCATCGCTCGATCGCGCCAGTAAAATCCTTTATGGTGTAAAGTTGCTTACCTTGCTGCTCAAAATAGAGAGGATTTTTATCGAGCGGAGTATGATTAATCGGGACTGTATTAGCGACTATAGGATTAATGCCAATAGCTATTATGAAACCAAACAAGGCTAAAGCTATTATCAATACAAAATGAGGTTTAATCTTAGGCTTCATCTACTTCAGAGGTTCGATCGATTAGCTAATAATTACTCAAAATCAAATTGGGGTACTAACTGTAAGATACCCATCCCCAATTCTTCTCCTTGAATAGATTTAGTTTCTAATATTGCTAACATATCTTTCGGTTGAGGATTTCCCCGAGAAGCCCCTGTAATACCCATGGCAATGATTAATCCACAAAAACCTTTAGTTTTCTGGCACCGTTTGTACCATCGCTCGACTGCTTGAAGATGTTCGGGAATATCATGAAGATATTCGGCAAAAATGTGCAGTGTGCCATCTCCAGTTTGCAACATACCCAAGTCATAGGTTTCTCCCGTGAAAGGATCGTTGCCAGGATTAAAACAAATTGACTTCAATCCCGCCGACTGTTGAATAGTCTCGATAATTGTTTTAGCTTTGGGACGAGAAGTTTGAATAATAATTACAGGTAACTCTTTACCCTGCCAAGAATAATCCAGCCCTTGATAGTAAGTCTGTTTTTGTTTTTTGATTTTCTCTAATAAATCTTGAGATATGCTCCCTAAAGTAACGATCGAGCCTTCAGGAATTAAGTCTTCTTCAATGGGAATACTAATTTCTTCTTCGTCAAAATCCCCCTCTAAGTCTCTAATATCTCCTAAGGATAATAATTCTTTAGTTAATTCTGGCAAAGTAGAGACTTGTACAGATATAGTTTTGTCACTATTGTTAGGAGAAGGAAGAGCAATATCGTAGCGATCGCTGATAGCTTCAATTTCATCTTCCATTAACTGTTCTTGATACTGCCGACAAAAATGCAACATTCCTTGTAGGGCAATATAGACTATTTTGGCTTCTTCTTCGTCTAGAAAGGGACGCATACCTTCATAAGGATGTAAGCTGCCAAAGAAGGGCGTTATGTCCTCCGTCTCTTCTGATGGCCAATTGAAATCTTCTTCTGCTTCTTCATCGATTAATTCAAAATTTAAAAACCAGCAATCTTGTGCTAAAAAAGCTTTTTCTAATTGTTCGACCGATTTTTCACTTAAAGCTACCGAACGAAATTGTTTGAGAGAATCGAGAGAACGATACAAAAGTACTCCATATTCGCTTGCCATCATTCCCATCACACAAGCATAAACTGGATTATTGTCCCAACCTTCAATTTGCAGTGCCAGAATATCATGGTCGGCTAAACATTCCCAAGGTGCATCCTCCCACAATTCCTCGGCAGTTTCCTGGAGGGACTCATCGTAGTTCGCAGGTAAAGAAGGGGGTCTACTGTTATCCATTGCCTCAAACCCCCGAAATAACTGATCTATTAAAGGTAACTCAGCAACATATTCGATCGCAATATCTAAATTTTGTAATGCCCCCCGTAAAAAGAATTGAATTTCGCGATCGCGTACGATAATTTTTTGAGGACGGGCTGGTTGAGCGGGATGATGAGGAGATTCGATCGCTCTTAGTAAAGTACGTACGATCGCTTCTAATCCCATATCTGGAGGCACGATATCCATTGCCCGCACACAACCTTCCGAGCCGTCTACCCAAATAATACATTCTCCCTGACCATCAAGTTCGGGTTCTAGATTAGCAGCTACATTAGCTAATGAACGGCGGTCTCCTTCCCACACACTAGGCACTTGAGGGATTTTTTTGAGTCTACTTTTAGTTGTTCTAGGAAGGGCAGTCATATAATATTAATATACTAAAAAAAATAGGGGAAACCGTTCTTTTCCAGAGATTCTCATCTAATGGTTGCTGAGTTATTCTAGCTAAGATTGTCGACCCTCGAAGCAATAATTTGAGTTTTAGCAGAAGATTGTAAGAGCAGACCATATTCAATACCTTCTACTACAGCTTGATACGAAGCAGCCAAAATATTACTAGAAACGCCGATAGTTGACCAACGTTCTTCACCATTGCTGGATTCGACTAAAACTCTAGTTTTGGCAGCAGTACCTGCTGTACCATCTAAAATTCTCACTTTGTAATCGCTCAGATAAAAGTTAGCAATTTCTGGATAAAATTTGACTAGAGCTTTGCGTAAAGCTAGATCTAAAGCAGATACTGGTCCGTTTCCTTCAGCAACTTCTAGTAAATCCTTACCGTCAACTTCTACTTTTATTGTAGCCAAAGCATTACTACTAGGATTATCTACTCCTTGAAGAATATCGCAGTGAACTTGAAATCCTTTAAGTTGAAACGCTTTTAGTCTCTGTCCCAAAGTCGATCGCATCAGCAATTCAAAACTGGCTTCGGCAGCTTCAAATTGATAACCTTGATTTTCTAAACTCTTCAGTTTGGTTAAAATTTCTCCGCAAATTGGGTCTCTTTTATCAAGATGAATCCCAAACTTAGCTGAATAGTGTAAAACATTGCTTAAGCCAGACTGATCGGAGATGACAATGCGCCGTTGATTACCAATTAATTCTGGCTGAATATGCTCGTAGGTTAACGGATTCCGTTCTACTGCTGAAACATGAATCCCACCTTTATGAGCAAAAGCAGAACGACCGATAAAAGGTGCGTGATCGTCAGGAGCAAGATTGACAATTTCGCTAATTAAACGACTAGTTCTGGTGAGTTGAGTAAGTTGTCGTTCGGAAATACAGGGATAACCCAATTTTAGCTGTAAGTTAGGAATTAAAGTACAAAGATTGGCATTACCACACCTTTCCCCATAACCATTAATTGTTCCCTGTACCATAGTCACACCTTCTCTCACTGAAGCGATCGCGTTAGCTACCGCCGTACCTCCGTCGTTGTGAGTATGAATACCTAATTGGGGTAAAAAATCTTGGCTATTTTCTCTTGAAAAAGCTTGAATTACTTCTGCAACAATTTGACTGATTTCGTGAGGTAGAGTACCCCCATTGGTATCGCAAAAAACTAGCCATTCTGCACCAGCAGCCCAAGCTGTTTTGAGGGTTTTGAGGGCGTAATCTGGATTTGCTTTATAGCCATCAAACCAATGTTCCGCATCATAAATTACTCTTCTGCCCTGACTGCGAAGATATTTAATTGTATCGGCGATCATAGCCAAATTTTCTTCAAGACTGGTTTTTAGTCCTTCACTCACGTGCAAATCCCAAGACTTACCAAAAATAGTGACCCAATGGGTTCCTGCTGCTAAAATGGCTTGCAGCATTTTGTCTTCTGGGGCAGCTTTATGAGGACGGCGTGTAGAACAAAAAGCAGTTACCTCTGCTTGTTTGAGCGGTTCTTCTTTTAGCTTCCAGAAAAATTGGACATCTTTCGGATTTGCTCCTGGCCATCCGCCCTCAATAAAAGGAACTCCTATCTCGTCTAGTTGATGGGCAATTCTTAGTTTATCTTCTAAAGATAAAGAAATTCCCTCTCTTTGAGAGCCGTCTCTTAAAGTAGTATCGTAGAGCCAAATTTTTCCTCGATCAGTCATAAATTACTCAAATTTATTCAAACAGAAACAGCCAACTAAATGTTAATTTATCTGAAAATAAACCATTTAGTTGACCATTATTTTTTAAGTATTACCCATGCCTACAGTAGCAGTTCTGGGAAAAACCATACAATGTGAGTCGGGTGCTAATTTACGTCGGGTTCTATTAAACCACGATATCCCTCTTTACAATGGCAAAGCAAAAATAATTAACTGTCGAGGTATCGGTAGTTGTGGTACTTGTGCTGTTGCGATAGAAGGTGAAGTTTCCCCTGCCAATTGGAAAGATAAAGCCAGGCGATCGCTTCCTCCTCACTCTCCAACTAGAGATTTGCGTTTAGCTTGTCAAACAAAGATATTAGGCGATATCAAAGTAACTAAATACAATGGCTTTTGGGGACAAGGAGAGGAAATTATCTGGAATGGTTCACAAGACTTTTTGTCTAGGTAATAACCATAGTGGTCGAGCGACGTGAGCGTCCAACGAATTTATATTTCGTTATGTCTGGAGAGGAACAATTTCCTAAGAGTTCGGAGTTATGATTTTTTTGTTCGATGAAAGGTCAAGGGAAAAATTGACTAATTTTATACCAAGAAGAAGAATAGAAACCTACACTCCTTCCTGGCAAGATTGAGTTTTTTTAAATTAAATTTTTTCCCAAATTTAAGCCCATTTTTAGCCAACGGCAGCCTTTGATTTATTAGGAGAACTACCTTCTTGATAATGGGGGTCTAACCAACAAATAGGTAGAGATTCCCCAGAGGGAAAAATAAGCTCAGACTTCATGAAAGTTTCAGGGTCTTGCATTTCTTCCCCCGCATGCATTCGCCCTGTAATTTCTTTAAGACAGGGATCGTACATACTATCTAAAGTTAGAACTTCTACTAACTGTCCATTCGATTTATGCTTCAAAAACATGGTTCCTCCTAGGTTAGAAACATCCTAGTAATTTCAACCTAGCATAAGTTTTAGGTTATAAATATCACATACTGTAAAGCAAAATAAAGTTGAATTAAGAAGAATTGAAAACTGTGGAAACTCAAAGCAAACATCAATCTTTATCTAAATTAGAAACCCCGATCTTTTTTAATTTATCTCCCCTAATTCGGATTACTCTTATTTGTTTATATATAGCTTTAACTATCCCCCTTCCTTTTTTAGCGAAAGCATCTTCTGCACCAGTACCACCCTGGTTACTGTGGATAGGGATTGCTTTTGGTGCATTAGCTCTTTATGCTGCTCTTAGCGAAAGAGTGATTTTAGATGAGGAAAAAATACAAGTAGCTTATCCTAATTGGGTACCGCGATTTTTCCGTAAAGGTTGGTCTTTAGGTTGGTCGCAAATTAAAGACCTAAAAATGCGTACTACAGGACAAGGAGGATTAGTTTATTACTTTGTTACTCCCTCCGCAGAAAAAGCCTATTTGCTACCAATGCGAGTAGCTGGTTTTGCCAAAATGGTGAAAATAGTAGAAGCCAAGACTAGTATTGATACAACCGATGTTCGTCCTTTGTCTCAGCCTTGGATGTATATAATTCTATTTATTTTTACCATGTTTTTATGGTTAATCGATGGCTGGACTATTTGGACTGCTTCGACTCAGGGTTTAATTGTGTCATAGCTTTTAGCCCTTCGGGTTCGGTCTACTCGCGTGTTCCTTAGGTGAGCTTTGCTCACCAGGGTCGCTCGTCAGCATTTTGAATACGATTCAAAATTACGCCCTCACTTTTAGCTCTTAGCCTTGCTATGTTCACTATTTCTTCTCAAGGTAAGTTATAAAAAATAAGAGTTAGACAGTTCAAAAACAGAAAATTCAGGCTGTATTCATGGATTTACACATAACAGATGTTCAAAGTCTGGCAATGATCGATCGCCAAATAGGTAATTGTCAATTATCTCCGGCTAAATACGAAATAGCACGCCAGGTAATCTATAGAACTGCCGATTTTGAATATTTATCTCTATTGCAATTTTCTGAAAACTCTTTGGCTCAAGGTGCAGCAGCTTTGGCAGCCCATACATCTGTGATTGTCGATCGACCTACAGTTCAAGTAGGGATTGTTTCCATGCTACAAAAAACCTTTGGCAATCCTATTTACTGTTGTAGCACTTTAGTTACTCGACCACAGCAACGTAAAACGGAAGCAGCTTGGGGTCTAGAAACTATGGCCAAAAATCATCCCCAAGCAATTTATGTCATTGGACAAGAACAAACTGCCTTAACTACCTTAGTAGAATTAATAGAAAGAAAAACCATTCAACCAGCACTAGTGGTAGCTACTCCACCAACTTTTGTGGAACAAGACATGAAACAATGGCTAGAAAAATCTTCTATTCCCCATATATATGTTGCAGGAAATAAAGGTAACTCGATCGTAGCAGCTACTATCATCAATAGTTTAGCGGAACTTACTTGGCAAGAATATGGGCTTAATTTAGGTTAATCTTTAAGCTATCAGCTTACAGCTTTCAGCCATCAGCTTTTTTAAAGCTAAATTTAGCATTTAGCATTAT
This sequence comes from Xenococcaceae cyanobacterium MO_188.B32, assembly GCA_030065635.1. Classification (GTDB taxonomy): domain Bacteria; phylum Cyanobacteriota; class Cyanobacteriia; order Cyanobacteriales; family Xenococcaceae; genus JASJDJ01. The sequence goes on from JASJDJ010000068.1 coordinate 21,198, forward strand.
CGGCGAGAAGCCCCACGTCCGTAATCTTTGATTCGGCGTGTGGATGAATCGCCAGTCAAAGGTCAGAGTTTACCCCCATCTCTTGGCAAGCAATCTCTACACATATAGTTGCTCAAAGCTTTACATTACAATGGCTACAGCCAAAGTACTGCAAGAGGTGTGTCAGCGGGTTAAGTTGGCATTTACCAGGTTTATAACTGGTGACAGTAAAGGGAAACGCAGTGGTAAGCCACGTTTTAAAGACACAAAACGCTTCAGATCGATGGTGTTTGAAGGGGCAAAACTACACAGTTGCTCTATAGGTGGCAAATGGCTGTACATTACGCTACCGAAAATAGGACTAGTTAAGGTTAGGCAGCATCGACCATTACCAAATGGAGCATTACTCAAGTCAGTACAGGCAATCAAAAAGACCGATGGCTGGTACATCAACTTAAGGTTACAGGATGATTCTGTTTATCTTTACCGATGCGAGTATCAGGGAGTATTGGGATGAAGAATTAAACCTTTTGATTGACCGCGACATCAATGCTGGGGTCAATATCAAAAGAGTGGGGCTGGGCTTGTTCCCCACTATAAAACGCCGTAAAGGGAATCAGGTAGTAATCAACTCTACTACTAATAGTACCTTGAAGGAAGTTCTGCCAGTCCATCAATTTTGGACTGCACAGAAGCCTAAACTGTATGCGCTAGCATCAGTGTAGGAGAAGTCACTTTCCCACTCGAGCGCCCGTTTCTACATCAAACCAGTGCAATTGTTGTAAAGGTAATGCTAACCTAATTTTGTCCCCCTCCCAATTGCGATCGGTAGGTAATAAAGCCCTAATTGTTAGATCGGAATCATCAACTTTGATACTAATTAAATTTTCCTTACCCAATTCTTCAACTAAGAACACCTTACCTTGTAGAACATATTCATCTTCTGGAGTGGCTAAATGTAAATCTTCTGGACGAATACCTAAAACTATTCGGCTAGGAACATTAGTAATATCTACTAGGGGAAGAGCAGATTTACCTAAAATAGCAGTATTTCCCTCACATTTAAGGGTAATAAAATTCATTTGAGGACTACCGACAAAACCAGCCACAAATTGATTAGCAGGGTGAGTATAAATACGATTAGGAGGAGCATGTTGCTGAACTATACCATCGTATAAAACTGCTACTTTACTAGATAAAGTCATAGCTTCAGTTTGGTCATGGGTAACGTAAACTACGGGTTTATTTTGCTCTTTAAATAATTGTTTCATTTGCGCTCTTACTTGTTCCCGCAGTAAAGCATCCAAATTACTGAGGGGTTCATCTAGTAAAAATACTTCAGGATCTCTAACTAATGCTCTTGCTAAGGCTACTCGTTGACGTTGCCCGCCAGACATTTGACCTGGTTTACGATCGAGGAGATGATTTAACTCTAGCTTTTGGGCTGCTTCTCGAACTCTTCTGTTTATCTCTTCTTTAGGCATTTTACGTAATTTAAGGGCAGTGCCTATATTTTCCGCAGCATTCATGTGAGGATAGAGAGCATAGCTTTGAAATACCATAGCAATATTGCGATCGCCAGGGGGAACTCGATTGACATTTTTGTCCCCAATAATGACTTTACCCTCGGTTGCAGGTTCTAAACCAGCAATTAATCTTAGTAGAGTAGATTTTCCACAACCAGAAGGACCGAGTAAAGTCAAAAACTCTCCATCTTCTACTTCTAGAGAAACATTTTTTACTGGGATAACCTGAGAATCATATTTCTTATACAGATTATGTAATTCTAGCTTGGCCATTTTCTTACCGAATTGTGATTCTTATAACTCGATCGAACTTTCTGGAAAATAGAAGTTCAGAAGTTGCTAAAACTAACTACTCATCTAACCGAGATTAGACTTATACAAAAAGTTTAATAAACCCATATCTGCATCTAATTCTACTATTTGCCCGACGGGTAAGGCTGCATTAGCTCCATCATGACCAAAAGGAAGACCAGATACTATAGGAATATTAAGACTGCCAAGGCGATCGCGCAACACTTCTTCTGTTGTCCAAGTTTTACTACCTAAGGGAGGATCGCAACGGCTAAACCTGCCTATTGCAATTCCTTTAATTTGTTTAAATACGTCCAGCATACGCCACTGGGTTAACATTCGATCGAGCCGATAGGGAAATTCGGTTACATCTTCTAATGCTAAAATAACCCCCTCCAAAGACGGTTGAATTGATGTTTTTAACAGATGAGTAGCCACAGTCAAATTAGCTGGAAGTAAGAATCCTGTTACTTTTCCTCCACCCCAACCTTCTCCCTGTAATGGTTTTAGAGGACTACCTTCAACACAATCAAATAATCTTTGAATTGACCATTCTGGCTCCCTTGCTAAAGAAGTTAAAACAGGAGCATGAACTCCTGCAATTCCCACTGTTGCTAAACTCCATAACAAACTCGTCACATCAGAAAAGCCAATTATCCACTTAGGTTCTAATAATTCTAAATTTCCCCCCTGCTCCCCTGCTCCCCTGCTCCCCTGTTCCCCTACCTGCCAACTCCAATCTTCCAACAACCTAGCACCACCATAACCACCCCTAGCACAAATAATTGCTTTACATTCAGGATCGAACCAGGCTTCGGCTAAAGCTTGTCTGCGTTGACTATCTTTCCCTGCCAGGTAGCCATAACGAGCAGAATAATTGCTACCTAACTCTACTTTATAACCACGCGATCGCCAGATACTCAATCCCTGTTCAAATGCTGCTAATTCTTTTAAGGCACCGCTAGGAGCAATAACTTTAACTAAATCTCCTGGTTTCAATGGAGGTGGTAATTGACAGGGATAAAAGACTTGTGGCATTAGAACAAGGTGAGTTCGGAGTTCGACCTTTAGTTTCGGTAATTAGAATAATTTAGCGGTTCTTACTTTTCTAAGTCTGAGGGGAAAAAATAACTCTTATAATTATGAGAGTTATTTTTAACCAAGTGACTTTAGTACAATTGAATTGCGACGGGGACGAGTAATTACTCCTTCTTGTTCTAATTGATTGATCAACTTTGTCACGGTTACTCTGGTTGTCCCAATCACTTCAGCTAATTCTTGATGAGTAAGAGGTAAATCTATTAATTTTCCCCGTTCTACTTCGCGACCAAATTTACGCGCCAACCAAACTAAAATTTTTAGTAATCGATGATACATTCGCTCAGAACGCACAATATAGAGCAACTCTTCCGTTTGTTGAATGTGACGGCAAATTGAATCTGATAACCAATCGCATTGACGTAAGGGAACAGAAACTGCTTCAACTGTATTAAGGCACTCTATCTGATAGGGACTAACCAAAGATAAGGGTTGTCCTACTACATCTCCCGAACCCCAATAGCCAAGAGTAATGGCTGTCCCTTCCTCATTCCAGGTGCAGGTTTTGACTACACCCTGTTTGAGTAACCAGAAACAGTCTGACTGTAAAGGGATAATCTCGCGGGGACTGAAAGTATGCAGCCTCCTGTGATTGTTTGAGCTATTCTGCATCAAAATCATTGCGTTCATTTATACAATTTTTTCAACTTATGGGTATTTTGTAAAGAAAAAGTAAATTATTGTCTTATAAACATAATTTGTCTATAGTTCTTAACAAAAAAAAAGTTAGCTAAGTTAATTAAGTCTTAACTAACTGTAAATTGTTCGAGGTGATTGGGGACTGGGTATAGGTGATTGAGGATTAGTATTTAATGTTTTAAGCTTCTTCTTTTCTTGCCAAGAGTACGGGACATTCTGCTTTAACTCTTAGATAGTCGGATAAAGAACTTCCCAACAAGCGATCGAGGTCAGGTAAATTTTTGGCTATAGAAGGGCGACGTTCTGGAGAACCAATGATTAAAAAGTCGATATTGTTATCTTCAGCTAAGGCACGGATTTGTTGAGCAGGTCTTCCGCCCGTAACCAAGCAACGATAATTTAGCCCCATTCTCTTAACTTTAGCTACCGCAGGGGCTAAGATAGGGTTGTTTTCCATCTCTTCTTTGGACAAAGAAACACTGGGGTTGAGATCGGGGTTAACGCGAGTGAGATATAGTTCTGCATCTGGATAGCCTTGGAACAAGAAAATTGCCAAATCTAGAGCATATTGTCCTGCTGGAGATTTATCCATTGCTATCATTACTCGCTTGATTCTTTTGATGTAGATGTCATCTTTAATTAATAACATCGAGCGATCGGTTAGCTGAAATACGTACTGGCTAACTGAATTACTGAGGATAGACTGTAGCTTACCCAATCCTCTCGAACCCATAATAATTAAATCAGCGTTGGTTTCTTGAGCTACTTTTAATACGGTTGTTTTGGGGTCTCCTTCTTTGATAATTTTGTCAACTTTATTTTCAGCAATACCCAGCTTGGCGATTAGCTGGTCTATTTTGGCTTCAGCTTGTTCTATACCTTCTTTTTCTTCTGTTTTAGTTGTGGGGGAAATAACCCGCAAAATGGAAACTTCTGAACCGCTAATTGCCGGAAGATTTATCAAATTTTTGAGCATATCTCGAGCATTATCTGCACCGGAATCAGCATATAAAATTTTCTTAAGCATCGCTCAACCTATTATATTTAATTGCCTTTCAAATTATTTCTGCTTCTAGATTACAGTTAATTCCATCTTTTCAGAATATGGTTCGGGATGAAACTTAACAACTGCTGCTCTAGAAATTATTGTCTAGTAAACAAAGCTCGATCGAGCCTAGTCAAACCCTGCTGAAAAAAATATATTGGTAGATTGATAACATCCTGAGTGTAATTGCTTATTATTAATAATAAGCAATAAAACTTTAATAATATTCATGCTTGTCTCTTTGCTAGAACTTAAAAGTATTAAAAAATTTTTACAATCAAAAATTCTGTTTGGTAACGAACCTAATCCAGAATTAGCAGCCATTCTGATTGTTTATTTCGTCCAAGGAATACTAGGATTAGCTCGTTTAGCCGTTAGCTTTTTTCTCAAAGACGATTTGGGCTTAACACCAGCAGAAGTAGCTGCTCTTACTGGTATTGCTTCTTTACCTTGGGTAATTAAACCTGTTTTTGGTTTCCTGTCTGATGGTTTGCCTTTATTTGGATACCGTCGGCGACCATATCTCATCCTTTCAGGTATATTAGGAACTGTCTCTTGGCTAGCTTTTGCTAAATTAGTTGATAATGGCTGGAGTGCCACAATCGCTCTTCTGTCAACTTCTCTCTCTGTAGCCATTAGCGATGTAATTATTGATTCTTTAATAGTAGAAAGAGCCAGAAAAGAATCTTTAGGGCAAGCAGGTTCTTTACAATCTTTATCCTGGGGCTGTTCTGCTTTAGGCGGTTTGATTACTGCTTATCTGAGTGGCTGGTTATTAGAGCATTTTAGTAATAGTGTGGTTTTTGAAATTACCGCTACTTTTCCTCTTCTCATATCTGCTGTTGCTTGGTTAATTACTGAAGAAAAAATTACATCTTCTCCTACTAAAAACAAACCCATAGTTGTAGAGCAAATTCAACAACTCTGGGGTGCAGTAAAACAAAAGTTTATTTGGCTGCCAGTTGCTTTTCTGTTTATTTGGCAAGCCACACCCACGGCAGATTCAGCGTTTTTCTTCTTTGTAACTAATGACTTGGGATTTGAACCAGAATTCTTAGGCAGAGTACGTTTAGTAACTAGTCTGGCATCTTTAATTGGTATCTGGCTATTTCAACGTTTTCTCAAAAATGTTCCCTTTCGTCAGATTTTGGGCTGGAGTACGGTAATTGCCTGCGCTTTAGGTATGACAAGTTTATTACTGGTTACTCATGCCAACAGAGCTTTAGGCATTGACGACCATTGGTTTAGTTTAGGAGACAGTCTTATTCTTACTGTGGTAGGGCAAATTACTTGGATGCCAGTTTTAGTTCTCTCAGCCCGTCTTTGTCCTAAAGGGATAGAAGCTACTCTCTTTGCCTTACTAATGTCCATTTGGAATCTTTCTATGTTGCTTTCTCAAGAACTAGGAGCATTACTTACCAGTTGGCTAGGAGTTACTGAAACTAATTTCGATCGTCTTTGGTTGCTAATTATAATTACCAATTTATCTACACTCTTACCTTTACCTTTTTTGGGCTGGCTACCAGCAGGAGATCCACAAACAGAACAAGATACTACTACTCATAGTCAATCTCTTCCACCAGCAGAAGCTTTAGAACATCATCTGGCTGGTTCAGTGGTAGAAGCGCAAATGATGCCCAATCTAGTTCCCGAATTTGTAGTTAATAAGTTATCTCAAGAAAAAAAAGATAGCTAAATAGAAGTTCGGAATTAGGAATTCGTAGTTCGCAGTTAAAAAAAATAAGAGAATTTAATGGATTCAATTGAAGTTACTGGAATTCGTGCCTATGGATATACTGGCTATTTATCAGAAGAGCAGGTTTTAGGACAGTGGTTTGAAGTAGACTTGATTTTATGGTTAGATTTGACTTCTGCTGGTGCGAGTGACAACATCGAAGAGACATTTGATTATCGCCAGGCGATCGATCTTGTAAAAAAAAGAATCACTACAGCTAGGTTTGCTTTAATTGAAAAACTGACTGCTACCATTGCCGAAGAAATTTTGAAGCTCGAAAAAGTACAAAAAGTCCAGATTAAATTGTCTAAACTTGCTGCTCCCATACCTGATTTTGGAGGCAAAATCACCATATCTATGACTAGGATTAAGCAATAGTTAATCTAATTAAAATAGTTTCATTATCGATCGAAGCAAATTATGCCATCGTAACGCTTATTAATTCAATTCTGCAATCAGTAAAACTACTGAAAAATAAAAATTATCTCGAGAATTTTTAGGCAATTACGACCAAGAAGATCGAGACGGCAATCTGTCACATTTGTATTAATAGGCTAGCTGTTATGAAGATTAATATTAAGGATAGCCCAATTATCTGCATAATATAATGGAAATCACATTTTAATGAAGAGAAAAATTACACTTATTCTAGCTCCTTTATGGCAATATCTCAATCAGCCCTTATTTGACAATCAATCTGTATGGGATCTTAAGTTTTTTGGATATTTGTATAGAGTTAAATTATTGCATAAATGTTGGGAAAAAGAATGCCTACCCAAAGGCAGTACTCATTCTCAATAAGCGATAAATATAATTAATAGTGGCAATTCTTCTAACTGCCAGTCAAAGGATACTCAGTCTATTTAATAGACTTAAATCTTATTAACAAGAAGGTTGTTTACAACTTAAACTTAGCTTGGTTCGAGAAGTTTGATTATCTTCTGAATATAGAGGAGATATTTCTAAGTTTCCTCCCATAGTTTGTAATAAAGTCTGGGATAATAGTATTTTCATTCCAGGAGATAAGGCAACATATTGACCAGACTTTTTAATCTCATCTAAATCTATTTTCGATGTTGGCTCATAAGAATTAATTTCTTCTTGCCAAACTTCTATTGGACAATCAAGCTCAATCGTAATTCTATTAATATTGGACTCAGAAAGAGAATCAGCAGTTACTTGAATCGTTCCCTCCTCCATTAAGTAAATTCCACTATCGATTAAATTGACAATTGACTGTACTAAGCGAGCATGGTCTGCATATACATAAAGTGATTCCTCTGGAGAGATAATATGCAGTTTGAGGTTACGATTAGCAGCTTGAAGATGAGTTAATTGATAAATGTAATTTAACAGTTCCTCGATGGAAATAGATTCAAAAATTAATCGGTTAGTCCCGTATTCAATTTTAGCCACAGTCACTATTTCATCAATCAGCTTCATCAACTTTAATGCTGATTGATAAGCCTGAGCAATAAATTCTTTTTGTTCTTCTGGACTTTCACAAAGATCGGAGAGAATTAACTGATGCAATCCAATTAGGCTACTCAGAGGCGATCGCAATTCATGAGAAGTCCGCGCTAGAAAGCTTGCTTTAAACTGACTCATTTGTGCTGCCATTTGATATGCCAACTGAGTCTCTTCAAGTTCTTTTTTTAATCCTTCTATTTCATTCATCATAAATCAACTGATTCTGAAGCCTTATCCTGGGGAATGTAATCTTGTATACAATTTCTCCAGATAATTTTTATATATTGAAAGTTATAACTGTTGTTCAATAATAGTAAGGAATGTATACAAACTCTCTACTTAATAATTGTATAGTTCCCCAAACAGAATTTAAGTTAACTATCAGAACTACCCTTCAAAGAGGTTAGGTTTTAGGCGGTAGGTATTAGAGACAAAAAAATATTTCTCTAACACTTTTCGGAGGAATTGTAGTTTTAACCATGCTACGGGCGACACATCCTCGTCTTTGCGGTATATACAATTGTTGGGGTAGAATCCCCATCCAATTGAACCTAAAACCTAACCCCTAGTACCTAAAACCCTTTTATTTTAAGACTCCTGCTAGAATGTTTTTGACTTGGTCTCCTCCTTTATTTTGAGCAAAAATACTTTATGAATCCTAAATTCTTTATATAGAGATACTTATAGCCATTCATATGATCGAATTATCCCATTTTTCCTTGCTTATTACTTATTTAGCCACCTAAATTTGACGTATTTACCCCATTAGACTATAATGACTCCTCCTTACTTGTTCCTTATTCCCCAAATTGAACATCGAGTATAAGCAGAGAATAGCGAGCTACGACTTCCCCAAGTATAACCCTTGCCACCACAATAATGCTTCCCAGGAAACGGGTCTAAAAAACTCCCTTTTTCAGAAATCTGATATTCATCATTAATAGCGTCTTTTGTAAACACCCAGTCATAATCAAATACTAATTCAAAAGAGTCTATAAAATTCTGTATTCTGTCTCTTAGTTGATTATTGTTGTCCATATTTTTCTGCCAATAACAACGTATTTTGATTGTTTGACGGTCTTATAGTAGTTTCAGGCTTTAGGGGGGTGTCTATCAAAAAATTATTAAATAAAATTATTAAATAATTTTTTCAAACACACACTAAAAAACCCTGGCAAGAATAATTACGCCTACCAGGGTTAACTAAGACAATCCTTGTCCCTATACCGTTATACTTTCCCTGTAATAGTACGGAATCTAGGCTTGTTCAACATCATTTCACACCTAAGAACTTCTTCAATCATCAGGCAATTTACGCTGTATTCTTCAGCTATATCTTCTACTGAATAACCAGACAGGAATTGCTCTAATATCTTTTCACCAATAGTAATAGCAGGCTTATTCATTTGTTAGCTCCTTGTCTACTTTTTCCATTTACTTAGACCTATTTTGGGAATACCTATCTTGGCTTTTTTGACTGGTTTGTCAGGTAGAGAATGTACATATCTGTACAATTCCCATAGCTGTTCATCAGTCATTAGATACCTAGATTTTTTGTGGTACTTTTGCCAGACATAATCCTTAACCTCATCGATAGTCCATCCTGCGCGTTCACATTCAGATTCAATTATTTTGAGAAACTCAAAAAAATCCATAACTTCATCGGTTTTTCTTGGCTTACATCCTCTTAGCAACACGAAGCGACTATCATAAGATTTAAACGTTTTATCATTCAGACATTTGTAAACCATGCCTAAAAGCTTCTCGTAGTTCATTTTGCATTACACTACAGGTACTATAAGACTCCAAGATTTCCATATCCCATCCCAAAACAGTCATTAATGCAAAATCGCGCAAATATTGTATGTCTTCTGATGAGATATAGTTTTTTAGCCTAGCTACAAGCATCGCTTCCAGTGCTTGAAGATAAGCATGATGTACGATTTGTGCTTTATCTTCTGGTGACATTCTCTTGCTGCCAATAAACCCTAAATATTTTGCACAATCTTCGTGCTTTTCAATACCTATTGCCTTCTGTTCATTCATTGCTTTACCTACCTTTTAATCCAATAACCTTGATGCAAAACTAAGCCTAAATCAGCCAATAAAGCTTTTACTTGTTTGGGTTTAGGCTTTTCTAGTATCCAACCTTGATTGAGCCATATTCTGATTTGGCTATGTAGTTCAAGGGTGCTAATTTGTGAATTTTGCCCTTGTTCAGTATTCACATAGTCTCTGAGGAGCTTATTCAGCCCAGAGTATTGCTCGGTTTCACGTTTGTACCAAGCGAAGTAATTTCTGAGCTTTTGGATACCTTCATACTCGTCAGGCCAGATACCAGAAACAACCCCTGCGGTTAATAAATCCAAGCTGATTGCTTTCTGTTGGGCTGTGAAATCCTTGGATAGAGTTTTAGACAAAACCTTACGAGTAATAAGGTAAACTTCCGCTAGCTCGGTATTCCAGTAATTAGCAAACAAGCTAGAAAATCCTTTCCAGTCATAATCATCTATATCCAGTAAATGAGTAAGATAATTACTTCTAGTGATACCCAGTTGGTCTAGTCTTTCATCGGAAAAGTCTTCTATTTTCTTGAACAGAATTACGATTAATCTTCTGCGTAATTCCTTGAAAGAATCGTCTAGGTGTAAAGGAGATATGGAACTAAATATCTTACAGCCAAAGCAGTCAAAAGTTAGATTCTCTCCCTTAGTTTCGGAGCTAATAGATATCTTGCTAGTAGCGCGATCGTAACCTACCTTGAATAGTCTATACAAGTCTGGTCTAGAAAAGAAAATGACTAGATCCATGTCATCCCAGACCATGCCCGTATTAGTTTCTACTCTTTTATAGACACTAGGAAATGACGGGTCTTTACTGGGTATCTCAATATCCTTATATTTTCTGCTATCAAGACCATTACGAATAGCAGCATAAGTATCGCTACTAGTGTTAATTGGTACTCCATACCAGTAACTAGCAA
>JASJDJ010000241.1 GCA_030065635.1 Xenococcaceae cyanobacterium MO_188.B32
GCGCAATGGAGCTTCTATTACCCCTAACTTAAGGCTCACATCCATAGATTAAAGAAGATTAAAGCTCCATTCGCGCCCCGCAGGCACCGGAGGGGCTGTCTCTTGAGGTTTCCTCAAGAGTTTATACGCCCCGTTCGTTGTACGGCGGAGTAACGGTGACTACAGAAGTTAAGCGAATTCTCAATTTTCCACTCTAGTCAATTAGTCGAACTCTGGTTGAAGCAACTGAATGTAAACAAGGGTTTGTTGGTATCCAGCTAGATTTCCTACCGACCAGAATAGTTGGGCTGCTTGTTGTAAATCTTCTAAACCTTCTTGCTTATTTCCCAACTGTGCCAGCAGGAATCCTCGATTACCATAAGCTTCGGCTAAACTAGGGTCGAGTTGAATTGCTTGGGTTAAATCAGCCAGCGCATCTTGATAATTTCCTAGCTCGGTATGTGCTTTCCCTCGATTGTAGTAACCATCAACTAAATTAGAGTTCAGCTTCAAGGCTTGGTTAAAGTCTGCCAATGCTTGCTTCAGATTACCTTGTTGTGCTAAAGCTACTCCTCTTGTGTTGTAGGCATTGGCATGACGGGGAGCTAATTTAATGGCTAGATTAAAATCAGCCATCGCTTCTTGATAATTACCCAAGCCAAAGTGTGCTATTCCTCGATGACCATAAGCTTCAATATAGTTCGGATTAATGGCTATAACTCGATTGAAGTCGGCAACTGCCCCTTGATAGTCACCCATGTGGGTTTTTTCTAGACCTTGCTGATACAAGTCCTGAGCATTCTTTTGGTTAATAACGACTGTTGGTTGCTGTTCGGTGGGAGAACTAGCTAGCATCGATCGCGACCGAACTAAAAGTCCCCCTAGAGTCATTGTCATGACTAGCATGATGCCTGTTGTTTGAATTGGTTTCATGACTCGTTTATTCTTGCTGTGACCCAGAGCAAGAAATTTACCTCTTAGTTTCATTCTAGTCAATGAGACTAGAGCTAAGCGATTATCCGACTTCTTGATAGCCAATACGTCTGGCTGGACAATTTTTAATCATGGTCTTTCTCTGGCTTGACTTTTTTCAAGGAGCTTTCTGGAAGCGAATGGCACGCTCGATAAGGGCGATCGCCTAGAACCCAAAAACCTCAAAAGTCTGGTATTCGTAGGGGCACGTCCTGTAGGATTACTAGTGTTGCCTGATGGTAGTCTTTTACTAGCAGAAGATGGAAATAGTCGTATTTATAGGCTCAGTTATTCAGGTAAGTAAAATTTGTGATTTAAGTCTTGTTAGAGCGATCGCTTGCTAAATCTGAGTAAAATAACTTGGGTAGTGTATCGGGAAAAAAATGGCAGCAAGTTTAAGCCAAGAAGAAACAGAAGTTGTAGTAATCGGTAGTGGAATTGGTGGTTTGATTTGTGCGGGGTTACTAGCCAGATACGGCTTTAAAGTAACTGTTTGCGAGAGTCATTCTATTCCTGGTGGTGCTGCTCATGGTTTTGAGTACCAGGGATTTAAATTTGATTCGGGGCCATCTCTCTACTCAGGTTTATCTTATTCTCCTTCTAATAACCCCCTCAAACAAGTCCTCGATGCTATTGGCGAGGATGTTACCTGGGCAACTTACGATAGATGGGGTTGTCGTTTACCAGAGGGAGACTTTGACACAATTGTCGGTAAAGATCATTTTTGTGAAGTACTGCAAAGGTTACGGGGAAGTAAAGCCGTAACTGAGTGGAGAAAACTACAGCAAGTAATGCAACCCCTAGCAGAAGCAGCAAATGCTCTACCGCCTACTGCTATACGCTCGGATTTGGGTGCAGCCATAACCACATTTAAGTTTTTACCTTCCATGGCTTGGCACACACCCAATATTCTCAAGCTATTAGGCCCTTTTAGCAATATTATGAATGGTGTTGTTAAAGATGCTTTTATTCGTAATTGGCTCGATCTGTTGTCTTTTCTGCTTTCTGGATTACCAGCCGACGGAACAATTGCAGCAGAAATGGCATTTATGTTTGCTGAATGGTATAAACCTGGGGTAGTTCTAGATTATCCTTTGGGTGGTAGTGCAGCTTTGGTTGATGCTTTGGTACGAGGAATAAAAAAACATGGTGGTGAATTAAAACTCAAAGCTCATGTAGAACAGGTAATAGTAGAAAATAATCGGGCAGTGGGCGTATTATTGCGCGGAAACAAAAGGATAAGAGCGACTAAAGCAGTTATTGCTGGTGCTTCTATTTGGGATACTCTCAAACTCTTACCAGAGGGAGCGATACCTACCAGTTTCCGCAAGGAACGGCAAGCTACACCAGAATGCGATAGTTTTATGCACCTCCATTTAGGTATTGATGCTACTAATTTACCTTCAGATTTAGATTGTCACTATATAGTAGTCAATGATTGGGAAAAAGGAGTAAGCGCACCTCAAAATGTTGTCGTCATGTCTATTCCTTCCGTATTAGACCCTAAGCTTGCTCCCCCAGGAAAACACGTTATTCATGTCTACACTCCTGGTAATGAGCCTTACTCTCTCTGGCAGGGAATGGATAGAAAAAGTCAAGAATATGCAGAGCAAAAAGCAGCCAGAGCAGAAATTATGTGGCAAGCTCTAGCCAGAGTTATCCCTGATATTCGCTCTCGTTGTGAATTAACTCTTGTAGGTACACCCCTTACTCACGAATATTTTCTCCGCCGTCATCGTGGCTCTTATGGCCCAGCAATTAAGGCTGGAGTTGGCGTATTTCCTGGCGCGACTACTCCCTTACCAGGACTTTTATGTTGTGGTGATTCTACTTTCCCTGGAATTGGTTTACCTGCCGTGGCTGCTAGTGGCGCGATCGCGGCTAATACCTTAGCACCAGTACATAAACATCTAGCCATGCTTAGAGATATAGGACTTTGAGATTTTTCTAATAGACCTAATCTACAATAGCAATATAACTAGGAGTGACATAATAAATATCTTATGACAGAAACAACAGTAACACCCCAAAGAGGGATTCAATTAACTGAGACAGCATTAAAGCACGTATCTATGCTCAAAGAACAACAAGGGAATAAAGACCTCTGTTTACGAGTAGGAGTTAGGCAGGGAGGTTGTTCGGGAATGTCTTATATGATGGATTTTGAAGACCCTAGCAACATCCGCGAAGATGACGAAGTATTTGACTATGATGGATTTAAAATTATCTGCGACCCCAAAAGCCTTCTCTATCTCTACGGTCTAGTCCTAGACTATAGCAACGCTATGATTGGTGGCGGTTTTCAGTTTACCAATCCTAATGCCAACCAAACTTGCGGGTGCGGGAAATCCTTTGGTGTTTAATTATAACGATCTAGTATATTTTTATAGGGCAGGCTATATATGCCTGCTTTAATTATTAGCAATAAAGATTATAGATGAGCGAATCCATAGAAACTTTATTAGACGAAGGTTTAGCTAAATATCAAGCAGGAGAAAACCCAGAAGATTTAATTCCCTATTTTCAAGAAATTTGCGATCGCGCCCCCAGAAATGCCACTGCTTGGAGTTGTTTGGCTTGGTTATATCTGTTAACCGAACAAGAGAAGAAAGCTCTCAAAGCTGCCCAAAAAAGTGTCAAAATAGAGAGTAAAGCCCCTCAAGCTCGTATTAATTTGGCTTTGGCTATGTTAGAAGTCGGCGAAAAAGGAGTTAGGCAGCATATAGAAATGGCACAGCGAATAATGTCATTAGATAACCAAATAGCTAGCGATATACAAGATAACATCGAAGATGGTTTAACGAGAAGACCCGACTGGGAAAGCCTCAAGCGAGTTAAAAAATGGCTGATAGATTGAGTAATGAGTAATAAGTAGCCAGTAGTAAGTAGCCAGTAGCAAAAAAATAAAAAAGAGATAAAAAGCTTACTTTTATAAGATAACTAACAACTAATAACTAACAACTAACAACTAATAACTGAAGAATGGATTTAGCTAAAAAAATACTTCTTGGTCTTCAAGCAGACGATTTTCGTCATCCTCTAGACTTAGAAGCGACAAAAGCTCTCAAACAAATACCTGGTTTAGATGTAGCTATTCGTAGTCTACTAGGTTCGGTAGCAGAAGAGTTTTTTTTCATTGATAATATTGCTGCCAGTGTTTTGGTTAGCGATAAGCAATTACCTTCAATTCACCAATTACTATTAGAAGCTTGCAAAGTTCTCGATCTCGAACCGCCTCAACTATACGTAAAACAAAATCCCGTTCCTAATGCTTATACTTTTGCCATGCGAGGGAAAAAGCCCTTTATGGTGTTACATACTTCTTTAATTGAGATACTTACCCCTCAAGAAATTCAAGCAGTAATTGCCCATGAACTAGGTCATCTCAAATGCGAACATGGAGTTTATTTAACCATGGCTAATATCATGGTCTTAGCAGCTAATTTACTTCCTGGGTGGGGTACGGTTTTAGCTCAGTCAATGCAAGAACAGCTGTTACGCTGGATACGTTGCGCCGAATTTAGTTGCGATCGCGCTGCCCTCCTCGCTACCCAAGATCCTAAAGCGGTTATGTCAGTTTTAATGAAGCTAGCAGGTGGTTCTCCTAGCCTTGCTCCTCAGTTAAATTTAGAAGCTTTTATCGAACAAGCTAGAGATTACGATGCTTTTAGCCAGGATAGTTTAGGAGAAATGCTGAAAACGCTTCAAACTGCCCAATTAACTCATCCCGTTCCTGTAATTCGTGCCAGAGAGATCGATCGCTGGGCGAGTTCTTTTGAATATCAAGGCATTTTAGCCAAACGCAAAGATGAATGGGTTAAAGAAGATAATCTTCGAGGTGGATGGCGCAATTGGTAATAACGTGAGTTCGGAGTTCGGAGTTCGGCTCGCGCGTTCTGTTCTGATAGCGAGGAAACCTCGCCAGGGGGAGAAAGGGAGCTTTCTAAAGTTTAAACTCTATATCCGAAGCTAATTCGCTTGGTTCTAAAGCTCCTTTTAAATTCTGCTGCGCCCACAAAGCAGCCTGGGTTCGATCGCGCACATCTAATTTGCAGAAAATATTAGATAAATGATTGCGTACTGTTCCTTCTGATAAATGGAGAGATTTAGCAATTTCTTTGTTACTTTTTCCCGTGCCTAATAATTGTAATACTGCTAATTCTCGGTTACTCAATAAAGACTGGTAATCTACTTTTGGGGTTAAAGGTTTGAGGCGAGAAAAAACTTTTTGAGCAATAGTTGTATCTAGTTGGGAATGTCCTCGATATAATGCTCTGACAGCAGTAACTACTTCTGCCGAAGAGGTACTTTTGAGTAAGTAACTTAATGCTCCTGCTTCTAAAGATTGCCACACATATTCGTCGTTGTCAAAAGTAGTTAAAACTAGAATTTTTATCCAAGGAAAGCGTTGATGAATAACGCGAGTTGCTTCTACTCCATTACAGATAGGCATTCTCACATCCATTAAAATTAGGTCTGGTTGTAATGATTCGGCAAGAGCGATCACCTGTTGGCCATTACTTGCCTCTCCCACAATGGCTAGATCTGCTTCTAAGGATAGTAAGGAAGCTAACCCCTGACGAAACATTTCTTGATCGTCTGCTAATATTAGTTTAATCATATTTTAGTAGGGGCGAATGGTCGTTCGCCCTTATGATTTTCTATTATTAATTGAATTCTTGTTCCTCGATCGATTGCTGTATCTATTTTTAGTTCACCGTTAATAAGTTGCGATCGCTCTATCATTCCTTTTAAACCAGAGCCAGAATTAACTTGGTTTGGGTCGAAACCAATACCATTATCAGCTATCTCTAAAATAATATTTTGGGAGTGAATTTGACTATTAATAGTAACTAAATTAGCTTGGCTATGTTTTTGAACATTATATAACGCTTCTTTGACAATACAATAAATTTGATGGCTAGTTTGCAAGGGAATAAGAGGTAAATTTAATTTCATTTTAATATCAAATAAATTATCTCTTTGTAATTGATTTACTAAACTAGATAAAGCCAGATCTAAATTAAATTCTTCTTCCCGAATAGCAGAAACAGTATTTCTTACTTCTGTCAAAGATTGACTTGCTAATTGTTGGGCATTATGTAAGGCTTGAGTAGCTCTGGCTGAATTAACACCATGTAATTTTTGAGCTAATTCTAACTGTACTCCTAGAGTTGTAAGGGTATGTCCTAAAGAATCATGAATATCACGGGCAATACGATTTCTTTCTACCGTTGTGGCTAATATTTCTACTTCTTTTGCCAGTCTTTCGGCTTTCTTTCGACTTTTAGATTCTTCCACTAAAAGAAACATAAATAGAGTCAAGAAAAACGCAACTGCTGTTAAGTCTATTAAACTATTCAACCAAAGATTTGACATAGAATCAGTCAAATCGAGCAATTCTGCTATAGTAAGAGATTTGATATATTCATTTCTCTCTGCTATTAACTGTGGTAATATCCATGCTTGGATCGAGAGATAGGTTATTACTGTAATCACTATAGTAATAATGGCATCTTTTCGCTTGAGCAAGAAACAAGCTTTTGCCCACATAAAATACATCAGAATATTAAAACTGATGCCAAACATTAAAGCAATAGCAATAAAACTTATTTCCGTAGCCATATAAATTTTTCTTTGCCAGATTGGTCGATTAATTGGAAAAATAAAGCTTAGTAGTACAAATATTAGGCTAAAACCAATTTGTATCCATAGTAAATAAGGGCGAAATATAAAAGGATTATTAGATAAAAGGACAGATAATAAGTGTCCTAAAATAATAATCCATTCAACTACACGCCAATTGATATAAGAAGAAGAAAAATAGTGTTTAAGCCAATTCACAAAATTATCACACAGATTCAGTAAAGTAAATTTAGAGGCGTAAGATAATTTTCATGACATCCAACAGGGACAGTTTGCTAGTTAGTTTCGTTAATCTGTTTTCAGTTGAAAATTTTAGCCTGTAAAAGTAAGTAATAAAACAAGTATTATGACGAATAATCAAATTAATAACGCACCTAAATACTCAGCATCACAGTTAGAAGCAGCATTAACCCAAACAACAGAAGATTTAGGTTTATCTGATATTAGTTGGATTGGCTTATAAAGCTTCTATTGCCAATACTTTAGGGCTTAATGATGGTTCGGTGATAGATGGTACTGAAGCTGAAGACTATTTAACAGGAACATTAACTAACGATGTAATTAATGGTCTTGCAGGTGACGATATCCTAATCGGCAAAAAGGGTCTAGATGCTTTAGATGGAGGGGAAGGTAATGATTTTATTAGAGGTGGCAAGGATAATGATGTTTTGTTTGGTAAAGAAGGTAACGATAGTCTCTATGGTGGCAAAGATAATGATTTTCTCAATGGAGGAGAAGGGGACGATTTTTTAGAAGGAGGAAGAGGCAGCGATTTCTTAATTGGAGGGAATGGTCGGGATAAT
>JASJDJ010000242.1 GCA_030065635.1 Xenococcaceae cyanobacterium MO_188.B32
GGAGAAAAAGCCCAATTATGTTTTAGTGAGAGAAGCCCAGCAAATAGTCGGGATTTTTACTGAGCGGGACTTAGTGAGGCTGGTAGCCTTAGAAACTAATCTGCAAGCAGTGCTCATGGCGGATGTAATGACACGAGAACTAGTCACCCTCCCTGAATCCGAGGCACAGGACTTATTGACTGTTCTGTCTTGTTGGCGACAGCATCGAATTCGTCATTTACCCATTCTGAATGCTCGCGAGGAACTAGTAGGAGTAATCACTACTGAGAGGCTTCGCCAAGCTCTCAAACCGGTCAATTTTCTCCAATGGCGACCAGTCAAAGAAGTGATGACTTTTCCGGTTATTCATACCTCGCCCACCGCCTCAGTGCTCAGTGTAGCCCAACTTATGACCCAACATAATATTAGTTGTGTTGTGATTGGGTCAACTGAAGAAGAGGGAAGGATTCTGCCTTTAGGCATGATTACGGAGCGGGATATTTTACAGTTTCAGACCTTGGACTTAAATTTAGCTCAGACACCAGCTCAATTAGTCATGAGCACCCCCATATTTTCTCTAAGACCGACAGAATCCCTGTGGTTGGCTCATCAGAAAATGAAGTCGAGGAACATCCGTCGAATAGTGGTGCTGGGGGAGTGGGGCGAAATAGAAGGTCTGGTTACTCAGACTGACTTACTCCAAGTCCTTGAGCCCTTAGAACTGCTGGGGGTCATCGCTGGACAACAACAGATGCTCGCAGAGAAAACCATTACTTTAACCACCGTCCATCAGCAACTCCAACAGGAGATTGAGCATCGCCAACACACAGAGCAAGCCTTGAAACTGAGTGAAGAACGCTATCGTTATCTCTATGAACATACGCCAGTAATGTTACATTCGCTCGATCGCCAGGGTTGCCTCGTCAGCGTGAGTAACTATTGGCTCGAGCACCTGGGCTACCAACGGAGCGAAGTGATTGGACAAAAATCGACCCAGTTTCTCACCCCAGAATCCCGTATTTACGCCGAAGAAGTGGTCCTGCCCGAATTTTTTCAGACTAGTGTTTGTAATCATGTGGCTTATCAGATGGTGAAAAAAAATGGGGAAATAATCGATGTTCTTCTTTCGGCTATTGCCGAAAGGGACTTCTCAGGACAAGTAATTCGCTCTTTAGCCGTAGTGATGGACATAACCGAGCGCAAAAGAGTGGAAGCAGAATTAAGTCAATATCGTCACCACCTCGAAGAGCTAGTTCAGAAGCGCAGTAAGCAGCTCATAGCCATGAATGAACAACTACGACGGGAAATCCAGGAGCGAAAGCAGGCAGAAGAAGCAGTCAGAAAATCAGCGGAACGGTTAAAACATGATGCTCTCCACGATCCCTTAACTGGTCTTCCTAATCGCACTTTGTTGTTCGACCGCTTAGCACAAGCCATTAAACGCTGCCAACGACAACCAGAGCAGAAATTTGCGGTACTCTTCTTCGATTTGAATCGCTTTAAGGTCATCAATGACAGCCTCGGTCACTTAGTGGGAGACCAACTGCTGATCGCCCGGCTGGTCATCTCTTGTTATTAAGCCCTAACTTTTTTTCAGGGAACAGTATTGACTATGGTTTACTCTCAGCCAATCACCCAGAAGAGTCTCACTTAAAAATGAGCCCTGCTCATCGCTGCTATAAATTTCCAACACTGCTTCGGGCAAGGCTTCTAAGACAAGCTGTTCTCCAGGAAAAACTACTCTCTCAAAATACCAATTAGGAATGTTGGTAATCCGGAGCACTTGAACCTTGGCCGTTGGATTGTGATAGCCACAGAGAATAGGTAGACCACACTTAGAAGGCAAACGGTTGAGAAGATTGGTCATAATTTATTTAGCTAATTTCTTCAGAGAAAAGGCTAGAAACCAAAAAAATTACTTTTTGGTTGACTAGAGTTTTGATTAGCCGTTAACTGAACTTTAATAAATGAATAGTTAAATTATTAAGGTATTCCCCCCTCAAAAATAAGCGTGGATTCACTTAATTTCGGGGGAGATTATGCCAGTAATGAATGATTTTACGTAAGTACTCTTTAGGAATTTATTGAGCTCGAAGTCCATAACTAGAGAGATTAAGCAGTAAGGAGCCGAATAACTATTTGACCTCTATCATAGTCGTCAAAAACAGTTAGTTAAAATGGTGGTTATTCCCCCACAAATAGGCTAACTTTAGATATATTTAGCCCAATTAACTGGATAGGTAAACTCTTCCACAATTAAGATAATTGGCGATATTTATCAATTCAGTTTTTTTTGACCAAATGTTATTTAAACAACTAAATTTTCCGCAAGTAGTGACATTTATAGGTTTGACTATATCCCTTAATTTCTGTTTAGCCAGTTGTTTTCCCTTAGTTAATGCCGAAGAAGCTAATTTGAGCAACGACAAGAGCCGAGTAAATCTCCCTCAAAAAGAGAGAAGAACCATCAAGAAAAGAGGTGGCTTACCTATCCATCGAATCGGCGGAGGAAGTCGAGGTAACTGTATTGCCCCTGGAGGTCAATTAGTCGCTTTAGTCCCCGAACATTCAGTTGGTTTAACCACATCTATAACCCCTCAACTTTTTTTCTCTATTCCCGCAACCAAGGTTCCTCTTCTGCTCGAATTAGTTGTTCGCAATCAGCAAGATGAACTAGTTTATGACACACTGATAGACACAAAATAAATTTTATTTTCAAGAAGTCCTTACAATCTATCGGCTCAACCAAGATCTTCTTACTGCCATCCTAATTAACTTGAGGGGACAAAATCTCTCTCTTCTCTTTATTCTCCACCTGTGACGAGTTAACCATCACGATATATAGAAATTAGAAATAGGCAACAATAATTAATTTCTTTCTTTTCCCTACTCTACAAGAGCTTCTCGGAAAAATTAGGTGATTTTACAGCTTTATAAGCTGTTCAAAACCCGTAATCACACTATTAAACTTTTATAAAGAAGCAGGTTATAAAACTAGTTGAACTCTACAGGAAAAACTGTGTAATTATGGCTAGTTTTGAAACAGGAACTTTCATTGTCGATTCTAGGGGGAAAGTGGAAGAAGAAGTTATTTTTCCCAGTCGCAATTGGCTAGGTACACAAGTAGTAACGAAGATATTTGGCCTTACTTTGATAATCTCGACCTGATTTAAGAGGCTATCGGTCGTCAGTTAAAACGAGAAAATCTGTATTAGGTAATGAGTAATCACGACTCTAATCAAATAGAATACCAGGCTACAAAATCAGAGCCAAAATTTTTTGTAGTAGGGATAGGAGTATCCGCAGGAGGACTTCAAGCTTTAGAAGAGTTATTCGCTCATTTACCCGCCGATACTGGGGCTGCGTTTGTCGTGCTCCAGCACCTTTCGCCAGATTTTAAAAGCTTGATGAAAGAATTACTCGAGCGACACACGGACATGGCGGTTCATCGAGTCACGGAAGGCATGAAGTTACAGCCCAATTCGGTGTATTTAATTCCTCCAGGTCAAAATTTAACCGTAGAAGCCAATTTACTGTGGTTAGAGGAACAAAATAAAGACAAAAATGACAAGAAAGAATTCAATTTTCCCATCGATCTTTTCTTGACATCTCTAGCCAAAAACTACGGAGAACGGGCAATTGGGATAATCTTATCAAGTTTGGGAAGTGATGGAACTCATGGTTTGAGAGCTATTAACGAAGCGGGGGGAATAACTTTAGTTCAAGACCCCGAAACAGCAGAGTTCGATGGAATGCCCCGTAGTGCGCTCGCCACAGGAGTAGTCAATCAAATTCTTCCACCCCTACAACTAGCTCAACTAGTCTATCAGTGTGTTGTCTCCCCTATAGGTTTTTTAGATGGAGAGTCCGTAGAATCTAATGAAAATAGTCTGCTCACTTACTCTAGCTTCAAAACAATTGCTAATTTTTTACTGGAAACAGAAAATATCGATTTTTCTCACTACAAAACCAGCACCATGTCACGACGGATTCATCGTCGCCGTTTGATTAATAACTTTGACAATGTTACGAGTTATATCGAGTTTCTGCGTAACTCCAGCGAAGAAAGAAAAATTCTTTGTTCGGATTTAGGGAATTGGACAGAAAAAAACATCCCATAGCGAGTTCCACCTTTGCTCTCTCCAGAGTCTGAGCAATGCCTAAACTCTACTAAACGATGGGATAATTTTTTTCGTCGAAGTCCCTTATTAATTAATGTCACTCATTTTTTCCGAGATACAGCAGCTTGGGAAAGTCTAGAAAATGAGATCTTGCCAATTTTAATCGAACAAACTAAACCCCATGAAGAATTAAGATTTTGGGTAACGGCTTGTTCGACAGGGGAAGAAGCTTATTCCCTAGCTATTTTATTGCGGGAAGCTCTAGAGAGTGTAGATAAACCTCTGACAGTTAAAATTTTTGCTACCGATATTGACCGCACCGCCTTAGAAAAAGCTGCTGCGGGAATCTATCCCCAATCTATTGCTAACGATATTACTTCCGAACGACTGCAAAAATATTTTATCTTCAAAGATAATCACTATCAGGTAATTCGGCAGTTAAGAGAAATGCTGATTTTCTCGCCCCACGATCTAACAAAAGATATTAGTTTTACCCGTATCAACTTAATTAGCTGCCGTAATGTTTTAATTTATATGCAGTCGGAGCCCACAAATGTAGTTTTATGTGTTACTAAATCGGCGGTTTTAGCGATCGCTAATATCGATTTTTTTCTCAAAATCCGATCGCTGAAGCCCAAAAATAGCGTAATCTTTTTTATTACATACAGGGGGCTGATGAATGTGGGTTTAAATCTGAATTTAAGCCTTTAAACACAAAATGGAAAATTTACCAAAAGCGACGAGATCTTAGATTACCCTTCCCCGCCAAAACTGTCTCTAGAATTAATGCTAACTCCTCACTTCGTGCTTTCAAGCCTAAAATTTCATCGAATCTGCAATCAATTCAAGAGCACAGTCTCCAAAGGATTTTACAAGAATCTAACTCGGTTATTTTGCTAGTGAATCCAGAGAATAGATTGCTCCATGTTTATGGTGACTCCAGCAAAATATTTAAACCTCTCCGCGGAGAAATCGCGACCGAAGTGACCAAAATGGTAGTTTTACCTTTACAGCTACCTCTAAATACTGCCCTTTATAGAGCTAGGAAAGAAAAGAAATCAGTTATTTATACCGATATTCAGCTAGAACACACCAATGGTCACTATAGTATTAGCCTCAAAGTTATTCCTCCTGAACCTAAGGGAAAAAATGGGGACTTTTATCTGGTGGAAATTCAACAAGAAGCGTTGGCACCATCCCCAGAAGTTCCCCAGGTAGAACAGTTTAAGGTTAGTCATGAAGCTCAACAGCGCATTTTAGAATTAGAGCATGAATTACAACATACCCACGAAAATCTCCAGGCATCAATTGAAGAGTTAGAAACTACGAATGAAGAATTAACAGTCTCTAATGAAGAACTACACACAGTTAACATTGAATATCAGTCTAAAATTCAAGAACTGACCCAACTCAATAACGATGTTGATAATTTACTCAAAAGTACTGACATTGGAGTCATCTTTTTAGACGAACAACTAAAAATTCGTAAGTTTACTCCTGCTGCCACCGCAGCAATTTCCCTGCGCCACACTGATTTAGAACGCCCCTTAAAAGAGCTTACCCTCAAGATAGAATGTCCCCAGTTATTAGAATTACTAGAGGAAGTATTAGAGAATTCACAATCTCTTGAATTAGAAGTCAAGCTGAAAGAACATGATTCTTATTTCTGGATGCGAATCAACCCTTATCGAACCGAAGAGCGACGAAACGAAGGGGTTGTCATTAGTTTTGTCCAAATTAATGAAATTAAAAAAGTTCAACGACAGCTAGAAAATACTTTAGTAGAGCTAGACCATACTTTAATCGAGCTAGAAAATAGCAAAGGTGAAATAAATAGATTTTTTCATCTATCCCTAGATATGTTATGTATTGCTAGTTTAGATGGTTACTTCAACCAAATTAATTTTAGTTTCAGCAGAATTTTAGGTCATAGCTCCAAAGAATTGCTGGCTCGACCATTTATCGATTTTGTTCATCCTGACGATGTAGAAGCTACTTTACAAGAAGTGCAAAAGCTGGCAGAAGGTCACGATACTATAGGCTTTGAAAATCGCTATCGCTGCCAAGATGGTTCGTATCGTTGGTTGAAGTGGATGGCAACTTCTTATCAAGGACTGATCTATGCCACCGCCCACGATCTCACCGAACAAAAACTGGCTCAAGAATTACAAATCCGCCAATTGGCAGCGCTCGAAACTGCTAGCGATGGCATTGCCATTCTCAATGACAATAAATTTATTTATCTCAATCAGGCTCACCTAGAGATTTTTGGCTATAGCCAACCCGAAGAGTTAATCGGTCAATCTTGGCAAGTTCTCTACGAACCAGAACAATTAATCCAATTGGAACGAGAAGTATTCCCTATCCTATCAGAACGGGGACGATGGCAAGGAGAAACTAAAGCCAAACATCGCGATGGTCATACTTTTGACGAAGAATTAACTCTCACTTTTACTCCTAAAGGGGATTTAATTTGTGTTTGTCGCGATATTAGCGAAATTAAACAAGCCCGACAACAACTGGTTCGAGCTAATATCGAACTAGAACAACGAGTTATCGAGCGTACCCAAACCCTAGCTGATTTTAGCGACCGCCTCAAACAAGTACACCGTCTGGCTACCACTAATTACTCACGGCTTGAAGATTTATTTGCTGACTATATCGAGACAGGATGCCAGATATTTAATCTTACCACTGGCATTGTCAGTCAAGTTAGTGACAATACTTATACTATTTTGGCAGTGCGCTCACCGCTAAATTTGTCTGTGGGATTTGAAGCTGATTACCAAGATACTTATTGTGCTGAGGTGATAGAAAAACAAACAACTCTCTCCTTCCACCACGTCGGAGCAATGGAAAATATGAAAGGGCATCCTGTTTATCAGAATTTGCGTCTGGAATCTTTCATCAGCACACCAATTTTTGTTAATGGCAATATCTTCGGCACTTTAAACTTTTCCGATACTACCCCCAGAGAGCAGCCATTCCAGTCACACGAGCGAGAAATTCTCGAACTCATGGCAAGAAATATGGGGCATTCTTTAGCTGCTTGGCAAAGTAAAACAGCCCTCGAAGAAAGTAGAACCGAACTCCAACAAGCCAACCGAGCTAAAGATAACTTTATCGCCCATATGAATAACGAACTGAGAACCCCTCTCAATGGCATTCTCGGCTTTACCCAAATTTTGCAAAAAGACCCTCATCTTACCAAGCAACAAAATCAAAATCTGAGTCTCATTCATCAGTCGGGACAACACCTGTTGGACTTGATTAACGATATTCTCA
>JASJDJ010000243.1 GCA_030065635.1 Xenococcaceae cyanobacterium MO_188.B32
GTTGACTGCTGCTGTTTTTGTGCGAGTTGTATTTTCTGATCTCTGAGGGCCAATTTACCCCGATAATCTACTTGAGGAACTTGTTCTACTGGTTTTTGTTTCTTGGGAGTCGATTCCACAATTTTTACTGGGGCTTCTTTCGGAGTCATTAGCTGCCAGATTCCGATTAAAAACACTAAGCCCAAACCAGTCATGCCATAGATAAATAAACTACGCACAAATGGTTTTTCTTCTACAGGAGTTTGTTCTGGAGCATCTTCTTTAATCTGATACTGTTGTTCGATTTCTAAAGGTTGTTCGGCTTCAGTTTCCAGTCCAGCTAAGTTTATTTGCTCTTCTCTAGTAAGTGTTTCTGGAGATTCAATTTTAAAATGCGAGCGGGAATTCCTGTCCCGTTCAGAGGACGTGGATGAGAGCGAGCGCGATAAATTATCGGTCATAGGTTGACAATCCTGATACAAAATCTTTATATAGCAAAGGTTTGAGTCGTTGTACAATATTTTCAAGTGCTAGAAATCTAGCTAAAAATTGCTGTAAGTTAGTACAATAGCTAGCACCTTGAAAATTTGGAAACGGGTTGGATGCGAGAGTCGCATCTGTAAAATTCCAAGCGCAATTAGATGTATGAGTATTTTTTTCTAATACGCTAGTACCGAAGGACTTTCGGGGAAAGAAATTGACTGTCAAGTAGTCGTACTGTCGGGGGTGCATGGTAGCTGCTATGTATCTAGGTAAGTGGTGAGCCAGTGCGGTCTTGGGGGTTTCCCCCATGAGCAACTGGTGAACCCGAAGGGCTTGGGGCAGTAAAATTCTAATCGTGAGGTTAGAAGCAAGGGAAGGCTTTAGCCTACGAGAGCAGTCACTGCTAGTCATGATAATTATCCTTCAAATTCTTCGACGTTAGTAATTTCTAATCCGTAAGCTCTAATGCTTTCAATAACTTGCTGCAAACTATTACTCTCTTCAGTCAAAGGTTGAGGAGGAATAGCAGCAGCTTTAATGGTCAGAACCTTGTTAAAAGTAACGGTTTCAAGTTCAGAGTTTGTTGCCGAATCAAACAAAATCCAGTCGGCAACGACATTAATTGTCCAAGTAGTTTGATCGACTGGTACAGGTTCATAAACATAGCGCACTTTAGCAGAGGATTTGATTTGGCTATCGTGGGTAAATATCGAAGCGGGAACGAGTTGACTAAATTCTCTTAAAAAAGCTTTTTGCAACTTAGTATCCATCATCTGTGAAGCAGCATAGGAATTAGCAGGAACGGTCATTTTGCCATTAAGTTTGACGGCGGTTTCCCCTCCCGACCAACCAAGCATGAGAACATACCATTTTTTAGTAAATTCAGTAATGGATTCAGGGGTACGATAGTTCCCTGGTTTAACTTCGGCGATGAGTGCATTACCATTATTGAGTTGTACCGTAGTAATTTTATTGCTAGCTAACTTACGATAAGCTGTTATGCATTTAAATTGGGTATAATAACGAAGCTAAAGACGAGCGATCGCAACTAAAGATGCCAGCCAAAAATCATCTAACATCAGAACAAAAAGAAAAATTACAAAAAGCTTTAAAAAGAGAAGACAACGGAGATATTAGAGAGAGAATCTTAATCTTATTACTGCTGAATGACGGTAAAACCGTGCCAAGAAATTGCTAATTTTATTGGTTGCTCAAAAAACAAAGTATGTTATTGGTGTGTCCATGGAGAGCCAAATAACTTAGAGAGCCTTAAAGATGAAAGAATGAAAGGTAATCATCAAAAAGCCACAGAAAAATATATAGAAATATTATTAGAGACAGTTGAAAAAGAGCCACAAGAATTAGGATATGAATTTGGAAGATGGTCGGCACAAAGATTAGCGACATATTTAGAAGAAGAAACAGGAATATCCTTAAGTGGCTCACAAGTAAGGAGGATTTTATCAAGAAAAAAGTACGTTTACCTCTGGGCTAAATATAGTTTAGAGTCTAAAAGAAATCCACAAAAGCGAGAAGCTTTCAAAAAGAAAATAGAAGAGTATCTAAAAATAGAAAAAGAAAATCCTAATCGTTTACAGGTATGGTTTTGGGATGAGTCTGGATTCAGCTTAAGAGTCATCAGGCGAAAAAACTGGTGTCTCAAAGGAAAGCGAAAAAAAGTTAGAGGAGATAGAAGAAAAGGTAGAGTCAATGTCATGGGTGCATTACGATACTCAGATAAGAAAAGATTTGTGGACTTTCTCAATAAAAGCAATAGTAAAAATTTCTATGAAGTTCTAAAAATATTTTATCAAGAGATAATTACTGAATGGGTTGAAGCGGGAAACAAAAAAGAAGACTTTGAAGAAAAAGGAGCAAAAATAATAATTATTCTTGATAATGCTAGTTTTCACAAAAAAGAAGAATATACCGAAAAAATAGAAACAGAAATGCCTAATATTCGCTTAGAATATTTGCCAGAATACAGTCCAGATTATAACCTAATTGAATTAGTGTGGCATTCAGCAAAAGAATACATTGCGGGTAGACTTTTTAAATCAATTGAAGAATTAGAACTCTTGTTACATCAACTTTTAAATGAAGGAGAATTGATTATTAAATGGGGGCGAAAACTAAAAAATAAAGGCAATGCTCTTATCACAGTTTAAATGCATAACAGCTTAACTGTGGGCGGTGCTACAGGAGGAAAATGCGAGCAGAACAAATGCTACTGCTAATGATAGCTGTCCTAAGACGATTTTTTCCTTGACTGCTGGAGTAATTTGCTTATTTTTAAGCTGAGATGGCGATTTAAACATAAAGATGTAAAGGTGAATAGAATAGTTAAATGGTGTTTTAAGGCAGAAGGCAGAGGGCAGAGGGCAGAGGGCAGAAGGGTTTAAGAAAAGGCGTACCAAGAAAGGTAATATAATTTTTCTTACTTCAAACTTTTTTACTTCAAACTTCTAGCTATGAGTTATAGAGAACAATTTATTTGGAAACGTGGCATTCAACTGTCGGTCAATTGCTACAAACTAACCGAACATTTTCCCAAATCTGAACTTTACGGATTGACAAGCCAAATTAGACGTTCGGCTGTTTCCGTACCTTCAAACATTGCCGAGGGCTATGGCAGAAAAAGCAAAGGTGAATACATTCAGTTTCTTCATATTGCTTTAGGGTCTTTACGAGAATTAGATACACAGTTGATAATTGCCAGAGAAGTGGGGTTGGCTGAAGCCAGGCTATTTACCTCAGTGATGAATGAAGTAGAAGAAATGCAGAAAATAATGGTGTCAACTTTGAACAAACTTAAAACTTAAAAACCTTCTGCCCTCTGCCTCCTGCCCTCTGCCTTACAGCGAAGCTGGCTACAAAAATAGAAATACTGCTTTACTAACTACTTCCGTACCAAAGCTAATAGATTTATCGACACCGTTATTAATAGCCTGATAAAGAGCAACTCCTCCGCCCTTACTCATGGCATAAGCTAAACCTGGACCAAAGAAAGCAGCCAAAACTAGAAAAGTAATATCGCTAAAAAGCTGGGCATTACTCAAAACAATGGCAGTAGCAGCCAGACCGATAATGATGGTGTAGCAAATTTGAATAGCAGCGATGGCAGCAAACCAAGTCAACCAAATAGAGATAAAGCGTTGCCCCGTCGGAATGAGAGTCAGAATTACAGCAATGGAAGCTAGAACTGAATGCAGTATCAGGGCAATTTCAATAATCATGTTAAAAGCCAATTGGACAGCAATCAGCAATCCATGAACCAAAGTCGTCCAAATAATTCTTTGTGGTGATAGAATGACCTGCCCTACCGCAGCAATATCGAGGATTGCTCCTTTAATTTTGTCTTTGTAGTTTTTTAAAACGGCGAGGGAATTGCCATTATTTTGAGCTTCGGCTTCTGCCACAATGCGCTCGATTTGAGGGATAGTAGCATTCAAACAATCGGAATATTCAGTACCGTTAAAACTATTGCACTGATTAATCAAAGAATCGATTTGTTCTTTAGCAGCATTGGTCAATTGAATATCTTGAAGAGCGTTTTGAATATTAGTTGAGGCAATCTGAGTAGTACTTATAGCTCGAACAAATTCTCGGTCTATAGCCCTTAATGCCGTTACACTTTTAGAAATTAAATATCCGTTATTACTCAGTAACAAAGCAACAATAGTGGGCCATACCATGAGTATAATCAAACCATGCCAATCCCTCTTTTTAATTACCTCCGAACCTTGAGTAAGTGCCAGATAAATCAAAATTACTAAGGAAAGATTGGCTGCAAAGCCCATTATTGTTACCCAAATTGGCGAACTGGTATTTAAAATTACTTGTGACCAGACATTTTCAAAACCTCGAAAAATCAATTCTCCTGTACCAAGGGCTTCTTTGAGTACCAATAAACTTTCAAAGTCAGCAAAAGTATCGGCTGCCAAGAATGAACTGTAGATTAAAAAACTCATAACTTTTCCTTTTGTTATTCAGTGGGATTTCCAGGTAATCTCATTAGTCCCCACTGTCGGACAGTAAGGTTGGTAGTACCGAGATCTTCTCTTCGTTTAGCAGCATTAATACCTGCTAATTCTTCTGCTTGCTGGGCATTAAGCATATTACTAATGGCGCGGTCTACCTGTGCCTGCTGGTTTTGCTGTACGATTATTCCTTGTCTGGTGGCAGAGATAGCTTCTTGTTGTGACAAATTCTGTAAGATTTGCTGGGTAACATCTCGACTTTGAGAATCTTGTCCGAGATTGACGCTTTCATCTACACTTCTTTTAATTCGTACCGCAGTTTGTTTTAAATTAGTTTGAGCTTTTTCATTAAGGGTTGTTGATTCTACTGTTTCGACTAAAACTTCTCGGACAACGGCATCACTTTCCGATTCAGAAATAGCATAGCCATCAGGATTTGATTCTAAAATTTCACTTTGTTTTCGACTGGGTAGATCGGTTTGCTCGTCCCCTAATTCACTATTGAAAACAATGTTAATGATTTTGCTAATATCGGGAATTTTGATACTGACAAAGTCATCGATAGTATTTTCCAAACCGCTTAAAATATCTTGTATGCTATTGGGAATATTACCAAAAATACGCTCGACTACCTTATCGACGGTACGACTAAGTTCGTCGTTAATTTTGTCACGGATAGTATTACTATCTTTTGGTTGTGTATCAGCATTTTCAATAATCTCGCTATAGTCAATTATCTCTGGGCTGTTTTGACTAGATTCTGTTGGTTGAACTAGCTCAATCTCTAAGTTACTTAGCTCGTCAGCCAAAGCTATGGGGTGTTGGGCAAAGGTCGAACCGATCGCGAACAAACACCACGCATGAATGGTAAATTTGAGAAGGCAGAGGGCAGGAGGCAGAGGGCAGAAGGTATTTCTCTGGCTGAAAATAAAGGAATAAGTTTTAAGTTCTCGAAATCTTTTGTTTTGTGTTTTCATGGCGAATTTTTTTTATCTACGCAAATTGGCTGTTTTTCGAGGAGTAGGAACTAGGTATTTTGCACTACCCCCTATCCCCGACCCATTTCCTGCACGTAGAGCATTAACATATTGTTCGGAGAAATCCCTCAATCCCGATATCCGTCCCCGCAGATTGTTAGAATAAGTTGCCATGACTCTATTTCTGGCTTTGAGTTCAGCGGAACTATTAGCCACAGCAGCCAAAGTCATAGCAGCAGGGTAATATTCTGCTTGCCAGAAGCGATTATTCTTCTCAACCAGCCATTTGGAGCAGAGTCGAGTCTTATCTGGTAGAAATAGTTCGGTGGAATTGCGATTAATGAGTGAGGGATTATATCCTAAATGATGGGTGAGAGATTTAGCACCACTTGAAGTGATTCTGCCGATAATGCGGTAGTCAATGTTTTGTAGAATCTGGTCTCTAGCACTAGAGTTTTGAATGGCATCAATATCTTGAGAGATTAAAATAATTGACATACCGCTTTTTCGTCCGACAGCACACCAGCTACCAAAACCATTAGCAAATCCTTGTTTTTTAAATAGTTCGGATATTTCATCTCCCACAATCAGACTGCGAGGATAAGCTAAAGCATTACGCAAACAGGCTGATTGGGTAGTTAGGGCAATGATGCTTTGTTCTGCTTTGCTGTGGACTCCAGAAAGAGCAAAAAACTTAATTTTAGGATTAGGAGAAAAGGAACTAGGTCTACCAATGGCTTGACCCAAAGGAGATTCTAATAGTGCCGATACTTGTACTTGAATTTGATTAATAGCTGCTCGATCGATCTCTTCAAAGCTAGATAAATTTAGCTGCTCTCTAGTACAAAACCTAAGCCAATCTTTTAATACGGGTATCTCTTGCCAGGCTGGGGATTTCCAACCTTTGGCAAATGCTAAGTTATAGCGTTCGATAATTTCTGGGTCGTTGAGAAATATATTTAGTGTTTTAGCGACGATCGCTTCTACTCTTTGTGTCAATCTGGGGTCATTAACCTGACCCATAGCAATTTCGACAATGGCAGCCTTAACCGAATCGAGCCACTGAATTTTCCTCTCTTGACGCTCCTCACCATAAAAACGTCTCAGGTCGGGAGGTTCGACGAGATTATTAGAATGGTGGCGTAAATCGAAATAAGCTCCATCATCTCCCAAAAGCTCGAGCGCAGTTTTAAAACTATTCCCCTGACCAGAAGAGATATCCATACCAATTACAGGAATGCCCGCTCTTAAATGGTCGAGCATAAACTGCCAGGCTAAAGCGGTTTTACCAGAACCTGCCGTGCCTAAAATTAATGCCCGACTGGTTTGTTGGTGACACAAATCGATGTTTATTGGTTGGCCACCGCTACTAATTAGTTCCACACCCTGACGATCTAAGTCCCGTGTCATAGTTAAAGGAAAGAAACGCCAAACGGTATGGTTGCTAAAAACGTGGCGACGGTCTTCTAGGGCGGAGTTATTTTGTAATAAGCGGTTGATGTTAATCGGCAGACTATCTAACCACAAAGACCAGGCAATATTACGCTCTCGTTTGACTTTAGCAGTGCCAAAACTACGACTAAGTTTGACACAGGCTAAATCCAATTCTTTAGGATTGGAGCGATAAACAAAGAAAGTAACGGCAGTGTAAAATGACCTTCCTCCCTTACGCAGTTGCTTTTGAGCCTCAAAGCTTTCTTCTGCATTAAGTTCTGCCCCCACGTCCCTTCCCTGTCCTTTGAGTAGGGCGTGTTTTTGAGCCGAACGAGACTGTTTGGCAATTTTAGTCAGACTATCTTCAATCAAATAATCGTTGGCTAAACTAATTTCTACTACTGCTTCGGTATCTTTGACATAATC
>JASJDJ010000069.1 GCA_030065635.1 Xenococcaceae cyanobacterium MO_188.B32
AGCCCCGTCGAGCTGTCGGGGAACCAACGGTGGGAGATATATCATCGCTTGTACCAACGTGTTCTAGATAAAAGGCGTAGGGCAGGAATGCCTTATCGCGAGGTAAGGAAGCCTACGTTATAGCGCGAAGGTTCGCGATCGAACCTGAGAGTTTAACGTAGGAGGATGTCACCTCTTAAAGACTAATATGCTCACG
Source organism: Xenococcaceae cyanobacterium MO_188.B32 (assembly GCA_030065635.1). Lineage (GTDB taxonomy): Bacteria > Cyanobacteriota > Cyanobacteriia > Cyanobacteriales > Xenococcaceae > JASJDJ01. The sequence continues at coordinate 197 of JASJDJ010000069.1, forward strand.
CTTCTGGGAGTTAAAGCTAATTAATCCCCTAAATTTTCCCCCAGGGGCGTTTTGTGTTTAGGGAAAAAGCCTATCGTCTCAACATTATTCTAAAGTTAGGGATTCGACTAAATGTAACGGTAACAAAGATTGACTTATACTATCGGCGTAATCTGCACTTAGATAAGGTTTATATTTAGCTCGACCGGCAATGTAAGTAGAGAAGAAGACTAAACTTAATTGCTTGACATAATTTTGTGCTATTTTGGGGTCTGGTCCAATTGCCTGTTCTGGTACGGAGATACTGCCAGAGGATTCATTAAGAGTAGAAAAATGAGTACCACCCCTAAGTAATACCAGATATTTTTCTGGGGTAGCTAGCCAAGTAAAAGGGTTAATTTGTTCTGACAAAGCAGGAGTAACGGGATCGGCACTACCAGAAACGATCATTATAGGTGTTTTGATTTTACTTATTCCCTCTTTACCGAAAATAGAACTAGTTAAGGGATTGATGGCGATCGCTGCTGTAATACGTTCATCCTGTAAATCAAAGGATTCTTCTGATAAATTTAAACCGATACACTGTAGTAACAAAGAGATATTCAAAGAATCATCAATATTAGGACAGTCTTGTTCTAGTTGGGTAAAATTTAGTTCGGCTCCAGCAAGGGCTAAAGCCGTGTAAGCACCAAAAGACTGACCGAGAATACCTACTCGGTTTACGTCTATTTGTTCTCCATATTCTTCTGTCAAATAGTCCAAGAGATATTTAATGTCTAAAGGGCGATCGAGTAGTTCTCTGGGTGGGGTAACATCACTAGCAAAGCCGTTAAATAGGGCATTAATTTGACTATAATTACTACCTGGATGTTCGGGTACGGCTACAGCAAAACCATAAGAAGCTAAATGCTCTGCTAAATAAGCAAAAGTATTGCGGTCTGAGCCTAGTCCGTGAGAAATAACGACTAGAGGTAAACGAGATGCTCTAATTTGCGTTTGGGGAATGTACAATTCTACTGGAAAAATACGATTTCTGTTTTGGTCTCGCAGAGTTAATATTTGCTTGCGAAAAGAGAAAGAACCAGGTTGCAAAAAATTGGGAACAGGAGCAATATCTGTTATTGTCTGAGCTTCTCTTTCTTGAAGGGCAGTTGCTTCTACTTTAGCGATCGCTCTAGCTGTTTTTTGGATAATTTTACTTAAATTCTCAATAATCTGAAAGCCTCTAGTAGAATTGATTCTGATTCCATAGGTGGGGAATTTTCTGAGGATATTTAATGGAGTCAAACCTTCTTCATCTGCTGCCGATAAAATTAGCGCAGAGCGAATAGCATAAAAGCCTGATTGACGAGCTTTTGTTTGCACTACTTGACCTACTTGCTCTAATATTTTTTCTCCTTGAGTTGAATAGAGAAATTGTGCCACGGCTAGAGGGGTAACTTCTGCGCTGGTAACCAAAGCCGTCTTGAGCTTTTCTAATTGTTCTGGGGTAAGGAAACGAGCGTAATCTTTTAACTTACCTTTTATTTGACCCTCTTTGGCATAAGTTTCTAAAGATTCTACAGACAAAGAAAATTGAAGTACTCCATAGTCCAAAAAAATTTCCTCTGCTCCAACAGCTTTACTAGGGATTAAGCTAGTAAAACCCAAGCAGAGACCAAAATTGAATAAAATCAAGCCTAATTTAGTTATGAAAATTGAAGGCTGTTTATATTTTTTTTCTTGGTTGGTAGTAGATGAAAATAACATTTTACTATTATATTAATTTACCCGATTAAAGAACTGTGATATAATTTATGATTTACTATTCATCAATATTGAATGTTTGATGTCCAATTTTTAATGAACGAGCGAGAACTATCTTGTTTAGTTTTTTCCGAGAAATGTAAATATTTTGTAAATATAGATTGATGGGCTAGATTTTCGTATTATTATTTATTTCGTAAATACTATTTGCTTTGGTAGCAACTACCTAGAGCAAGTAAAAAGTATGGACAGAAACAATGGATCTTAAGGCACGTTTGAACAAAGCTGTAGTAGGTTGTGGATTAAGGGATATATTAACACAGCATGGTATACCACAAGATGAAGTTGTAAAAATTAGTATTCGAGACTCTAATGGTAAAACAGTAGTCAGCACTGATGTTCCAACAAGTATAGGAAAAGTTATGACTAATCAAACTAGCAATTTGCGAGAGGATGTAGTTGACTTCTTAAATCGAGCAGATGCCATGTTTGAATTAGTGAGTGAGCTTCCTAAGTCTAGTACTTCTATAAATAGCAAAACAGATGGAGTAGAACAAACTGAAGCAATATACCAAATTGCTTTTGATTGTGGAAATATAAAATCTATTGTGACTGATGTTAGTCAAATTTCGTCTAATATGCCAGAAAATCCTCTTGCCACGATTATTGTTGTGTTTAACGTGTGTAAACCTTGTGGAAACCGTCCTTGCTGTGCTTGCTAAGGTGATTTTTAAAAAAGCTCATACCTTGTAAGGCTTTACAAGGTATGAGCTTTCAGTCACTTTATTGAGGTAAAAGAGAGATTTGTCTACCTATTTTATATTGTTTCTTTTCTGGAAATATTCTAAGTAAATTGCCATATTTAAACTTAAAAATTACTAAAAGTTTGGTAGGATATCCAGGAATCTATCCTTAACTATGAAAACAGAATATTAAATCGAGGAGATAAATTTGGTGGTATCTTCGAGTAATTTCAACATAAAAAAGATGTTAATAGATTGTTTGATTATTCTCGGAGGAATGAACCCGATTAATTTAGCTCTCTTTTATATTACTTCTGGTAGTAAAGCTCTAGCTCAAGTTACTCCCGACAATACTTTGGGAACAGAAAATTCAGTTGTTAACTCTGATATTGACTCCCAAAAACTTCTAATAGAAGGGGGAGCGACTCGGGGTCAAAACTTATTTCATAGTTTTAAAGATTTTAATGTCGGTGAAGGACAGGGTGTCTATTTTGCTAATCCTGCGGGCATTGACCTGATCTTGAGTCGAGTAACAGGAAGTAATCCATCTAACATTTTAGACAAGCTTGGGGTTGAAGGTAATGCAGATTTGTTTTTGCTTAATCCTAATGGAATTTTCTTTGGCTCCAATGCTTCTTTAGATATTAATGGTTCATTTTTAGCAACCACTGCTAGTAGCATACTTTTTGAGGATGGAACTCAGTTTAGTGCTACCAATCCTTCTATTCCACCTCTGTTAAGTGTGAATGTTCCCATCGGCTTGCAATTTGGCAATAGAGTCGGAAGCATTATTAATAAATCTCTAGCTATAGGTAGCAGTGGTTTCTCTAATGGGTTAGAGATAGCTGATGGTAAAACTTTGACCCTTGTGGGAGGCGACATAGTTGTAGAAGATGGATTTTTTACAGGCTCTGGGGGAAGTATTGAGCTTGCTGGCATAGCTGCAAACGATCGAGTTGGACTGCAACAGATAGAAAAAGGCTGGGCTTTGGATTATCATAATACTCAAAATTTCCGAGATATTAGGTTTGACAAGGGTTCACTAAATTTTGGTTCAGCAATTTTCTTTAGCGAGGGCAAAATAAATTTCCGAGGAAGACATATTGCCATTAAGGGTGGTTCGCAAATAGGCATTAATCAAAAGATAGATATAATACTCAATGCCTCCGAGAGCGTAGAAATTTCTGGTAGTTTATCTTTTCCTGGTTTTCCTATAATATCTAGCGGTTTGTTTACTGCATCTATTAACACTGTAGATGCAGGTAACATAACTATCAATACAGGCAAGTTAATTGTTCGAGATGAGGGACAAATTAAGACCACAGTTGGTGTATTGTCTACAGATGGGATGCTAACCTCTACTGGTTCTGGGCAAGCAGGAAATCTGGTGATTAATGCCTCCAAAAGTGTAGAAATAGCGGATGATAGATCGGGTTTGTTTGCTTCTAGTTCTGGATTTGGAGACGCAGGAAATATAAGAATCAATTCTCCTCAATTAATTGTTCGGGATGGAGCACAAATATCCACAGAATCTACAGGAGAAAACCTTTTTGAAGACTTGATAGCAACTGGCAAAGGGGGTAATATTGAAGTCTTCAATGCCGAACTTATAGAACTCACTAACGGTAGCTCTATATCTGCAAAAAGCCAAGGAATGGGAGATGATGCGGGAGATATCAACCTAAACACCAACAATTTAATTGTCCGAGGTGGGAGCGAAATTAATGTCAGTGCTACTAATGATAGTGCAGCAGGAAACTTAAATATCTCTGCTAACAAGATCGAACTCGATGATGGTCAGCTTACTGCTAATACGGTAGTGGGCGATCGAGGTAATATTGTAATTACCACAGATAACTTATTACTGTCTAACCAAAGTTCGATCGGTACTAATGCAGAAAGCACTGATGGCGGTAATATTATTATCACTACAGATAACTTAATTGCTGTTAATAATAGCGATATTACTGCTAATGCAAGACAGGGTATAGGTGGACGAGTAGAAATTAATGCTCGAGGTATTTTTGGCATTGAAGCTAGAGAAGAACAGACTCTAGAAAGCGATATTACTGCTACTTCCGAGCTTGGGGTACAATTCAGTGGCGATATTATTATTAATACTCCTGAAGTAGACCCAACCTCTGGTTTAATTAAACTGCCTTCCGTACCAATAAATGCAGAAGCCTTAATTACACAAAACCCCTGCGCTCTAAAAAACGGTCGGATTGCAGATGGTAGCTCTTTTATCGTGGTGGGAAGAGGTGGTTTACCCCCTAACGCAGACGCTCCTGTTATTAATCAAAGTCGAATAGTTGATTGGGTAAGCTCTGAGGATACCCAAGTAAGTAGAGAAGAAATAGAAAAGAAGGAAAATAGCCAATTTGGAGTTCGGCATTTTTCCAAGAGAGAAAAAATAATTCAAGCACAAGGCTTAGTTAAAACTGAGGATGGTAGAATCTTCCTGACAGCTAATGCCCCAATAATTAGTCCGCAAACAGGCGCGATCGCTTATCCTTATTGCAATGCAAATAGGTAAATAAGATCTAATTGCCCTGCTGAGTGATTAATTTATTCACATTAAATGAAGTTCGGATTATTCTTTCTCTCCTTAAATTTTGTTTTTTTTGCTTCCTGCGCGATCGCTCAAAATATTCCCAATAACCCAGATATACCTCCGCCTGTTTTACCTACTCCCAAAAAACCTTTACCGCTTCAACCTTTACCCCCATTAGAAGATGTACTTCCTTCTGAGGAACAAGTGTTACCTGGTTGGCGGTTAACTCCAGAACAAATTCCTGGCAAAATTATTATCGAAAGATTTGAGGTTGTAGGTAGCACGGTCTTTAGTCAAGCAGAATTAGCAGCAATTCTCAAACCTTACACTTTACGTTCTATTTCTTTTGCTGAGATTCTCGAAGCACAACAAGTAATAACTCAACTCTATGTAGAAAACGGTTACATTACTTCTGGTGCATTTATTCCTCCGCAAGAAATAAAAGACCGAGTTATCCGCATAGAAATCCAAGAAGGTTCGGTAGAAGCAATTAACATTACGGGTTTAGAAAGACTCAATTCTAAGTATGTATATAATCGCCTACAAGTTGCCACTGCTGCCCCCTTAAATCGGGACAAGTTACTCAATGCTCTCCAACTCCTCCAACTCGATCCCCTAATTGCTAATCTTTCAGCAGAATTAGACTTGGGAACTACTGTAGGAGCTAGTATTCTCTCTGTAGAAGTAAAAGAAGCAGATGTTTTTGATGTGCAATTAGCATTAGATAATAATCGCGCTCCCAGTGTCGGTACAGACAGACGTATTGTGCGATTGAGTCATGGCAATCTCTTGGGTTTTGGCGATCGCCTTTCTGCTGCTTATATCAATACTGACGGCAGTGACTCGTTAGACGATCTTACTTACACTATTCCCGTTAATGCCCGCAATGGCACTGTTAGTTTTACCTATCGTTATAGCGATGGAGAAATTATTGAGGAACCTGCTGATGTTCTTGATATTAAATCAACCAGAAGTACTTACCAAGCTACTTATCGACAACCCCTATATCAAACTCCTACAGAAGATTTTAGTCTTGGTTTAATTTTCACTAGAGATGAATCTGAAGTCGAATTTGGTGAAGATTTTTTCCGATTTATTGCTAGAAACACCGAATTAGATAGAGAAACTAAAATTTCTGCCGTGCGTTTTTTTCAGGAATATACTTCTCGTAATATAAAAGAAGTATTAGCACTACGCTCTCAATTCAGTGTAGGAATTGATGTTTTCGATCCTACCATCAAGAATAATGATGAACCAGATAGTGAATTTTTTGTTTGGCGAGGACAAGCTCAATATTTAAGATTATTATCACCGGGGACAAGTTTTCTATTAAGATTAGATACTCAACTTGCTAACGATAATTTAGTTCCTATAGAACAGTTTAGTTTAGGAGGAGCTTTTACCGTGCGGGGTTATCGTCAAGATGCTTTAATTGCTGATAATGGTATCTTTGCCTCTGTAGAAATTCGTCCGACGATTGTACGTATTTCCGAATGGTCGACAACTCTACAGTTGACTCCTTTTCTAGATATCGGTCATGTCTGGAATATAAACGATCTCGAACTTAGAGAAAATATTTTACTTTCTTTAGGTGTAGGTTTGAGATTGCTTGTCTCCGACTATTTGACAGCGAGAATTGACTGGGGAATTCCTCTGATAGATTTAGATGATAACGATCGAACCTTACAAGAAGATGGCATACATTTTAGTGTTAAAGCTAATTTTTAAGTAATAAGTAGGGGCGAACTGCTGTTCGCCCCGTACAAGTAATAAGGAAGGGGAGTGATGAAAAGAGTCTTTTGGATGGCTTTTGTATTTATAAGTATTAGTTGGCAAAATTCACAACCAATTCTTGCTCAAGTTAGTTTAGACAAAATTGAACATAATTTAGCTAGCAAAAATAATAATTCTGAACTACTGGAACAACAGGCAAAAGAATTATATAAGACAGGAAGATTAACAGAAGCAATTCCTTTATTGGTAAAAGCGATCGATAATTATCGTGGGCAAGAAAAAGTAATTAAAGAAGCGACCGCGACGAGAAATTTAGCTTTAATTTATCAACAACTGGGTCAATGGGAACAGACAAAAAATGCCATCAAAAAAGTATATAATCTTCTGCCGAAAGTAACCTCCGATCGTGAAAGAAAAAAGATTATTGCCCAAACTCTTGAAGTTAGGGGACAGTTAGAATTATCTCTCAATCAAGCAGACGTAGCTTTAGCAACTTGGCAAGAAGCAGCTACCAATTACCAACAAATTGGTGATTTTACTGGTTACACTACCAATCAAATTTATCAAGCACAAGCTCTAAGAACTCAAGGATTGTATGCTAGAGCAATTAAGACCTTAACTCAAGTTAAGGACAATCTCAAAACAGAGCCAGATAACCTACTTAAAGCCAAAGCATTACATAGTATTGGGGATGTCTTGCGCCGTGTAGGTCAATATCAACAATCTAGAGTAATTTTAGACGAAAGTCTTGCCATTGCAAAACAATTATCCGCTCGACAAGAGACTGCGGATATCTTGTTGAGTTTGGGCAGCACGACTAGAGCGCAAAAAGATTACCAAACTGCTTTTGCCTACTATCAAAGAGCGATCGCTATCTCTTCTTTACCAGAACAACAAATTTTAGGCAAACTCAACCAACTTAGCCTACTGATAGACCGAGAAAAAGTCCCTTCAGCCCTAGTCTTAGTAACGGAAATCGAACAACTTTTATCTAAGCTACCTTCTGCTTCCTCCGCCATAGATAGCAGGATTAGTTTAGCTCGTAGTTTAATGAAGTTACAGCGAGATTTTCCGCAACAAAGCAACGTATCGGCGCAAAAATCATCTATTATCCCATATTTAGCCGACGCTATTGCCCTAGCAAGAAGTATGGGCGATCGACGGCGAGAGTCTGAAGCAATGGGTAATTTAGGAACTTTGTACGAAGAGAATCAACAGTTAGAAGAAGCACAAAAGTTAACAGAAGAAGCCCTCATCATTGCTAAAACATTACAGGCTCCGGATTTATCCTATCAATGGCATTGGCAACTAGGCAGAATTTTAAGAGCTAAAGGAGAATCAGCCAAAGCGATCGCTGCCTATACTCAATCTATAGATACTCTTGCTAGTTTACGTAGCGATCTAGTTGCCATTAGTTCAGAAGTCCGTTTTTCTTTTCGAGAAAATGTCGAACCAGTTTATCGCCAACTAGTAGATTTACTTTTACAGCCTACTACTCAAGCAGTTACCCAAACCAATTTAAAACAAGCTAGAGAAGTAATCGAATCTCTACAATTGGCAGAATTAGACAACTTTTTTCGGGATGCTTGTGTAGATACAGAACCAGTCCAAATAGACCAGTTAGATCCTCAGGCAGCAGTTTTATATCCAATCATTTTAGGCGATCGCCTTGAAGTGATTGCAGCTTTACCAGGACAACCCCTGCGCCATTACACTACTGACATATCTCCACAAGAAATAGAAATCGATGTTACCTCAATTATCTCTTTAGTCAAACTTCCTCAAAGAAGACTCAATTTAATTCCTTTCCAAAAAGCATATCAGTGGTTAATTGCCCCCATTGCAGCAGAGTTAGCGACTAATAAAATAGAGACCATCGTGTTTATTCCCGACGGAATACTGCGTAATCTTCCTCCCGCAGTATTGCACGACGGCGATCGCTATTTAGTAGAAAAATATAATTTGGCGATCGCTCCTGGTTTACAATTAGTTGACTCTCAGCCCATCTCTTTAACCAAAAAACGAGAATTATTATTGGCAGGATTAACCGAAGCTCGTCAGGGGTTTAGTCCTCTTCCTGGAGTAAATAAAGAAGTTCGAGATATTAGTACCCTCTATCCTGCGGAAATTATTTTAAATAGCTCTTTTACCGAAGATAATTTTAACCAAGTTGTTAAAAATTCCAATTACAAAGTTATCCATTTAGCCACCCACGGTAAGTTTAGTTCTAATCTAGATAATACCTTTGTTCTTACTTGGGATGAACGTTTGAATATTAATGAGTTAAATGAATTAATTCGTGCAGATAGTAAACAATTTAACCCAGTTGAATTACTGGTTCTCAGTGCTTGCGAAACTGCCATTGGAGATAAGCAAGCTGCTCTCGGATTAGCTGGAATTGCCGTGCGGGCAGGAGCAAGAAGTACTATGGCATCCTTATGGGATGTTAGCGATGAGGCTACAGTAATGCTAATGACCAATTTTTACCGAGAATTGAAAAAAACTAACATAACTAAAGCAGAAGCTCTAAGGATTGCTCAACAAAAAGTATTACAAGAGAAAAAGTTTTCTCACCCCTATTTTTGGTCTGCTTTTATTCTAGTCGGTAACTGGTTGTAATTTTACTGCTAACGAAGAATCGATCGGAGTTGCAGAATATTCTTAACTACTAACACTTCTGAATTCGGCAACTCCTAAATAAATCAATTAAATGGGCTCTCAACTTATCGACGGTTATGACCTCTTCTACCTCTATGCTGTGCCATCATATCTGCCATTTTTTGACGCTGTTCGGAAGTTAATACTTCTCTAACTTCTAACATTGCTTCAAAACGGCTATCTGCTAATTGTTGACGTAAACTTTGCATTTCTTGATGTTGTTGTCTGAGTCGATCGGGATTAGCATCACTAGTTAAAAGCGATCGCATCTCTTCTCTTGCTTCCTGTAATTGTTGGTAATTTTCTTCGTTGGCTGCACGATACTTTTCATGTATAGCGTCTATTTGTGTTGATTGTTCGTCAGTTAGGTCTAATTTTTCTGTCAATTTTTTTATTCCTTCACCCCCATATCTTCTTTGAGAAAACATTTGGGCAATTTGTATATTTTCTGGTTGTTGGGAGTCTTCAGGATTTATCTGTGCAGCATAAGTACCTAAAGGTAAAATAAGAGATAATGCTGCTAAAGTTGAAAAAGTTCGCCACATCATGATTTGTATCTCCTTTATTGAATTGAAGTTTTAATTACTGACAGTTCAATACTAGAAAATTCAACTATGGCACTGCTTCGATCTAAATTCCCAAATTTCCAGGAACTTTAGTACTAGTTAGATTTGGTACTTTAGGACTAAATTGAGTTAAAAAACAGATGACATCATATTAGATAGAGGTGACTATTCCCGACTCTCATCCTACGGATAGAGAGCGGGCTTCTCTAACTCACGCTAGAGATCTTGCTGTCCTAACGGACGAATCCGAATTACGCCACTTATCTAGGCAAAATGCCCCCGACAGCCCGACTTGACAGCCTATTTCTTTCCCCCAAAGTCCTTGGGTACTAAGCATTTCTATGCCTCGATTACACAGTTCTTGAGCAGATGCAATATCTCTATCAGTTTCGTATCGGCACTCAGGACAAGAATGAAACCTGTCTTCTAATTCTTTCCTGACCTCAATACGGCAGTTAGGGCAAGTCTGACTACTCCCTCTATGGTCAACCTCAGCCACAAATACATTTCGCCTTTTGCCCACGTATTTTAGGAGCTGTCGAAATTGACCGAAACTCGCATCAACTGTCTGCTTACCCAGAAATCCTTTAGCCATAATCCGAAAATCTATATCTTCTACAAAGATAGTATCTGCCATGTCACAGAGTTTATGGGCAAGCTTGAACTGGTAATCCTTTCTTTTGAAGGCAATATGATTGTGCAAAGATTCAACTTTTTTTCTGGCTTTCTCGTAGTTCTTGGATCGTTTCTGTTTTTTAGACAATCTGCGTTGTAGCACTTTCAGCCGACGGTACAGAGTCTTGAAAAACTTACGCCCAGGTTCGACAAAGCCATCACTTGTCGCACAATAGGATAACAAACCTACATCCAAACCAATACAGTGACCATGGGGTATTGGCTCTGGTATCTCGATATCCGACTGGATAGAAGTTACAGCATACCAACCCTTAGCTTTTTTTACTACCCTGATTTGCTTGATGACAAACCCTTCTGGAATAGATCGATGCAGATTGATCTCAACCAAACCAAGTTTAGGTAACTTTATCTGCCAGTCAGTCAAAGGATTGGCTTTAAACTGAGGAAAAAGTATCGACTTCATTTGTCCGTACTTTTTGTATCTCGGAAATCCGAATCCTCTATTGATAAAGAAATCCCAAGCATCGTGCAGTCTTCTGATGTTAGTCTGCAAAACCTGAGAAGGAACTGCTTTTAGTTCAGGGTATACTCTTTTGGCTTTAGGTAGGTTGTTTTGCTGCTGATGATATCCAGGGAAAGGATAATCCGCAGGTATGATGTATTCCGATACCAAGCTACATCTATCGATAGCACATTTTCGAGAACCAATGTAATCTTTGAGTTCTCTAAGTGCATAATTATAAGATTTCCGACAAATTTCCAACCACTCTAGGAGCAGTTCTTCTTGTCGGGCATCTGGATAAATTCGATAGACATAATTAAGAATCATCGGAAAATAATACCACATTTTAGATTTATGGTAAATACTAATTATAAAGGCATCGCCGGGAGGGGGCTTGAAAACGCGCGTTATTCAATTGGGCAGCACAACCAGAGTCTGATTAAGCGGGACTTCCCGCCGTTATAATTAGTGCGGGGGAATATCTGTATCCCGACTCCTATTGCTCCGCGATAAGGAGCGGGACTTAGCTTCCCCCTAACCCCCTAAAAAGTTAAATAACTTTGAACTCCGAACTCTGTTGACTAATCTCAAGCTATGGCCAAATTGCTTTGGAAAAAACATCCTTTTCGTTTGCTTCTTTACCTCGAATGGGTTTTGCTTGGCATTGTCTTAGTCGCATCATTAATACCCCATCCTCACCATCACTTTCATCCTGACCGTCAGAGAACAATTTTGCATTTGGCAGCAATATTGAGTATAGCTATGTTAGGAGTTATGGGTTTAAGGTTGCCCTACGGTTCCCAACTATTACAAAAACTATATATTAGCAGCGGATTTGGTTTGAGTTGGATAGCCGTATTACTCGGAGGAAGAGGGGGAAGGGTTTTTCCTACACTACTTTTAATTGTAGTTATTCGTGCTTGTTTATTATTTTCTTGGAACGGACGTATTTTTGTTGCTATTTTTAGTTATGCTTCTTTTTTATTGGTACAAATAATATCTTTTCTGGGTATTCGTCCTTTTGGCATTCCTCTTGGGAGACCATTCCCTAGATTAGTTCATCGTTTACCGTCAGAAGAGTTACAAAATGTCTTGATTGGTTTGACTATTAACTCTGCATTGTGGTTTGGTTTAGTCTTGACATTTGTACTATTGTTAGTAGGGGCAGTGTTGGCAGAACATGAAAGCCAAAAAAAACTAGCTATTGCCAACCACCGCTTACGCCAATATGCTCTAGCTATAGAAAATCAGGCTATTCTACAAGAAAGAAACCGTATAGCTCGTGAAATACACGATTCTGTCGGTCATTATCTAACTGCCCAAAGTATTCAGCTAGAAAATACAGCTTTATTTTTAGCTACCGATCGAGAAAAAGCTGCTTACCATCTACAAAACGCGAGACAATTAGGAAAAGATGCTCTTCAGAATGTTCGTCAGTCAGTGGCAACTTTACGCAACCATCCTCTCAAAGGTCGATCGCTTAAAATAGCTATAGAACAACTTGTAGAAGAGTTTAAACGTAATTCTGGTATAGCGATCGCGTTTAGTCTCAATCTATTAACTTCACCTTCAATGGAAGTCACCACCGCTTTATATCGGATATTACAGGAGGCTTTAACTAATATTTCTAAACACAGTAATGCTACCCAGGTGCATCTTACCCTAACAGAGCAAAATAGCCACATTTATCTACACATAAAAGATAATGGCAAGGGTTTTAATCCTGCTGAAAATACTACTGGTTTTGGTTTACAGGGAATGCGAGAGCGTACAGAAGCCCTAGATGGTAAGTTTGAATTAACAAGTAAACCACAGCAAGGATGTGAAATTAGGGTTGAGATTGAGAATAAGTAATAAGTAATAAGTAGTAAGTATTTAGGTGTTAGGTAATAGGGAGAGAAAAATAACAGTTAACAGTACTTATGATTAAAGTGTTATTGGTTGACGATCAAAGTATTATTCGTGAGGGATTGGCAAGTTTGTTATCAACTAAAGCGGATATAGAGATTGTTGGGGAGGCAGAAAACGGTAAAGTAGCTATAGAGCGATCGCTTGCCCTACAACCTGATGTGGTCTTAATGGATGTGCGAATGCCTGTAATGGATGGAGTAGCAGCGATTCGTATTCTGTCTGAACGAGCTCCTCAAATTAAGGTTTTAGTACTGACTACTTTTGATGATGATGAGTACGTTACTCAAGCTATGAGTCATGGTGCCAAAGGATACTTGCTCAAAGATACTCCTTCTGAAGAATTAGCCCAAGCAATTCGTTCAGTGAATCAAGGCTATACTCAGTTGGGACCGGGATTATTTGAGAAAATGATAATAGCCAATTCTCACCCTACAGTTAAATCTCCTCCCGAATTAGCTACTCTTACCCCCAGAGAAAAAGAAGTATTACAGTTAATTGCTGCTGGCTATAGCAATCGTGAAATTGCCGAACAATTGTATATTGCCGAACGTACTGTTAAAAATCACGTCAATAGTATTTTGCGCCGTCTCAATCTGCGCGATCGAACTCAAGCTGCTATTTTTGCGACTAATTATTTGTAAAACTTCCTAATTTAATCTATTCTCAGAAACCTTTAGCCAATGATATACTTTGTTTATCATTAAAGTATTATCAACAATGAAAACACAAATTGGTAAATGGGGAAACTCATTAGGTTTGAGAATTCCCAAATATGTTGTGCAAGCATTACACTTGAACACTAATGATGAGGTGGAGTGTCGAGTAGAAAATGGAGAATTGATTATTCGTCCTATCAAAGAAAAAGAATACACCCTTGATGAACTTTTAGAAGGAGTCATCGATAAGAGTGAAGAAGTTAATTGGGGTTCTCCTGTGGGCAAAGAAGAATGGTAGACTATGTACCCAAGCGAGGTGATTTTGTTTGGATTAACTGCGATCCGCAAGCAGGTCACGAACAAAAAGGAGTTAGACCCGCTTTAGTAGTAAGCCATACTAAATTTAATCAGAAAACTGGTTTTGTGATGCTTTGTCCCGTTAGCAATACCAAACGCAAAAATTCATTTTATGTTCCTATACCTCTTGGGTATTCAGTCACGGGAGTAGTTATGAGCGAGCAGTTGCGTTCTCTAGATTATGAAGCCAGAGATATTAAGTTTATTTGTGAATGTCCAGAAGAATTGCTGAAAGAAGTTTTGCGGAAAATTAAACCAATATTATTTAAATAAATAAAAACCTAGCTAATTTCAATTACAAATATTTTCTGATGAATGCTTATTCTATTTTGAGTCAGACTGAACGTCTAAGAATTAGTGATGGGAAAATTATCCCCATTTTTGGCGGTCTTGTTTCTCCAGATCGCTTACTGATATTAATCTGGTCACAATTAGGAGATTTTGACAGTTTAGAATACGCTTGGTGGCTACAAAGAGAGTCTTCTAAGCTTCAAGACAAGGGCATACAAGTTCGCGCTATTGGTATTGGCGATCGCAATTCTGGTCTAAAATTTTGTGAGTATACAGGGTTTCCCCCAGAATGGCTATTTATCGATCCTCAAGCAGAGATTCATAAACAATTAGAACTTTATCAAGGCTTATCCTGGAAATTCCCTTTTCTCTCCACAGCCCAAAATGCTTGGCTCAATTTAATTCTCATGTGTGCGGGTATTGGCAGTCCTGGTACTCTTTCCGAAGTCTTTCGCGGTTACAAGGGCGATCGCCAAGCACCCCAGTTAATTGGTGACGAAGAAGTTATTCGTGCTACTCCCCTACCACCAATTAAAGGTTCATTTTTTAAGCTAGCAGGAGGAACTGGCTTTCAGCGTCCTTTTGAACTAGCAACTCTACGCTTGCGAAATATGACTGAAGTTCTCAGTAATTGGCAAACTTATGTCCCCCAACAAGCTTATTTAACCCAACGAGGAGGAACTTTTTTGTTTGACTCCCAAGGTAACTTACTCTACGAACATCGCGATCGAGGTATTTTGGGTTTTGCAAAAAATATGAGCAATCCTCTCGAATTTCTTTGGGAAAATGCTTAAATTTTAGTTGGGAGTTCGGGATATCGGCAGCCAAACTTAGATGTGGTAGTATTTCTAGCTTTAGAGGTCTCTTTTTTGGTGATGAAAGCGGGTTATGATTGTCGATCGAACCAGAGCAAATGCTTGTTATTCAGTACTTCTTTCCCCCTGTATTCATATTTTTCTTTCTAGGGATACCGTTTTTTTTAACTTTTTCAGTTAACCTTATCTATAATCATTATATTAAGAAATGTAATGATTTATAGATAAGTCTAGCAATTTAATCAGGTTGCCGATGAAATTTCAAAGAGAATTTTTTGACCGTGTACCCAAAACAGTCATGCCACGCCCTTATTTTGCAGAAGAGAATGATATTCTCGGTCAGAGGGGAACGGCTTGGGCTGTGGATGCTGCTATCTACGGAGATAACTATCATCTGGATCGAGAGCAGGGGTTGCTTGAAATTTACGAAGCTGGTTCAGCAATTAGTTTCTACAATTTACTACCTCGAAAAAATAAATACGAACAAGAAGGGCTTTATTTGCGGTTGAAATTGGCTTATCGGACAACAGCCAATGCCAACGTCAATATCCGCAATTTTTCAGGAAATCATGTAACTTTACCCAATAGCTTTCATGGTGATATATACGATGACCCCGAAACCTACTGGTATGTAACTGACGATCTCACTCTTAATATCAATTCAATTTATTCAGGGGAAAAACTCTGGATTCAGAGAGTTGACTGGGAATGGATGAGTAAAGAGATAGTTTACGAAGATGAAGTTCAAGAACGGGATATTTTTCTGATTAGGTCTTTGGAGGAAATTGAAAATTTATATTCTCCTACAGAGATAACTCCCAAATCCGTGAAAAATTTCTTGATGGAAAAGATTCAAAAAGATGATGAGTTTGCCAAGCGTTGTCTGGCTATATTGAATCAAGATCGATTAATGAGTAAAGATCTAAGCCAACTGTTTGTAGAAAGCGGATTTAACAATTAACCATCGACAATTGACAATGAGCAACTAATCTCAGTCTTCTCATTGTCAATTATTTAGTAAGAATGCTCGAAAATCAAAAGCCATAATAATTTTTTATAAAAATGACAGTAGTTACACAAGCAGATTGGTTGACCGATTTTGATTTATATTTATTCGGAGAAGGAAGACACTACAACATCTACGAAAAACTTGGAGCTCATCTGACCGAAAGGGAAGGACAATCGGGAGTTTATTTTGCTGTTTGGGCACCGAATGCCCAGGAAGTTGGAGTAGTGGGAGATTTCAACAACTGGGATAATCGTCAGTGCTTGATGGCACGTAACCAGATGGGAATTTGGGAGGCATTTGTTCCTGGTCTTCAAGCGGGGGAAAAGTATAAGTATGCCATCAAAAACGCTCACGGTCATTGCTGTTTAAAAACCGACCCCTATGGCTATCAACAGGAGTTACGCCCAGCTACAGCTTCGATCGTGACAGACTTGTCCTACTCTTGGCAGGACGAATCTTGGCTGGCCAAACGCGCCCAAACCAATCTTCATGAAAGCCCAATTTCCGTTTATGAAGTTCATCTTGGTTCCTGGCTGCATTCTAGTCTGGAAAGCCCTCCTGAAAGCGGTCAAGCGGTATCAGTCCCTCACAAGTCTGGTGCGCGGTTTCTGACTTATCGAGAATTGGCTGACAAACTCATCCCCTACGTTAAAGAAGTTGGCTACACTCACATCGAATTGTTACCCGTTACCGAGCATCCCTTTGATGGTTCTTGGGGTTATCAAGTAGTCGGTTACTATGCGCCTACATCTCGTTATGGTACGCCTCAAGATTTTATGTATTTTATCGATCGCTGTCACCAAGCAGGGATTGGCGTGCTAATCGATTGGGTACCCGGACATTTTCCCAAAGATGCTCATGGTCTGGCTTCATTTGATGGAACTCACCTTTACGAATACGCTGATTGGCGCAAAGGAGAACATAAAGGTTGGGGAACTCTTGTGTTCAATTACGAACGCCATGAAGTGCGTAATTTTCTCATTGCCAGTGCCTTATTCTGGTTTGAGAAATATCATATTGATGGGATTCGAGTTGATGCCGTTGCTTCCATGCTCTATCTCGACTACGAACGACAAGAATGGGTAACTAATACCTACGGCGGTCGAGAAAACTTAGAAGCGGTAGAGTTTCTCCGCCAATTGAACGAGGCAATTTTTCAAAATTATCCTGGTGTTCTTTCTATAGCCGAAGAATCTACCACCTGGGAAAAAGTATCCCATCCCATAGATATAGGCGGTTTAGGATTTAATTTTAAGTGGAATATGGGCTGGATGAACGATACCTTAAGCTATTTTCACGTTCACCCCCAAGACCGTTCCAACGTTCACAACAAGCTGACTTTTAGTATTTGGTACGCCTTTACTGAAAAGTTCATGCTGGCACTTTCCCACGATGAGGTGGTTCATGGTAAAGGACATCTGTGGCAAAAAATGTCTGGGGATGACTCCCAAAAAATGGCAAATTTGCGCGCGCTTTTTGGCTATATGTTTACTCATCCCGGCAAGAAAACCCTCTTTATGGGTATGGAGTTTGGTCAGACGCGAGAATGGAATGTTAATGCTGACTTAGACTGGTGGTTGCTCGAAGCTGAACCCCATCGACAAATACACCAGCTAGTCAAAGATTGGCATCAAATTTACCATTCTGAACCAGCACTTTACATTAATGACTTTACCAATGAAGGATTCGAGTGGATTGACTGTAATGATATGCCCCGAGGCATGATTACTTATCTAAGGAAGGATAAATATTCCGATGATGTTCTGCTTGTAGTTTGTAACTTTAAGCCCAATGTCTATCAAAATTATTGGTTAGGAGTGAGAGAACCAGGTTCTTATCGAGAACTAATTAATACGGACGATAAAAAGTATGGAGGTAGCGGTACGATCAATCCCAATCTGGAAACCCGACAGTGGAACTCATCCCCCTGGCCCCATGCTCTAGAGATTAATGTGCCGGCACTTTCCGTCATGACCTTTAAAAAAAGCTAAGCAATACCTCCAGACCAAGAGAAGACTGTTTCTGTGTACCAGTCAGTGGTTGAAGAGTTGGTCGAACAACTACAACAAGCCGATATTTTGCATCTCGATGAAACCCATTGGTATAAGCAAGGTTCTCTTCCTAGTTGACTAACTAAATAAGTCTTTGGATAGATGAAATAAATACATAACAATGTCTATAATCGAGCGAGAAAACTTTTATATATACAAAATTACAAGGTAATCTACGATGAGTATTGAAGATAGAATTAAAGCCACTGGAAAAAATATCGAAGGTAAAGTCCAAGAAATGGTAGGAGAGATTACTGGCAACCCTCAAGATAAAGCCGAAGGAAAAGAAAAGCAAGCTCAAGCCCAGGTAGAGCATAGTGTAGAAAACATGAAAGACAATATCAAAAAAGCGATCGACTAATTGGTAGTTATTGCTAATATTTTTACGAGCGAACTTGGCGAGGTTTCCTCGCCTAAAGCACGCGCGAGTTGACTAGGGTTTGGCATTGCCAGACCCTTGATATTTATCAATAGTAATTTTGGGAACAAAAGTAATATAAGCCACAGCAGCTCATTTCTTGTTAAGACAGTATTGAGGAATTAAGAAAGGATGTGTTATGGAAATAGGTGTTCCCAAAGAAACTAAAGATCGAGAATTTCGTGTCGGTTTGTCTCCTAGTAGTGTCCGAGTACTAAGCGAACATAATCATGTAGTGTTTGTGGAGACTAATGCTGGAGTTGGTTCTGGTTTTAGCGATCGCGATTATCAACAGGCTGGAGCTAAAATTGTTTCTACTGCCACTGAAGCTTGGAATCGAGAATTAATCGTTAAAGTTAAAGAACCTCTGGCAAAAGAATATCAATTTATTAATAAAGAACAAATAATCTTTACTTATCTTCATTTAGCTGCCGATCGCGCTTTGACAGAATGTTTAATCGAATCTGGAGTCAGTGCGATCGCTTATGAAACCGTAGAATTGGATGATGGGAGACTTCCCCTACTTACTCCCATGAGTGTTATTGCAGGACGTTTATCCGTACAGTTTGGAGCCAGATATTTAGAAAAACAGCAAGGAGGAAGAGGGGTATTATTAGGTGGTGTGCCTGGGGTACGTCCCGGTAGAGTAGTTATTCTTGGTGGTGGGGTAGTAGGGACAGAAGCAGCTAAAATTGCGGTAGGTATGGGCGCGCAAGTCCAAATTATCGACATCAATGTCGATCGCCTGGCATATTTAGAGACTTTATTTGGTTCCAGAGTAGAATTACTTTACAGCAGTACACCCCAGATAGAAGCGGTTGTTCCCGAAGCAGATTTATTAATTGGGGCAGTGTTAGTTGTAGGTAAAAAAGCTCCTACCCTAGTTACTCGTAGTTTAGTGCAAAAAATGCGCCCGGGCTCGGTAATTGTAGATGTAGCAGTAGATCAGGGTGGCTGTATCGAAACCTTACATACTACTTCCCATACGAATCCTACTTACGTTGAAGAAGGGGTAGTTCATTTTGGTGTTCCTAATATGCCCGGTGCAGTTCCTTGGACAGCTACCCAAGCATTAAATAATACTACTTTACCTTATGTTTTAAAATTGGCCGATTTCGGCTTAGAAGCTTTAGGTAAAGATCCCGCTTTAGCTAGAGGTTTAAATATCAAAAATCATCAGATTGTTCATCCCGCCGTACAAGAGGTATTTCCCGATTTAATATAAGTTCGGAGTTGGCAGCGTTTTAGGGAACGTCTTTACAGGGGTTGTGATTTTTTTTAAATCTGTGGCTAGATTACGGCTTATGTTTATTTTCAGTAAGCTAGCTATCGATAAATTGAATTGGTTACAAACTTGTCTCTCTCTATTATCGTTCAACTTAGTTTAATTTCCCTATTAGCCTTTTATGTCGCTTGGAATTTAGGAGCGAATGATGTTGCCAATTCCATGGGGACTTCTGTAGGTTCAAAAGCGATTACTCTAGCTCAAGCGATCGCCATTGCTGGCATACTTGAATTTACTGGGGCGGTTTTGTTCGGGCATGAGGTAGCAGCCACTTTAGCCACAGAAGTAGTAGAGCCTAATTTGTTTAAAGATAATCCCCAAATGTTTCTAGTGGGGATGGTGTCGGTATTGATAGCTTGTGGTTTATGGTTGCAAATTGCTACTAGTCAAGGCTTACCCGTCGCTTCATCCCATGCAGTAGTGGGGGCGATCGCTGGTTTTAGTTGGTTGGCTGCTGGTTCACAAGCTATAGATTGGTCTACCATCGGTCGTATTTGTCTAGCTTGGATAGTTGCCCCTGTGATGAGTGGCGCGATCGCTGCTGCTTTTTATAGTTTAGTCCGACGCTGGATTTTAACTCAACCCAATTCCTTAGAACAACTGCGGGAGTGGATACCCTGGCTGAGTAGTATTTTATTGGGTATTTTTGGGGTTATTGTCTTACCTAATTTATTCGATCGATCTTTATTTGACTTTATTCCCTTGCCCAGTCAAGATCTTTCTTTAGCATTTGGTGGAGTAGCCACAGTTGGTCTTAGTTGGTATAGTTGGCAGCAATTGGGTAAACAGCAACAAAAAATAGCTCAACCAGAACAGGATAGACAAATTATCGAAAAAATTATGGGTAGATTTCAGGTACTAAGTGCTTGCTTTGTCGCTTTTGCCCATGGTTCTAACGATGTGGGTAACGCGATCGCCCCCTTAGCAGCTATAGTTTATGTGTTGGCAAATAATACCGTGCCTTTGACGAAAATAGATGTCCCCATTTGGATTTTAATTTTGGGTGGTTTAGGTATTGTTGCTGGTTTGGCAGTACAGGGAAAAAAAGTTATTGCTACTATTGGCGAAGATATTATTACTCTCGTACCTAGTACTGGTTTCTGCGCCGAAATTGCCACTGCGACTACTATTTTACTTGCTTCTCGCCTGGGTTTACCCGTGTCTACTTCTCATGCTTTAGTTGGGGGTGTAGTCGGCATTGGTTTAGTGCGAGGTGGTAAGCAAGTCCGTTGGCAGACAGTTAAATCGGTTATTCTGGCTTGGGTAGTTACTTTACCTGCTGCTGCTGTAATTGGGGCAGTTAGTTTTACAATCATTAAATCGCTATTATGAAAATGATCTCTACCTAAAAAGAAAGTCGTGTCTGAAACCTTCTCTCCTTCTACGGATAATCAACCACAAGTAGAATCATCTAATTTAGAAAACCAGTTAGATCGACTCAGTACTCAACTAGCACAAATTCAGCAACAACTTACCCAACTGCAAAATTTACCCGAACAGGTAACTCAAATCCAACAACAACTCTTACGGGTTGCTGATGTCTATCGCTATGAAAAACTGCAATCTTTTCTCGCAGCAGGTAAATGGTCTGAAGCCGATACAGAAACAATTCATTTAATTATTACTCTGTCGGAACAACCAGAACTAGAACTCATTCGTCCCGAAGATATTCAACACATTGCCTGTAGTGAATTACAAGTGATCGATCGCTTGTGGTCAAAATATAGTGATGGTCGTTTTGGCTTTAGCGTTCAGGTAAAATTTTATCAAGAAATGGGTGGATCGTTAGAAAGTACGATCGAGCAAGATAACAAGCTAATTCAGAAATGGGGAGAACGTTTAGGCTGGCGCAAAGATGGACGCTGGCTTAAATGTAGAGATTTAGATTATAGTTTGAATGCCCCTGAGGGTTGTCACCCGTCTAGATGGTGGAATTCTCCTTATGGCTCAAAAATGACCAATTACTTTTTAGCTCGTTTAATTAATTGTGAACTAAGCGCGATCGACAAGATCGATCGGGGTAAGCTCATCTAATTTGGTATAAATTGTAACTGAAAAAAATCTGATTAAACCAATTTTTCTTGAAGTTGGAAAAAAGTTCGGCTCAAGTAAATACTCTTGTTCTATTTGAGCCGAACTTTCAACATACTTTGAGCTAGAAAAAATAAACCCCGAGAGAAAAACTGGACAAAGATGGACAGACTTCACTACTGTAAAGGTTTGAGAGTCTTAGTTTTTCGCATTTGTGAGGACAAATCCCCCCTTGATTTTAAGAGAAAAATAGTATTCTAGTACTAAAAACGGGGGGATTTGTCCAAGTCTGTCCATCTTTGTCATATTTTTTTGTAACCCTTGCGATCGCGCAGCGCCTCGCCTCTGGCGCGATCGCCATTAGGATTTTTCAGATTTCTCAAATCACATACGAGATCATCTGGGAATTATTGAGAATAAAGGCAACTTATTGACATCGAGCGAGCAGATTTTAGGTTTGTGATACTATTTTTGAACTATAGTCTGTAGTTTTTGATACGAATTTAGATGAGCTTACCCTGCAAGATTGATAACGCTTGACAACGGTTTAGACTCACTGCTAGACCGGCATCTTGTTTGATTTGCTAAAAATTTATCTTTGCTCGCTCTTGACTCATGAATTCTTTTTAGCTTATGCATAAATCACTTTATATACTTGTAAAAGAAAATCTCATAGCATAACCTATAATATCAACATTTTCCCTCAATTAATCTAATGATCAAAGTTCTTATCGTTGACGATCAAAAAACAATTCAAGAAGTTTTAGTTGGTTATTTAGAAGGAGAACCAGGCTTAGAAGTAGTCGGTGTTGCTGATGATGGTCAGCAGGCTCTGACTATGGTAGAAAATTTTCGCCCCGATATAGTATTAATGGATATCGATATGCCAGCCTTAGATGGACTGACAGCAACCAGAATTATTACTGAAAGATTTGTAGAAACTCAAATTTTAATTCTGAGTGTTCATGATGAAGATTCGTATCTAAATACGGCTCTTCAGGTCGGAGCAAAAGGTTATCTGTTAAAAAATACTCCAGCCAAAGAATTAATTAATGCCATTTTTTCTGCATATAAAGGATATTTTCAGCTTGGTCCCGGTTTACTAGAAAAATATCTGTATAAAGTTGCTCAATCTCAATCCAATCTTGCGGAAGTAAAACAAATGAAAGAAATGATGCTTCAGCAATCAAAACTGCTAGAAGAAATGAAAAGTAGTTATAGTTCTGGCAAAAATCAAGATGATAAATACCTAGGTAGTCAAAAATATGCTGCTTTAGAAAAGCAACTTTATTCTTTTCAGTACCAATTTGATAAAGCGAACAAAAAAATTACTTTTTTGCAAACTTTTTGTGTTCTACTTTCTACTGCTTTCGTCGCAGTTTTGTTAATAATGATTATGATGGATTTCTAGCTATGTTGTTAGTTACGACCTTTGAGGTCTAACTTGAGACCCCGAATGGAATAATCTAATAACTCCATCGGATGTAATAGAGCGGTCTCTTTATTTTGTAAATTGAGATGTTTAGTTATCTGGAGAGAGCAGCCAGGGTTCGGGGAAGCAATCAACTCTGCGCCAGTATTAACTAAATTAGTAACTTTTTGTTGTCCTAGTTCATCAGCTACTTCCGGTTGCAACATATTATATATTCCTGCACTACCACAACACAAGGCAGCGTCTATCGGTTCTCTTAGTTTTATTCCTGGTATTTGTCTTAATAACTGACGGGGTTGGAGACTAATTTTTTGTCCGTGCAGTAAATGACAAGCATCTTGGTAAACTACCAATAACTCTCGATCGCTTATTGGTGATAGTTTGGTGGTTAAGCCAACTTCGCTTAAAAATTCTTGTACATCTTTAACTTTGTTAGCAAATTGTCGGGCTCGATCTTTATATTGAGGATCGTGTGCCAAAATATGACCGTATTCTTTGAGAGTATGCCCACAACCTGCTGCATTAATAATGACTGCATCTACATCAGTATCGGCAAAACTATCGATCGTTTGCCTTGCTAAAGATCGTGCTTGTTCTTCCTGTCCTTGATGTGCGGGTAAGGCAGCACAACAACCTTGACCTTTAGGAATAACTACTTCGCACCCATTAGCAGTTAAAACTCTTACTGTTGCCTCATTAACAGAATTAAAAAATAATCTTTGTACACAGCCCAAAATCATCCCCACACGATAGCGTTTTTCTCCTTGGGCGGGAATAATTTCTGGTAAATGGTCATAAAGTGACTTAGCCGTAATTTCTGGCAAAATTGACTCCATTGCTGCCAATCTGGGAAATACTTTTTTAAGTAATCCTGTCTGACGAATTAATTTTTGTAGTCCCGATTTTTGATACAACCACAAAGAAGGAAGAAAAGTCCTTAAGCGATTGGGATAAGGAAAAAGATTAAAAATGAGAGTTCTAATTAATCTATCGGCTAAGGTACGGGGTTGATTTCTTTCTACTTGAGGACGAGTAGCAGCAATTAATTTGTCATACTGTACCCCAGAAGGACAAGTGCTGACACAAGCTAAACAACCCAAGCAAGAATCAAAATGGGATGAAGTGACTTCGTCTATAACAGCTTCTCCTTTATTAATAGCATCCATTAAATAAATTCTGCCTCGCGGAGAATCCATTTCTTTGCCAATGACGCGATAACTAGGACAAGTAGCTAGACAAAAACCACAGTGAACACAAGTATCAATTAGTTCTTGTTGGGGAGGATTATTCGGATCGAAGTTGCTTATGGGTTGCTTGTTCACTATCTATATTCAAATCTGTTTAATTATTAGACATTTGCGCGAATTAATCTAAAACCGTTGCAAACTCTAGTTCGAGTTCAATTTTTAGATAGGTCTATTCGTCTTTCTGTTTCTTCTAAATTTAATTGTAATTAATTTTAGCTGGTCTTTCTCAGCTTACCTTAATTCATAGGTGTAAGGGATGGCGTAACCGTTCACTCTTACCTAAAAAGCGATACGAGTGCGATCGCGCTTTTCATAGGTGCAATAGAAATTGGTTTATCTTTAACTAAATCTAATTTTTACCCCTAAAAATACTCAGAAGATAAATATTTAACTACAATAAGAATAGAATCGAGCGAAATTGTCAAGCCTTCTTTTCCAAAAAAGAAAGCCTGGCTCAAGTTTTAAGATTCAGTGTGGAGTGAGAGTGGTCGAAGTCAAACTTTCATTGTTACGCTAATTTATTAAAGCTATGTTAAAAATTTTCATTTTTTTAGGTTTCATCCTCTTTTTTATTCTATTTTGGCGTTGGATCTTGTCGAATAACAAGGATTTTTCTCCCCCACTCGGACGAATCTAGTCGCTAGAATTCACCAGAAAATTATAGGTAAAGATTTTTGGTGCGGTGAAGACTATTAAGCTCTGTTTCCAGAGAGGGCTTAGTGTGTTTATCCTTTTAACTACTGCTTTCAGTCGGAACTAAAAATCATTTTTAAAGCGATCGAAAGCAAGGCTATGCCAAAAATCTTCTCTAAAACATTGCTGGGTAAACTAATAGCTAATTTAGATCCCACTAAACCTCCCAAAACAAAACCAAAGCACATTAAAGCTGCTACTTTCAAGTTGACATATCCTTGTTGGTAGTAAGTCCACGCTGCCAAAATACCAATCGGCGGAACTAACAAACCCAAAGTTGTTCCTTGGGCTTCCTGCTGAGAAAATCCAAACAAAAAGATCAAAGAAGGAACGATAATCACTCCACCGCCAATTCCAATCAGCCCACTGACAACTCCAGCTAATAATCCTAACAGTATGTAGAGTAAGTTCATATATAATACCCATTATGCATTTATAAGGAAATACTCAATCAAATTCCGTCAACAAAACGACCGGGACTAAGAATGTTATAAGGATCGAATTTTTGTTTAATTGCTCGCATCATCTGTGAAGCATTGCCTCTATAACCCCAAATATCAAGTTGTTGTTTAATAGATTTGGGTGCTGTCAAAAGGGTTAAAAAACCACTGCGATCGCTACAAGTCGCTCGTGCTTGCTCGATAACCTTAGTATCTTCATTCTTTAATTGTAAATGTCCGATGCCACTACCAGCATGAATCATTACTAAACTTTGATTGTCAGTCAGGTTATCTAGTTGTTGTAGTAACTCAACCGCAGCATTCGGTAATATGCCTATTTTGCCAATAATTGCCGTTTCTGAGTGGGGAACGCGAATTGTTTGGCTGAGTTTTTGCCATAGATCGGTTTCATCCCGGTCTTGATAATAACTAATCTGTAGACTTAATTGTTGCGCGATCGATTCTAGTTGAGATATTTGTTGGGCAATACTCTGGCTAATGGTTTGGAAACGAATAATTAAAGCAGTATTTTTGCCTATTCCCAGTCGATCTACTACTGATGCCGAAATTAAATCCGCAGCTGTAGGTGTTAAGCCAGAATTACGGATACTTTGTATGGCTCGATCGATAGCATCATAATCTCCCGTTAAAGCTACAGTCTTGGATGCTTCTGGTAGGGGATAAGTACGCAGGGTAACTTGAGTAATGATACCCAAAGTACCATAAGAACCAGTAAACAACTTCATTAAGTCATAACCAGCCACATTTTTAACCACTCTTCCTCCCGCTTTAGCTATTTCTCCATCACTACGGATAAAAGAGATTCCTAACAGCATATCTCTAATACCACCGTAACGCTCTCGCCAACTGCCTGTATCTGCTGTCGCGACGATACCGCCGATAGTAGCTTGTGCATCAAAAACAGGATCGATGGGTAAAAATTGTAAAGTTTGTTGTAATTGTGCTTGTAAGTCTACTAACTTCATCCCCGCTTCTACCGTAACCGTTAAATCTCCTACTGCGTGTTCGATTAGGCGGGCGCATTTTTGAGTACTTACTATTAACTGTATATCTTTACTCAATCCTCCCCAATCTAATTTACTGCCATTGCCACAAGGAATAAGGCGGTATTTTTCTTGGTGGGCATATTTTACTATTTCTGCCAGAGTCTCTACTGTTGAAGGAAAAACTAAGTAAGCAGAAGAAACCGAATCAATAACTGTTTGCGTAATTTTGGCTTGCCAATAAGTATCAGTATCGGTAACTTTGACTAATTCTTCCTCAGACTTGACTACCGATTGAAGTTTAGTTGCGATCGCGTTTGTCATTTGGTTGCAGATGTTAACCCCTACAAGTAATCATACTGGAACGGAGGTTAAGACAACATCATTTTACGCATCATATAAGCAATTAAACAGATACCACAAACTACTGTTAATTGTCCTCCTAAAGGATTAAGAGAATAAGTAATAATATTTTGTCCTAAAGAACCAAGCTCACTATTCAAGCCTGGAACATAAGTTAGTACTGCAAGATAGATAATTCCTGTTAAGTGAATAATAAACAATCCCACTAAAGAGCTTCCAGCTAAAAGATTTAGCTTTACCTTCGCTGTAAAAGCTAAAACACCACATATCCAAGCCCCCAGTACAAATCCTAGTAAATAACCAAAACTTGGTTCTAAAATATATTCCCAACCTCCACCGCGATCGAAAATAGGTAGCCAAGTTAAACCTAAAACCAAATAGGCAATTTGAGATAGCAAAGCAGCACTACTACCTCCTATACACCCCGTCAATAAAACGGCACCAATTTGATAACTAACCCTCAGAGTTTCGATGTGCATTCCTTGTTCTCCCCAATGCCAAGGGAGAGCGATGGTATAAGCGGGAATAAAAGTACCTGCAATAGTTAAAATTAGACCAATAGTAGCCCAAAGAATTACTTCTGGCAGTTGAGGTTTATGAACTTTGGTTTGTCTATCCAAACGTAAATCGAGTTGCTCTCGTAACCACCGATTTTCTGCTTGTACTCTCTCTAGGGTTTTTTGCTTCTGGTGCAGAAATTGTTCTAGTTGTTGTAGTACAATTTTGACACTAAGAGGAGTAACTTCCCATTCGTAGTTAGTTATATCAGCATTGGGTTTAGAAAGCTGCTGTCGATTAGACATAGACGAGATCGATTGATGGCATTTCCCAGTTTACGGTAAATTTTTCTAATTGAAAGAATTTAGTATAAATTAATTTAAGATTGTTATAGTCGTACAATAATTATGTCTTATAGTATTTTTTTACTTAATTAGTCTTTGAATAAAAATTATTATCATCACCCTAAATACCTTGACAAACCTTCTGTCGATCGAGAAATATTTTTCTCCTCGATTGGAGGAATTTTAATGGGTTTAACTCCTGCACCTTTTAATGTTTGGGGTTTAGCTTGGATAGCCCTAGTTCCTCTTTGGTTAATAGTGTTTTATAATCAAAAATCTTGGCGAAAAATATTAATTTGTGCCTTTGCTTGGGGTTGTGGATATCAGGGTTTAGCTTTATTTTGGATAACGGGTGTTCATCCCATGACTTGGATGGGAGTACCCTGGCTTGCTAGTTTAGCGATCGCACTTTTTTGTTGGTTATTTATTACTTTTTGGGGTACTGCTATTGTTGTTGCTTGGGCAATAGGTATAAAGTTAATTAAGCAAAAAATTAATCAGAAAAAAGCAAATAATTTACTTAATTCGTGTCTAAATATTTTACTAGGGATTGCTCTTTGGTGTAGTTTAGAAGTTCTATGGAGTTATACTCCATTATGGTGGAGTCCTCTAGGCTATACTCAAAGTCCTTATAATCTCCCTATTTTACAATTAAGTAAACTATCGGGTTTTTCTACTATAACGGCAGCTATTGTTTTAGTGAATGGTTTACTTGCAGAAATAATTATTTATCTGAGAAATACTCGAAAAAAATCAATAATTTTATTAATTTTACCTCTTAGTTGCTGTTTATTATTACATTTAATTGGTTTATGGCTGTATAATTTACCTCTCAATAATGTAGAACAAAATGCAATTAAAGTAGGTATTATTCAAGGCAATATTCCCAACGAAATAAAACTGTATTCTGCTGGTTGGCGTAAAGCAATAGAAGGTTATACTAATGGTTATCTTAAATTAGCAGATCGAGGAGTAGATGTAGTTCTTACTCCCGAAACAGCTTTACCTTTTTATTGGCAGAATATTATTAACAGTAATAATTCTTTTGATCGAGCAGTTCTAACTAAAAAAATTCCTGCTTGGGTAGGTGCATGGGGAAAGCAAAATAACAGTTTTACTAATAGTTTCTTTACTCTAACTGGTGAAGGAGAAACTTATTCTCGCTACAACAAATATAAATTAGTTCCTCTAGGGGAATACATACCCTTTGAATCGGTTTTAGGAAAGATAGTCGATCGCCTTTCCCCTTTAGAAGCTCATCAAGCAGCAGGTGAACCAGACCAAATTTTTGAGACTCCTTTTGGTCGTGCTATTATCGGCATTTGTTACGAATCGGCATTTGCTCGACACTTCCGCCGTCAAGCAGCAGAAGGAGGCCAGTTTATCATTAGTGTTGCCAATAATGCTCATTATAGCAAGAGTATGCCCGCTCAACACCATGCCTTAGATGTAATGAGAGCTATTGAAACCGAGCGATGGGTTGCTAGAGCTACCAATACCGGTTATTCTGCTATTATCGACCCTCATGGTAAGACTGTCTGGATATCGGAGATCGATCGCTACGCAATTCATGCAGGTACTATCTATCGTAGAACAAATAAAACTTTATATGTGCGTTGGGGAGATTGGTTAACACCTGTTTTGTGGTTGTTAGTTATTTTTAGCTCTTCAGTTATAAGTATACGAAATAAAAAGAAATTATGAATAATATCCTCTAGTTTATGTATTTAAGATGTTTTTTCTTGATTAGAGAAAAATATATTTTTTTTCAGTTTATACTTTTTTTAAAATAAATTAATAATGAAAAGTGCGTTATTTATATCTACCATACCAGAAACTCTAAATGAATTATTATTACCTTTTGCCGAACATTTTCGCTTTTTAGGTTGGCGTGTAGATGGAATGGCACGGGGTATTAATGATTTTTTTGAAGATAAACAAGGATTCGATCGCGTTTGGGATGTAGAATGGTCGTGTAATCCTTTAGACCCCAAAAATATTCTAGTTGCTGTTCCTAGAATTCAAGAGGTAATAACAGCAGAACAATATGATATCGTTCACGTTCATACTCCTATTGCAGCTTTTATTACTCGCTTTGCCTTAAGAAACAGACAAAAACAAGCAAAAATATCTCATACATCGGTAATTTATACTGCCCATGGTTTCCATTTCGATCGCGGTGGAAATCTTCTCAAAAATCTCATTTTTTAAAAAAGTTAGGAACAAAGCTAGGATTGCAAAATCAAGTACATTTTTTAGGCTTTCGTTCTGACATACCAGTTTTAATCCGTACTGCTATGGCTGTTTTACTCACTTCTAAACGGGAAGAAATACCTAGAAGTATTATGGAGGCTTTATGTTTAGAAACTCCTGTTATTGCTACAGATATTCGCGGTATCAGAGACTTGTTAGATGAAGGCTGTGGTTTACTCGTCAAAGTAGGAAACACCGATGGATTAGCCTTGGCTATGGCTTGGTTGCTACATCATCCTCAAGAAGTAGTCGCTATGGGTAAGCGGGGTAGAAAAAAAATGGCTGAGTACGATGTTAACAATATCATCAAATTGTACGAAGACATTTACCAGCAATCTACTGGAAAAGATAAATTTGCAGTTAGCCTTTCGGGTTTAGAAGTTTAGTAGAAGTTATGCTGTTTTCAGGCAAAAAAAAGAAGCAGATTTACTGCTTCAAAATTAGTTAAATTGTTGTTAACTGAGCTAGAAAAATTTGTCTCTAACTTGTATGATAGTAGAAAGTTATGTTGATAAGGTGGGACAATCCCACCTTACTTTTATACAGGGAGAAATCAAATTTCCCATAGTATAGATCGCTAAGAGTTTTTAACTAGTCAGTTATTTTCACTACTCTGTACTAAAATCTTTGAGCTAAGTCTCAAGATTATAATAGGTATCTGTAACTACACGTAGTAGTAACTACTTGTAGTAGGGTCTTGGATTACAGCAGCTACATCATGTGTGTTTTTGAATTTGAACACAAGATCTCTTTGGGCAGAACCGCTAAAGTTTGTATATTCAACATCGTAATTACTACGACCACCTAAAAACTTAACTCGATCGCCAGCACTAAAACTATAGTCTTTAATTGTGGCATGGCCTGCACCTCTAGCTTCTCCAACTACAAAAGTATCATAGCCAGTTCCACCATAAACGGTGTCATAGCCAGTTCCACCACTGATGTAATCATTGCCAGAGCCACCAGACATATAGTCATTGCCCTGGTCGCCATACATAGTGTCGTTACCAGAACTACCGTACATAGTGTCGTTGCCAGAGCCACCAGACATATAGTCATTGCCCTGGTCGCCATACAGATAGTCCCTACCTGAACTACCATACAGAGAATCATTATCCCTTCCACCGTTTAAATAGTCATTTCCACTACCACCTGAAAGATAGTCGTGACCGTCTTTGCCATATAGATCGTCATCCCCAGAATGACCGTAAAGACTGTCGTTTTTTGGTCCTCCAAATAATGTATCATCTCCTTCATAGCCATACATTCTCCAAGATTCCCATGATTTCCCTATGCCCAAGAAACCTCCTGTTTTATGAGCTGCTTTGTAGTTATTATTGCTATTTCCGTGCCAAGTATGAACCATTTTGAAATACTCCTAAATCGTTTGTTTTGTTCTGTAGTTTCATATGTATGGACAATAGAATAATATGCAGTTTTTAGACAAAAACAAGAAACAATAGACTTGTTTTTAGGTAAATTCAATTCTTCAATTCCTTATAAAATAAAGCTTTGAAGTCAATTAATTTAATTTGCTTTTTCCGATCGATAGATAGAAAAAAGGCAATCTACAATATATGGACATTGCCGAAAACATCCCTAAAAATATTTTCACGGATAGTAAACGGGCATCTTACAACAGAAACAATAGAAACAAGATATTTTAAATAGAAGACTACGTTTTAAGTCTTGCCTAACCCGAAGGGCTAATAGCTATTAACTAACCACAGCGTTAAATATTCAATCTAATTTTTTCAGCAAGCCCTAGTTACACCAGAAAATAGGGTTACAATAAACCTGGTTAAATCTGGGCAGCCTTAGCTCCGCGGGCGGTTGAATAGTCGAATTTTCTTAAATATTTGTAAAATCCGCCCGCCTGCGGGCGATAACATTGACGACAAATCAATACTTTCAGAGAAGGCGTGGAAGGGGGGATTTTAAGTTAACGATCTCATGTATGACAGTTATCTTTCAGGATATGTCCCCCCTTTCCACCCCAGATTTACCTAGATTTTTTTTA
>JASJDJ010000244.1 GCA_030065635.1 Xenococcaceae cyanobacterium MO_188.B32
CAGCACCACAACCAGAAATGTCTACCACAATCTAAAAGGTAAGCATCAAGGGATTAAAGAGTTAAGAAAGAATCAAGTTAAAGACTTAAAATCGACTATCAAGAGTATTCAATCGGCAATTAAGAAGCGTTTGAAAAAGAAAACCATCACGCCAAGAGATAGATTCATAATCCATCAGAAAAAGCGTAGGTTAACCATCAAGCAAAACAAGCTAAAAGTATTGCAGGATAGAGATATTAGCTTATGCTTTGGTACAAAAAAGCTATTTTTAGCCCAATATCATCTAGAAAAAAATGGTTATTCAAATCATGAGGAGTGGTTAGTAGATTGGAGAGCAGCCAGAACATCTAGTTTTATGATGGTTGGGGCAAAAACTTACTCCTCTGGCAATCAACTATGTCGATTAACTAGTGATGGCGAGTTAAAAATAACCGTACCACCATGTCTGTTAAAACAATTTAGTTCTCCTGTAGCTAGTGAGGGAATTAAGTTCAGATACGGTCAAACATTCATTGATATCGCTCTAACACCGACACGACACAAGAGAGGGAACAGTTATCGTAATGGGACAGAAAAAGCTGTAACTCATCGTTTTGTGAAGCGAGAGGATAAATGGTATCTGCATACAACAGTTGAACTTCCTAATATTCCTTGGATTACTCACAGAAAAAATGGTGCTATTGGTATTGATTTAAACGTTAATAACATTGCTTGGGCTTATTGTGACAGCGAAGGAAACCTCAAACAACAGGGGCAAGTCAGCATCGATTTAGATACTAAATCATCAGGTCAAACAACGCATATCCTATCTCAAGCTATTGGACAGATTATTGATATTGCCGTGGATATGAGATGTCCGATAGTAATTGAAAAACTAGATTTTAGGAGCAAGAAAAATATGCCAAACAATATCGAATTAACGTTCATAATTGGAGCTACGGTCGTTTAATTGACTTTATTAGTCAAAAGGCTAGTATCACTGGAATTGATATTGAAACAGTACGACAGCCTTTAGGTGGCAGTAATCATGAAAAAGCCAAGAGTATTGCGATCGCTGCTTACAACTCTCGAATTGAAAAAGCAGTCTAAATAATAATTAATGTTTTAAACCGAACCTTGACAATAGAATAACAATAATAGCGTCGCGGTTCATGCTCATTATGAGTCCTCTGCACCGTCGATAAATAGGGTTAGTTTGATTGTCGGAAGATAATTTTTCTTTCTGACCCTGGTAAGTACCCGCTTCTGAAGCTGCTATCTCTAGTCCTCGCTAATGTAGATAGGAAAGTGCCTTAATAAAGATTCTCGTAACTCTATATTAACGGTCAGGTGCGCTCCCAGCAATAAGAAGTATGTCTCAAAGATGAGGAACAGCTTGAGACTAGTCCCGAAATCGGGATACAGATTACTGGAGTGGTAGTTACCGAAGCACCTCCTTCATCGGAGGAATCCTTCCCAAATTATTTTTTGTTGAACCTAAGCGCGGGCAAAATCCCTAGAAGGTTCGGCAAATATTTAGATCTTTTGTCATTCAAAGGTTTTAGAAAAAATAAACTAAATTAAACCTTGATTCTGCTGATGATTTTGTATTCGTAAAATTGAAAATATTTGACCTTTGGCAGAATTTAAATAAAAAGCATTGTTAGACATGAGATTTAACGGGTAGAGTTGCTTTGACCTTCCCGATGTGGGATGGTTTGAAAGTAATGTACACGACTTGGAAGGTTAGGCGATCGCTGCCACGAAAAATCAGGTATTTGACCCGATGTTGGGACTGAGGCAGCGATCGCCGAAAGCCAGTTAGAGTGGATTCTTCACAATTAACCTTCCAAGTCGTGTAATGTAGTTCAATTATTCGATTTTGGTAGAAATTTTTATTGGTGATTTATTTGTGAAGGATTGAAAGGAGTACTCGGCTTTTAATTACACATGTTTAATTAAACTAATAAACTTAAAATTTTTTAGCTTGGCAAAATTATAGACAGCTAGGGTATAACTTGTTAGTAATACTAAAAAGTAAATACTTATAAAAATTAACGACATTTAATTTTTGAACAGTTTTTCATCTATCATTACGACATCAATTTGTTAAATAACGACATTATTCTATGAAAATCGACACTAATGTGTTAACAACGACACTTAATTATTGAATGTACAACAAAAAGTGGGTCGCCCGGGATTCGAACCCGGAGCTAATCGGTTAAAAGCCGAGTACTCTACCGTTGAGTTAGCGACCCGCAAGCAAATTTTGTTTTGCTCACACGGTTTATCAATATAACATCAGTTTTAAAAAATTACAACTAAAAAATCAAATAGCTTCCAAAGTCTGTTCTTTTTGTTTGACTGCTTGCTGTAATTCCTGAGATAACCAAGAATAGTACTGAGGATATACAGGTAAGCGAGTTGCTAATTTCCAACCAGCTGGTTCTAAAATTTTTTTCAGCGCTCGAGCAGTAGGATGGGGATAGTCTGGATTAACTTCATCTTTAGGACTAATACCTCCTAAGTCTCTTGCGCCGGCTTCTAGACAATCCAACAATAAAGGAGGTTGTGATACTAAATTGGGTGGTATTTGAATTACAATGCTATCTGGCAAAATCTCGCGAGCTTTAAAAATTATTTCGGGTAACTTGTTAAGCCCAAAAGCAGGTGCAGTAAATTCTTGTTGGCTACCTGGACTATGAGGTTGGAGAATTACTTCTTGGATATGACCCCAACGTTCTTGTATATTAGCGATCGCCTGTAAACTCGACCAGCAATCTGTTTTTGTTTCTCCAATCCCTAATAATAAGCCTGTAGTAAAAGGAATTTTTAATTTTCCTGCCCATTTTAACTGCTGTAGTCGTAATTCTGGTTTCTTGCTAGGAGCATGACGATGTACCGTTTTTAATAATTTGGGGGTTAACTGCTCTAGCATTAATCCCATAGAAACATTTACCTGTTTGAGTTTTTGCATTTCTGCCCAACTTAAAGGTCCGACATTGGTATGAGGCAACAAACCTAGAGATAGAGATAATTGACAAAGTTGCTTGATTCTATCTATCCATTCTCTGCGTCTGAGAGAAAAAGGATGTACTTCCCCACTTAAAACTAAAATTTCTGATACATTTTGTAACTTTAATTGCAGTAATTGCTCTCTTGCATCTGAAATATCTAACCAATTACTTGTCCCAGATTCAGCACGAAAATTACAGTAGCTACAACGGTTGAAACACTCATAGGTTGGGACTAAAGTGTAAGCAGGGCTGTAAGTTATTATTCGCTCCATAAGTATTAATAACCAAAACTTATTATTAATATAAGAATATATTTAGAAAAAAACCTTTACAAAATAAAAAATTTCTCTTAATATAAAAATGTCATAAAGACAGAACCTAGAAAACTTAATAAATACATAAGAAATCATACATACATGACTACTACTTTACAGCAGCGCGAAAGCGCCAATGCATGGGAGCGGTTCTGTGGATTCATCACTAGCACCAACAACCGTATTTACATCGGTTGGTTCGGTGTACTAATGATCCCTACCCTCCTAGCTGCAACTACTTGTTTCTTAATCGCA
Organism: Xenococcaceae cyanobacterium MO_188.B32; assembly: GCA_030065635.1. Taxonomy (GTDB): domain Bacteria; phylum Cyanobacteriota; class Cyanobacteriia; order Cyanobacteriales; family Xenococcaceae; genus JASJDJ01. The sequence continues at coordinate 3,569 of JASJDJ010000244.1, forward strand.
TTCGTAGCTGCACCTCCCGTGGACATCGACGGTATCCGTGAGCCCGTAGCAGGTTCTTTATTATACGGAAACAACATCATCTCTGGTGCTGTTGTACCTTCTTCTAACGCAATTGGTCTTCACTTCTACCCCATCTGGGAAGCAGCTTCTCTTGATGAGTGGTTGTACAATGGTGGTCCTTACCAATTGACTATTTTCCACTTCTTGATCGGTGTATTCTGCTACATGGGTCGTCAGTGGGAATTGTCTTTCCGTTTAGGAATGCGCCCTTGGATTTGCGTAGCTTACAGTGCTCCTGTATCTGCTGCTACTGCAGTATTCCTCATCTACCCCTTAGGACAAGGCTCATTCTCTGATGGTATGCCTTTAGGAATCTCTGGTACATTCAACTTTATGTTAGTGTTCCAAGCTGAGCACAACATCTTGATGCACCCCTTCCATATGCTTGGTGTAGCTGGTGTATTCGGCGGTTCTTTATTCTCCGCTATGCACGGTTCTTTGGTAACTTCCTCCTTAGTACGTGAAACAACTGAAACCGAATCTCAAAACTACGGTTACAAATTCGGACAAGAAGAAGAAACTTACAACATCGTCGCTGCTCATGGATACTTTGGACGTTTGATCTTCCAATATGCATCCTTCAACAACAGCCGTTCCTTGCACTTCTTCTTAGGTGCATGGCCTGTAATCGGTATCTGGTTCACAGCTATGGGTATCTCTACCATGGCCTTCAACCTCAACGGATTTAACTTCAACCAATCCGTAATGGATTCTCAAGGTCACGTAGTGAACACTTGGGCAGACATCTTAAACCGTGCTAACCTCGGCTTTGAAGTAATGCACGAAAGAAATGCTCACAACTTCCCCTTAGACTTGGCTAGCGGTGAACAAGCTCCTGTAGCTTTAACTGCTCCTGCTATCAACGGCTAAGATTTAGTTGTTAGATAATCTAAAAATCCTCTCCACTTGGAGGGGATTTTTTTTGTTTATTTGTTCATCCGTATATTTGTATATTTGCTGATATAGAATTTCATTATTTGGGAAATGATTGCAAGATTATCTCTTGAGTTAGGTTGAGAATAGTACTTTGAAATTTTGTTTAGGATATGAAATTTAGTCCAAGAGAGCTATGTACAGCCCGTCAAGATTTAATTGATAATATTGTCGAATATTTTCTGAGTAAAAAAGGTATTGAAGCTTTATACATCCAAGGTTCTGTTGCAGCAGGTTCTACTGACGAATTTTCAGACATTGATTTTCGTGTTGTGATCCAGCCAGACTTTTATGAGCAGATTATCTCTGAGCGTTTTTTTGCTCCAAGACAATGGGGAAAATGGCTGTATAACGAATGGGCAGGAAATTCTTGGGTTTGTGTCTCTCACTACAAACCATATAACAAAGTTGATATGCTTTACTTTCAGTCCAAGGCTCTTCAGCCATCCCCATGGTATTTATTACCAACTCAAGTAATTTACGACCCCAAAGATTTGCTAAGAGAGGTTATTCAAGCTTCTGAAGGTTTAGAATTTGCTCTGGACATTGGAGAAGTCGATCGACTTATAAGTAAGGGTTTAGCCTATGCAGAAGAAGTATATCGTCGAGTCATGCGTGAAGAGTTTTTCTATGCTCAATCTCAGTTAGATAGTTTTCGAGGAATTATGATGCAACTTGACGATCATTTTCGCAACAGCCCTTCATCCTCAGGTTCAGGTTCAGCATCTCACTTTGAGCAACGTGGTAGTCAAACTTTGATTAAAACGTTGCAACTTTCCTACACTCAGCTAGATAAACAATCCCTACTTAATGCTTTAGGCGAATTATTGAAAATTTATCAACAGCAGGTAGTCGAGCTTCATAAAACACTTTCTCTCCCAAGGGATCGAGAAGTCGATTTATACTGGATTAATACTATATTTGAATTATGTACTACTGCTCGTTAATTATTACTCGATCGCTAAAATCATTGCTTGTTGAGAAGATTGGGCAAAACGCTTTTGAAGTTTCCTAACATACCAATATCCTATTTTGGTCAAGTATTGATTTGGTCGAGAAAAAGCAAAAAGATCGTAATGAACTATGTTATTTTCTTGATTCCATTCGACTAAAAATCTTTCTTCGCCAGACAAACCGTGACTTGTTAGCGTTCCGTAAGCAAAGCCAAATTTTTTTATTCCTTTTTCTTCTGCTTGGATAAAGTCAACAACCTTACAGAAGTTAATCGACCAAATACCAAATTTAGAGAAGATAATTCCTACTGTTAATCCTGCTTGAATCGGAGTTTCTGGAGAAAATAAATCGATCCAGTCGAAATTAAACATTTTCCAGTGGCAAAGAGCTATTTTTGATTGCTCGAAAACCTCTAATCCTGACCCTAGAACTACTCTATTACGATCGATATTATAGCGATCGCCTATTTGAGCTAAATAATCACTATCATTTTGCTCGATCTTCAAAGAAAATCCGACCTCTTCATAGGAAAAAGGTTGCTGAGATTGTTGAGCAATGTATTTTCGTAAATCTTTCGCTGTGGGTTTGCCCAGTACATACACTATTTGATGCTGATTCAACCTCCGTAAAAATCAATAACTTTAACCCCATCTTCTTCTAGCATAGGACTTACAATCTTGATAAACTCTTGATGCTTTTCATGGGGGGAATAAACATCTAAGTCGGCATTGCTCTCAAACTCGATATAGAGGGCTAAATCGTAATTTTTGATATGTACCTCCCGATTTTCACGAGCCTTGTCGCCCAGCTGAACATCAACAACTCCAGGTATTTCGGATAGTAAGGTTTCTCCAGCAGTTACAATCTTAGCTTTATCTTTAGCACTGGTAGATTCTTTGAGATCGAATAAAACAATATGGTGTAGGGGCTTTTGGCTCTCTTGCGCTAGTAGTGATTGTCCTTGTTTCGATCGCGTCAGTAAACTTCCTCCCAATGCACTTATAGGTACAGATAATGCCAAAAGCATTAAGCATAAAGATTTTTTCATAACCTTTGTAGTAATTTAAAATTATATCGCGATACGTTATCATTTCCAGGTTGAGACTGTCAATATTTTTGTATAGGGTTGTAACGGTTGAAATTTTGAAAAAATCTAATTTTAGCGAGTTATCAGGAAGCTTGCAATGTATTGTGAGGTCGGCTGAACGCTGACCAATAACTTAGATCAGTTCAATATCCGCACTGGGGATAAAACCATATGTGCGAACCGTTTAGCACAAAAGTAGTTTAAAACTACGTGGTGCTAGCTAGGTAAAATGATGACCAAAGCTAAAGAATATTAAGAAATTAACGATTCTTAAATGGTCAGAACCGTACCTTGATATACTTTGCACGGTTACAATCTGAGCTTTTTTCACACTGGTATATATAAGGTATGCAAAAACGCAAGTTATGACCGTGCAAAGTATAACTGAATATTCCGTGTAGGTGAGAGAACCTGTAATAAGGTGTTAAATACTAATAAAAACCTAAGAACTCAAGCCCTACTCTCTCGGTGTTGGGAGTAAAAGCGTAACCCCTACGGTAGAGAACGGTCTTTCAATCCGTAAAGCGGGGTTAAACGGGGTACTAACTGGTAGTCTAAACTGGTTAGCGGGACTTTGACAAAAAACTAGGTTCAAAAAGGGGTGAAAGCCTGATATATTAATGGTTTAACCTCAAAATAGCTAAATCCTTAATATATCTGGGTTTCAGGC
>JASJDJ010000245.1 GCA_030065635.1 Xenococcaceae cyanobacterium MO_188.B32
TATTGAGTCATCGCATCTTGTTTCATCTTTTAAGATTTTACTATGCTTGGCTACAAAAGAATATAAATTCATTGAATGTTTATCATCCTTAACAAGTCCATTAGCGAATTTCCACTTGGCTAATATCGACTTCACTAACGCCTTTGACATTGCGAGCGACGACGATTAATCGATCGAGAAAAGTTTGATTCGAGACTGTACCTTTAAAAATGATTTTGCTTTCATTTTGTGCCACATAAACAGTAGATACTTCGCTCAAAATAGAGTCTTCTACCAATGCGTTAGCAACTCTTTTGGCTAAACCACTAGGATCGTATTCGCCATCTAAACCAGTTCGTTCTATGGCAATAGAGTTACTTGAATCTTTGACTAAGAGTGCAGTTCGCTTTTGGCAGGCATTAAGTGTTACTAGAGAAGTAACAATAAAAACTATAAGTAGAGATTTCAAGGGATTCAATTTTATGTTCATGACTATTGCTTTTCCAACTAAAAAGAACCTGAGAATGTTAGAAAAAATACGTCAGTGGTTAGTGGGGATAACTCTTGGCAACCAACCACTGACCAAATTTAGAAGTTATAGTCCAAGCCAACTATGAAGCCTACTCGATCGTCGTCAAATTTCACACCTGTTAAGCTTAAAATATTTGGCTACTACCAAACATATAGAATATTCTCTAATTACTATTTTATCTCGGCTATATGAACTTTGGTCAAGAATCTCGTAGAAGCATCCACCCCCGTTGATAAAACGGGGGCGCGGCATTCCTAGTACTTGACCAGTCTTAGTTGCTTGAAACAAGAACTACCTTTAGCCTGAGAGTTAACGTTCGTACCCTAGAATGCTTGCCAGTTCTAGGCTCTACAACCAAAAAGTTAAACAAGCTTATCGAGATTAAACTAGTGCTTTTTGGAAAGTACCGAGGCTAAAGATTGACGAGGCAAACATAATCCTTTACTGGAGAAAAGACGCAAAAATGTCTAACTATGTATTTGTTCTCGATACCAACAAACAGCCCCTAGAACCATGTTCTCCGACAATAGCTAAAAAACTATTGAAAGCAGGGAAAGCTGCTGTATTTAGACAATATACTTTTACCATTATTCTCAAAAAAGCAGTAGATAAAAAGGAGGTTAAACAATGTCAACTTAAATTAGATCCAGGTTCTAAAACCACTGGGATAGCTATCCTGCAAGACAACAAGCTTATTTGGGCAGCAGAATTAACTCACAGGGGTCAGCAAATAAAAGACGACCTTGAATCCCGTCGATCCCTAAGACGAGGACGCAGAGGTAGGAAGACTAGATATAGACAACCAAGATTTCTCAACAGAAAAAGAGAAAAAGGTTGGCTAGCACCAAGTTTAGAGCATCGAGTTTTGACTACTATGACCTGGGTTAAGCGGTTGATTAAATACTGTTCAATTGACTCCGTAGCTCAAGAGCTGGTTAGGTTCGATGCACAGAAGCTTCAAGACCCAGAAATATCTGGGACAGAATATCAGCAAGGCACTCTCTATCAGTACGAAGTACGCGAATATCTGCTGGAGAAATTCAATCGTACTTGTGCTTATTGTGGTGCAAAGAATGTGCCACTAGAAGTTGAGCATATCAAGCCAAAATCTTTTGGGGGGTCAAATCGAGTGTCAAATTTGGCTATCGCGTGCGTTCCTTGTAATCAAGCCAAGTCGAACTTGCCAATAGAAGAGTTTCTAGCTGATAAACCTTCTGTACTCAAACGAATATTAGCTCAAGCCAAAGCACCATTAAAAGATGCTGCTGCGGTTAATTCTACTCGTTGGAAACTGTTTAATTGTCTTAAAGAAACTGGACTAACTTTAACTACTGGCACTGGAGGACAAACCAAATTCAACCGTACTCAACAAAAGTTAGAAAAACGTCACTATTTAGATGCTGCGATGGTTGGTAATACTCCAAAGCTAGAAATATCAACCAATCAACCATTGTTAATTAAATGCACTGGGCATGGTAACAGACAAATGTGTGGAACAAACAAATACGGTTTTCCTACTAGACATAGAACCAATCAAAAGATTCGCAAAGGATTCCAAACAGGGGATATTGTCAAAGCAGTTGTTACTAAAGGAAAAAAGATAGGAATCTATACTGGTAGAGTTCTCTGTCGAGCCTCTGGTAGTTTTGATATTTCAACTTCCTTTGGAAGAGTAGCTGGTATTAATCACAAATATTGTTCGCATATTCACAAAAAAGATGGTTATCAATATAGTTTCTAGGGCATTGAAATGCCCCGTGTTATGCGGAGCGGTATCCTTTAGGGCGAACTTCCTCCTCGAACTAAAGTTACGAGGCTTCCGTTCTCCCGTGAGGTTCTCGTGATAATACTAATTCTCTTGAATGCTCACTTCACTAAACCTGCTCTTAAAGCCCTTACTGCTGCTTCTGTGCGATCGCTGGCAGATAATTTGTCCAGTATATTGCGTACATGAGTTTTTACCGTGCCCAGGCTAATATGCAGTTTTTCACCGATTTTACTGTTGCTGTAACCGCCGACAATCAGTTCTAAAACGTCTAATTCTCGCTCTGTTAAGGGATATGCTCGAAGTATTTCCCCTTCTTCCGAGCTTAACGCCTTAATACTGACAGTTTCTTGTTTAATCGACTCAGAATTACTTTGGCGAACTTGTTGTAATACGATTTCGGCGATGGCGGGATCGATCCAAGACTGTCCTTCGGTCGTGGTTTTAATTGCTTCGATTAGTTGTTGAATATGGATATTTTTAATACAGTAGGAGTCAGCCCCAGCAGCAAAAGCACTCAATACTTCTAATTCATCATCGTGCATGGTTAGAATTAAAATCTTAGTTTTAATTTCCTCCGGACAAGATTGTTTGAATTTTTGGGTTAATTCAATCCCATCTAGATCGGGTAAGCCAATATCGACAATGGCAAGATCCGGTTGTAATTGAGTTAATAGTTTTAGACCCTCATTACCATTAGCAGCTTCCCCAAGAAGATTGATATTATCTTGTTGCTGTAAAGCAGTTCTTAAGCCCATTCTGGTTAAGTCGTGGTCTTCAATTAATACAACGCTAATAGTTTTCATCCCTTAAATTAAGTAAAAAATAAGTCTTTGGATAGAAGTAAAAATAGCTTTTGGGTAGAACCCACTCGATTCATTAGTTAGATATGATGTTGTTAGGTTTCAAACACTCTCACCATTAAATTCGATTAGATCGCACTTCTAGGCTTATTTTAAGGGTTTCAAGGGGTACTCGAGCGATTTTTCCTACTTTTATGGTTCTACTTCCTCTAAAAATAATTTTTGACTAAACAAAATTCCTATTTTTTCTTGAACTTATGGTAGAGGTTTTCCAAATTGTAATTACTAATGATGGTGAAAAAAACGAATCATCCCTGAACAATCTTCTCCAAAAAGCAGGGATAAAAGCACAGATTGTCAAGACTGGCTATGAGCGACAACAAATTACTGCTCTTGAGCAGCAGATAGCTATTCATAAACAAAATTTGCAAGAAAATCAAGAACTCATAGCTATCCTACAAGATATTATCCAGCAGCAGCAGCGAGAAATTCAGATTGTCGAACAGCTGAAAGCTAGATTGCTGAGAATTGTCTCCCATGAATTGCGGAATCCTCTCAATTTGATTCTGGGCTATAGTCAATTAATGTTACGCCAGCATTATGGGCACCTAAATCGTCAGCAATTAAGCATAGTTGAAAAAGTACTTCTGGGTGGTAGAAACTTGCTGAAGTCTATTGACAAAATGCTCGATCTATCGCAGCTAGAAGCAAATTGTTTACCACTGCAAATAGAACAATTTAACCTAATCTATTTAGTAGAAGAGGTAATTCAAGAACTTCTTCCTCAAGCAGAAAAAAAACAGTTAAAATTACAAGTTAATTGTGAGCTACAAGATCCCCTAATTAGGAGCGATCGCCTGAGGTTAAGACAAATTCTAACTAACTTAGTTGAAAACGGAATTAAATTTACCGAACAAGGAGCTGTTCAGCTCGCTGTGACTGAAGTAACTAAGAATCGCATCATCATTAAGGTAAAAGATACAGGAATCGGTATTCCCGCTCCACTTATAGCCCAAATCTTCGCTAAATTTTGGCAAGCAGATCAAAGCCTACAACGCCAAAATCAAGGGTTAGGATTAGGACTTGCTTTAGTTAAAAACTTAGTAGCAATGATGCAAGGTAGAATTACAGTTGAAAGTCAACTGGATCAAGGTTCTACCTTTACTATTTCTCTGCCTCGCCAATTAACAAATAACCATCAACCATCAACAGATGAATGAAAGACGAAACCTTTCCAGGAAAAAAGATTTTAGTAGTCGATGATTCCTTGGAAAATCTGTGTATGATCGAAGCCATCCTCGACTCGGCTGGCTATCAAGTCAGTTTGGCGGAAGATGGAGCTACTGCCTTGACTCTAATTGAAACTTCTCCTCCCGATCTAGTCTTATCCGATGTGATGATGCCCAACATGAGTGGTAACGAATTAACCAAAAAAATACGTCAACAAGAAAACTTATCCTTTATTCCTATTCTCTTGATTACCGCCCAAGATAGAGCAGACGTAGTCGAAGGATTAGATGCAGGGGCAGATGATTTTATCCGTAAACCTATCGAGATTGATGAACTCTTAGCGAGAGTGAGATCGCTACTACGGCTAAAACACAGCATAGACGAACGAGAACAAATGGCCAAGTTGCGAGAAGATTTTGTTTCTCGTCTTACTCATGACTTGAGAACACCTCTGGTAGCTGCTGACAGAATACTGAGTTTATTTCAAGAAGAAGCTTTCGGCACCCTAACCGAACCAATGTCGGAAGCGATCGCTTCCATGAAAACTAGCAATCATAATTTGCTAGAGATGACGAACACTATCTTGGAAGTCTATCGCTACGAAGCTGGCAGAAAAAGATTAACCTTTACTAATTTTGACGTAGCAGAGTTAATTGAGGAAGTAATCCAGGAATTAAAACCCCTTGCCGAACAAAAAGCGCTCGCCCTTAAGTTTAAACATCCCAAAAAACAAAATAGCGAAATTGTCGGTTCTCGGTTAGAAATACGGCGTCTTTTGACCAATTTAATGGGTAATGCTCTTAAATTTACCGAGCGTGGTTCTATCAGCATTAGTTGCCACCAAAAAGCTGATTTTATGATTATTAAGGTTCAGGATACTGGTTGTGGCATCTCCATTCAAGAACAAGCTAATCTCTTTGAAAGGTTTCGGCAAGGAAATCACAGGCTTTCTGGTAGCGGTTTGGGGCTACATTTAGTTCGTCAGATTGTTGAAGCTCATCAAGGAGCGATCGGTGTAGAGTCAGAGAAAGGGAAAGGAAGCCTTTTTACCGTGAGTTTACCATGTGAATTGAGCAATGAGTAAGAGAGTCAACTCCTCGAGAAAGAGGCAAATTGGTCAAATTTTCGGTCCAAGTTCTTTCCTAACGTTCGGGATTTTGAGCAGTCTACTAGCGTTGGTTGTGAGTATCGCTGGGTTCTTACCTCTAAACGCCCAACAGTCTCTTCCCAGCGTCAATTTGTCCCAGGATTTTACGAGTTTTCTCCATAACATCCCCACTTTTCAAGAAGGCAATTTGGAACTGGCTCCCATTTTTATCGATGGGAAAGCGGTCGGATTTGTGGCCTCAAAAATTGGGCTGGAACCCAATATTCCTGATGCTGCTTCTCGGGCACAATTGATTCATCGTAAACTCCAAGGTCTTCTCGCTCGAATGAGTAACTATACCAGAAGTTATCAAGCTAACCAAGGCAGCTTCAGCTCTAAGCTAGAAGAACTAGAACAAGTAGTAGACCAACAGTTACAGATAACTGCCTCAAAAGTGCAGGAAACTTTCGTAATTTTGATAGCTTTTCCCCAAGATGCACCACCAGAGGTAGTTTTTACTATTACCCAAGCTGATGCTCAAGTAGCGGGATTATCCGAAGCCAAAATAGCCCAAGGAGCAATCGACTACGGGAGAAAACTGTTGCTCCAAGCCTGGAAGGAGCGTCAACCAGATTATTTAAGGACTCAAGCCCGACTCGCCCTCAAAATTTTCTCGGTCATGATTATGCTCAGTGTGAGCCTATTCTGGGGGCAGAAATTCTTCACAGCCAGAAGCCTAGAGCTGAAACAGCTTCTTGCCGTCTCGACTAATTCCGCTCAAGCCAGTAACCATGAGCACTCATCGCCAGTGATGTTCTCCAAACCGCTCGAGTTAGCTTTAGACATAATTACTACCCGAGTTGAAAAACTTTCCTATGGACAAAAATACAGCCTCAATGCCTTTGTGAGAGCCATATTGCTGGGAGGGCAAATTCTGTTGTGGGTTCTGGGTTTTGGTTATCTCTGTAGTTTATTTTACTGGAGCCGTTCTCTGAGTAACTGGCTACTGGGAGTGACAGGATGGGGAGGTTTGGCTCCTCTGGATTGGCTAATTCATTGGGGACGACGAGCGACCCCAGGAGTACCACTGATGGTTCTAGTGCTGGTGGTGGGGGTCAGCTTGGTGAATAAAGGGAGTTATGTCCTGATTGACTACTTGCTCGCTGGCTGGACGAAAAAAAAAGCCCCTCGCTCTCCGAACGCCGAACGCTCACAGGTAAGAGCTCCTACCTTAGCCTCTGCTATCAAGGGGTTGGTGACGATGCTGACCTATTTTCTGCTGGGGATTTTCATCTTGCGTCAGTTAGGTGCCCTGCCTAACACAGTCACAATTATTCTCGGCGTGATTAGTTTAGGAATTTCCTTAGCCGCGCAAAATCCGATCAAGGACGTGATTAATGGTTCTCTCATCCTGTTGCAAGATTGGTATGCAGTAGGAGATTGGATTGCCATTGACGAGCTCGAAGGCTCGGTCGAGAATCTGAGTTTACAGATGACTCAATTGCGCAACCTGGAAGGGGAACTAATCACTATTCCGAACGGAACAATTACTAGGGTGCGGAATAAGTCTAGTGGCTGGGCTCAGGTCAAGTTTCCGATTGATGTGAGCTATGATGCGGATTTAGAACTGGCTATGTCCGTGATGAAACGAGTAGCCGAACAAATCTATGACGATCCTGTCTGGCAAAACAAGCTGCTGGGTGCTCCACGTCTGTTAGGAGTAGAGAGCCCAGCCCAGTCAAGGTTAAGTTAATAAATGCTAAAAGTCATACGAGATCGGGGTTAAGAAGGCAGAGAAAGCGAAAAGTTGGTTGTATAATTGCTGAAGTTGCTGACTGAAACTGCCCCCAAGTGTCATCAAAAGTAGAA
>JASJDJ010000006.1 GCA_030065635.1 Xenococcaceae cyanobacterium MO_188.B32
CGAGTTTTCCCACTTTCATGATAACTTTCACCACTGCAATTAGTTGATACTAAAGGAAAATTGGTGACATTCGGAAACTCTGCTGCAATTATTTTTGTTACTTGTTCAAGTCTATCATCATAATCGGAGTGTGATTTGCTTTTTGAGGGAGGAATAGGTACAAGAAAATAGTTATCATTTGTATTTAAAAAATCACCCTTAAAAAGTTCAATAACCTCATCAGCAAATCGATTTATAGCTGATTGTTTATATCTTAAACGATTCAACTCACTTGGCTTAATTTTAAAATTTAAAATAAAATCGTTTGTTTGAGAATATGTATAAGATGCTCCTGGAGTATAAATTCTCCCATATACTAAGTCCAAAGTAAGGTGTTCGGGACAATTTATTAGCCAATCAGACTCGTCTGTTTTACGCCATCTCACTTTCTCTTCTGTTATCATCCTGAAGTTTGCCTAATTCTTGAATTATTTCAGAGCCATCTACCACTTTGATAGCTCCTCTCTTCAAAAATCGTCCAGTCCACTCAAGATTTTTTTCAAAACAGGAATTTAATATAAATAATTTTCTTCCTTGACTTAATGCTGCTCTTGCTTGAATTAGAGTTCCACTAGTATCAGAAGCCTCTACAATTACAGTTGCTAGAGATAAAGCTGACATAGTTTTATTCCTTTCTGGAAAGAAATATCTATTAGCTCGATAATTTTGAAGAGAATACTGATAAAAAGGCACTTGACTTATCAAAAGATGATTTTTAGCTATTTCTTTTTGTAACTCCACATTCGATTTTGGATAATTATGATTAAGTGCAGTACCAATTACAGCAATAGTTTTCCCCCCAAATTCGATAGCAGCTTCATGGGCAGCAGTATCGATACCCTCTGCTAGTCCAGACATCACGGTGTAATTGTTAGTAACTAGCAAATGAGTAATCTTTTTTGCTCTTTTTAACCCTTCTGATGATGCCTTTCGCGCCCCAACAACAGATACGGAAGGAGAGGATAACAAGTCTAATGCCCCCTGATAATAAAGAACTTCAATTGGATTTTTAGCATCCCTGAGACAGTTTGGGTATTCAAAATCACCATAAAAGAGTGCAGAAAACTTTGTAAATGGAAATAAATCGTTCAATGTAGATTTAATCTCATTGATATATTTAGTTGAAATATTTTCGATTTCAACAACATTAGAGGGTAAATCGTGATTTGATTGCCTAAAAATATCCGCTATTTTTTTGACGGAGCGATATTTCGTCCATAAAGCCTCATATGCTGTAATTTCTTTTACTGGAGAAAATATTTCGGATTTGGCTCTGTTTTGAAAGATAGACGTATTTTTCATAAATTGAAACAGTATTTCTATTAAACGTCCCAAGATTTAATTTTGAATCTGCTTAGTGCAAAAATACTATCATGATTGTTGAACGAAAAAACAAGTTAAAAATAAGAATAGAAACAGTACTATTTAGAATAATTCGTTTATTTTTGTTCGGCAAGATTATGTAAAGCAGATCGTTAATTCACCATCGCGAAATCTAACACTATTGATATATCTATAACGTTAATATCTTGTCAGATATGCTTTATAGACTTTATAGATGCAGATAAAGGTAAATTATGCCCACCCGCAGCAGCAATTTCTAGGGCGCGACGGGCATGAACTTGCCCTTTGACATCTTTGAGGTTAGGGTAATTGAGACGAGAATGCCCTAGCTTACTCTCAATATCTAATTTTACAGGCTTGTATTGGTCAGGTCGATCGAGAAAATCGGCTACTTCTGTTAAACTTTCCAAGCCATAAACCGATAACTCTTTAACGACTGCTGCTTCTTGGGCATTATCTACAGGCACAACTAAACCACTAATACCCAAACTTTGGGCTGCTGCTGCAATAGGTAAGACTCCTGCTACAGCCCGTAAACTGCCATCCAAGCTAACCTCACCTAAAAACAAGTGATCTCCCAATAACTGGGCATTAACTTGTTCGGAAGCTGCTAAGATACCTAATACTAATAGGTAAATCGAAGCTAGGCCCTTCTTTCCGCAAATCCGCAGGAGTGAGATTAATCACAATTTTACGAACAGGAAAAGCAAAACCAGAATTTTTTAAAGCTGCTTTGACTCGTTCTTTCGACTCTTGCACCGCAGCATCGGGTAAGCCTACTACTACAGTTTTGGGCAATCCGCCAGCAACATCTACTTCTACCCCAACTTTAACCGCATCAATACCAACGATCGCAGCACTCCAAATTCTGGCAAGCATGGGTAATTAGAACAATAAAATTTACTCTCACTCTGCCAGTCTATTCGCCGAGGCTTTTATTATCTAACCGAGAATTTACCAATATTTTTGGCAGAAAATCTGTATCATTCTTGATGCCAGTCAATACTAATTACTGTTCTTTGTTCGAGTTTGCTTGCCACACCTGTTGAATAAAACCGTTAAGTTGTTTTTTAGCTATTTGTTTATCTTTTATAGACAGATCGATACTATTTAGTTGAGCGATCGAAGGTACGATTTCGGTATCTAGGGCAGGACGGAAAAAACTGAGAGGTAAAAGCAAATCCGCTCCTTCACGGAGATCGATTATTTGACAGGCTGTGGGAAAATTATCTCTAGGTGTTGTGGAAGGATCGTTAAACTTAGCAAGAAATAATGGTCTAGCCCAACAAAATTGCCGTTTAACAATAACTTGAATTACTTCACTATAAAGAAAAGCGGTTTGCCCCTCTATACATACAATTTGGTGAGACGCAAACTGAGAAAAAGTTTGGTTAGACTCTCTTGTCATCTCTAAAGATTAAAGTTTAACTAGCTGTTGATTGAATTTCTGTGGAAGCGACTTCGCGAAAACGAATTTCATCTCGATGGGGATCGGCACGAGTTACTTGCACTTCCAGACGATCGCCCAAAGCTACGGAACGTTCAAAGCGATGAGGCAATTCTAAACCTAAATCTTCCAATAAAATTAATCCCAAGTTATCATCTTCTCGTAACCAACGCAGTACTAAAACTTGCCAACTGCGATCGGCATTACGACGCAAATACTCTAGTCCCCAATAACGATTAGTTTGACGTTCGACTAAAGTTGCTTCGTAAGCAGAGGTGGTGACACTAAAAAGAATTTCTTGTAATTCTTCACTCGAAAAAGGAAGGGGATCGTCTTTAAGATGCGCTTTAATTTGAAAATGAGCCAGTAAATCGGTGTAACGACGAATAGGAGAGGTTACTTGAATGTAACTATCTAAACCCAGACTGGCATGACGGACAGGAGTTATACCCATTTCACTACGAGGCATACAGCGACGCAAGGCACAGAAACGTACTGGACCGGCTGGCAATAGTGAAAGTTCTTCGTCTGGGGGTAATTCTGGTTGAGGTTGTCCCCGAAAAGGTAGGGGTAAATTATGTTCTTTCCCATAACTTCCTGCTACTTCTCCTGCTAAAATCATCATCTCTGCTACTAACTGGCGAGATTGAGATATATCGAGTAATTCAATAGTAATTTCTTCATCTTCTCTTACTTTGATCGTAGATTCTGGCATTTGAATCTGGATTGAACCCTGGGCTTTACGCCATTCCCTGCGCCTTTTTGCTTGCTTGGCTAACTCGGCAATTTCTGGCTCTTTTAATACTCCCAACTCCAACATTTCATCAACATCTTCATAGGTGAGGCGGTAAGTTGGTTTAATTAGAGTGGAGTGAATGCAATACTCTTCTACTGCTCCACTTTCTGAAAGGATTACACCGAAACTAAGAGCAGCACAAACTTGCCCTTGAACCAAACTCATAGGTCCAGTGGCTAGTTCTGTCGGGAACATGGAAATCATGCCTGTCGGTAAGTAGAGGCTGGTACTGCGACGACGTGCTTCTAAGTCTAGTTCATCTCCTGGATCTACTATACGACTGGGATCGGCAATATGAATCCAGAGTCTTGGCGATCGCTCTTCTCCAAGATATTCTATACTCAAACCATCGTCTATTTCTTCCGTGCTTTCGTCATCGATAGTATAGACTTTCAGATGAGTCAAATCGAGACGGTCAGAATCAAAGTCATTAGGGGGAGATTGCAGCCAAGATTGCGCCACTTCAAGTACCTTTTTGGGAAAATTAACAGGATAAGAACTACGGCGTAAAAACAAATTTTCGTGTTTACTCCACCATCCTATATCCACTAGCAACTCAAAGGCAGACCCAGGAGCCGATGCACGCCCTGCTAATGCTAAGATTTCTTGGGCAAGACGAGAATTACTGTCGGGTTCTAGTACTACCTTCTCAATTACTTCTAAGCGAGAGCGGTCGCTATCTGTCCATTCTACTGTTTCTCTCGCTAATGCTTGTTGAATATGGGCAATAAATTCTGATTTTTCTCGATTTTTTTGCTCTTCTACTTCTAGTTGATGCTTGATTTCTTCTACCTGATTGAGCGAGCGAGGTTCATAATTATCGCCTTTTTTTTTGAAGTAGATTTTATCTTGACAGAGGAGAGTGTGGGCAGCGTAGCACAAAGCTGGACTTCGATCGGAGAATAAAAGTTCTGCCATTTGTTCGGGAGTAACAGATTCTCCTTCTTCGACTAATATTTCCCACGCTATCTCTAAGTTACTTGGGTCTAGATAAGGCTGTATTTCTTCAATAAAGCTAGGAATATCAGTAGGCTCGTAGGAATTTCCGCTTACTGTATATTCTACTCGCTGAGGACGAATCTTATGGGATTGTCCCTTTCCATCTACAACGATCCAATCTTTTTTGCCTTCTGGACGTTCCGCTACTGCAAGAAGACGTTCCCCTTGTAGTCTGAATTCAATCAGCGTTCCTTTTTCCACCAGCTTTGTGCTTCAACACTTAACAACTTAATCTTCAGTCTACCTTTTGCTTACTCAATTTGTTTTGACTAGAATTTACTCAAGTAGTTATTAACCTTCTTTATTAATGAAAGGTAGTAATGCGAGAATACGCGCTTTTTTGACTGCGTCAGTTAAGTCTCTTTGTTGTTGAGCAGTTAAACCAGTGATCCGCCGAGGTAAAATTTTGCCTCTCTCTGTAATAAATTTGCGGAGCAATTCTACATCTTTGTAATCGATAGGGTCGCTAGGTTTAATAGGGGAAAGACGTTTGCGGTAGTATGCCATAATTTTTGTTAAATAAAATATCTTTTTTAACGCTCGAGCGAGCGAGTAACTGGTAATTATTTAATTTCTTTATGCACGGTGTGCTTATTGCAATGAGTACAGAACTTTTTCAGTTCTAATCTCCCTGTGGTGTTGCGACGGTTTTTGCTAGTGGTATAACGAGATACACCAGGAGAGCGCTTGTTGCTGTTGCTGCGACATTCGGTGCATTCTAAACTAATAATAATACGTACACCCTTTTTACTTGCCATAGTTTTAACTATTTTATTGGTTACTTATATTGAGACACGCAAATTAATATTTTTGCATATTTTTCTTCAATTCAGCAAATATTTTTTTTAATCTTAAGTCTAAAGAAAAGCCTCGTTGGCTCGGTACTATCATAGTATCGGTAAAGCGATCGTGCAGAGCTTGATTGAAATCTTCGTCAACTAAAGCTGCTAAACAGTCTACTAACAAAGGGACATTGAGTAGTAGCATAGATAAGGGATCGACAAAATTAATTTGTAACCCATACATTGCTAACATGGCAGCAACGCCAACTATTCCTTCTCTTTTAGTTAAAGACATCAACTCGGGCATTCTGGCGTAACGAAAGTCCATTACTCTCACATCTAACGCCCATCTTCCCAAGCTTTGCCCTTGATTTTTGTCTACCCAAACTACGCGCATTCCCAACCAAGCAAGCAGAAATATTAGCCACTGAAAAGCACCAAAAAAAGAACTGAGAAACCAAACAGCAACAAAATCAATTAAAAATGCTCCAGTTCTGCGCTCAAATGGTACTTTAGGAAAATCGTTGTTTCCTAGTTCATCTTCGTACATTACTTTTTTCTGTATTATTTAAAATAGGTTATTACTTCAAGTTTAGCTTTCAGGGAAAGAGCAGAAAAAAAATAGAAGTAGTTTTCCCTATGCCCCTGAAGCTCCTGAAGCTCCTGAAGTTCCCCTGCTCCCTACCCATCCTATTTTCTAATTAATTTAGATTACCCACTTATGTTGCCAGTTAAAGATGCTGAATCGATTATTTTGAATCTAGTTAAGTCACTCAAATTAGAAGACACAGAAATAGTAGGTTTAGATGCTGCGGTTGGGCGTATTTTGGCAGCCCCTGTTACTAGCAAACTAGATTTTCCTTATTGGGATAATTCGGCAATGGATGGTTACGCAATCCGTTACGAGGATGTTAAAGATAGTAACCCCAACAACCCAGTAACTTTAGAAGTTGTGGAAGAAATTCCTGCTGGTTGTCCGCCAAAAGTAACACTGACAACAGGACAAGCAGCCCGTATCTTTACTGGGGCAATGATGCCAAATGGTGCCGATACTATTGTTATTCAGGAAAATACTCAAAAAGAAGGCAATAAAGTAAAAATTCTCTCCGCGCCTCAACCTCAAGAATTTGTCAGACATAAAGCCTCTTTCTATCAAGCAGGAACGCCGATGTTGCAGCCAGGGATAAAGATAGGTGCAGCAGAGATAGCAGTATTAGCTACGGCACAATGTACGCAATTAACTGTCTATCGCCTTCCCAAAGTAGCGATCTTATCCACAGGGGATGAGTTAGTCTCCCCCGATAGTCCTCTTCAACCAGGGCAAATTGTCGATTCTAATCAGTATGCCTTAGCTAGTTTAGTGGCGCAAAGTGGAGCAATACCAATTAAGCTAGGAATTATACCAGACAAACCTCAAATATTAAAAAGCGCGATCAAGCGGGCTATAAATTCGACAGATATTGTTTTATCCACAGGAGGCGTATCTGTAGGAGATTACGATTATATCGATCGTCTTCTCGCAGAATTGGGGGGAGAAATACATATTCGTAGTGTAGCAGTTAAACCAGGAAAGCCTCTAACAGTAGCTACCTTTGCTAACGATTGTCTTTATTTTGGTATTCCTGGTAATCCTGTTTCCGCTTTAGTTAGTTGTTGGCGTTTTGTCTTACCAGCCCTCAAAAAACTCTCGGGATTAGCCAATAATTACCAACCAGCTTTTGTCAAAGCTATTACTCGCGGTGATTTACGTGCTGGTGGTAAACGAGAAACTTATCTCTGGGGACGGTTACATTTAGTTAATGGTAATTATGAATTTGTGCTGGCTGGTGGTAGCCATAGTTCTGGGAATTTAATTAATTTGGCACAAACTAATGGTTTAGCAGTAGTGCCCATAGGAGAAAAATTACTTGCTGCGGGGACAGAAGTTAATGTAATGCAAGTTGGTTTGCCACTAGTTGATTAAGGTATTTTTAGTATCTTTTAGTCGCCTAGTTTTGGACCTTTTTTGTTCCTCACTGGTATCTTCTTCTGGTTCTGAAGCTGATTCTATCTTAATCAGAATTTTTGGACCCGAACTAGCTAAACGCATAATCATGCCATCGACTACCAAAGTTTTAGTAATTCTCTTCCCATCAACATAGGTTCCATTAGCTCCCAAATTTACCAATTCCCATTCATCTGCTACTTTTCTAATTTCCACATGATGGCGAGAAACTACTGCGCTGTAAAGGACTACTTCATTACTAGTTGAGCGACCAATGCTAATTTTTGGCTCATTTTTAAACGTCCAGCTTTGAACTGGAACTGGTTGGAGAGGATGTAGTAGGGTTAAAGTAATCACAGATATGCTGTCTTAATTAATTGTTTTAATTTAGGAACGTTGTTAAATTCATTCCCAGACTTTTAGACGCTTCCTCTAGCTAGTATATTACCAACAAAGATTTAAGATAAAAGTGAGCGGTAAAAAAAACCGCACTTATAACCTCAATATTAGCCGATTTCGTTGAGATATATCTGTATCATTACCTCGACTGTTTGTAGTTTAAATTACATTTAGACTCTCAATAGTTTATTTACAGGCAAATTTTTATCGCCATAGTTTATTTTCTAAATCTCTAACTTGACGTTCTAAACGGTCTATTCGACCTCTCAACTCATCCATTTCTGACTGACGAGGAACTCCCAAATCTTGCAACATATTCTTCATTTGCCGTTCCATCTGTTTTTGCCAATTGCCTTGTTCTGAATTAATTTGATTGGTCAACTCATCCATAAAGGCTTTGGCTTGGTCTGGATTAATTTTCCCTTCTTTAACCCATTCTTCACTTACTTCTTTGATTTTTTCAGCTACTAAAGAGGTTGTGCCAACTCCTACCATTAATAGCTGCTTCAACCAGTCATTATTTTCCACTTTGTTATCTCCTGGGTCATATTCCTTTTCATTCGATCATAGAATAACGAATTGAAAATAGACTTTAATTTTGTCATAACTAAAGATGGTAATCGAATGGCTTAAATTTAGGGTAATCTCTGAACTCGAAAAAAAAATTTTACAATTTCTCAAAGACAATTAGCGATTAGGGATTAGCAAAAAACTGATTGAGAGTGAGGAACGGCGAAGCTTCTTCGCGTTGTGGAAAAATCACGCTGTTGACAAACAACGTAGTTTCTTAACTTGTCACAGATGCCTAATCCCTAATCCTCTTATTTTATTCCACTTCTTCTTCGGTAAAATCATAGACATCTACTAACACGGAGTAGTTGGGCTGTTCTCCGGTATTTCTCCATTCCGGTTCTTTTTGTTCGACTATTCTGACCTCTGGTTCGTAAATTCGCAGTTGATAGTCTGTTTGTTGCTGATTTTCTTCTTCAATCGCAAAATTCCAATCAGCAGAGTTCTTGGTTTCTAATCCTCTTAAATGGCGTGCCCCATCGTCTATAGGTGCGGTAGGTTCATTATTTGCTAGAGTCGGAGATTCCTTGGCAAATGTGCTTAGTCCTAGCACACTAAAAGCTATCATAAAACCAACAATTATTTTGCTTTGGTTATTCATCTGCTTCTTTCAACCATAGCTTTATTTTTTATCCTAAAACAAATTAAATAAAATAATTCAATTTAATTTAAAATATTTATAAAAACTATGGTTTTGACACTCTCAGACAAACTATTTTAGATTAACAATTTCTATTTCTTCTATGCGGTCGGCGGGTTCAAAGCCAAAGACGCGGGAGTAAAAATAAAATTCACTATCTAAGGCTTTTTTAATATTCTTTCCTTGCCGAAAACCGTGTCCTTCGTCTTCAAACAAAATATAAGCCACAGGTAATCCTTTGTCTTTAATCGCCGTAAACATCATCTCTGCTTGATTAGGTGGGACTACCTTATCTTCTCCTCCTTGGAAAAAGATGACAGGACAAGACAGTTGTTCGGTAAAATGAATAGGCGATCGCGCTTCGTAAATATTTTTCTCGGCTGGATAAGCACCGATTAATCCGTCTAGATAACGAGATTCAAACTTGTGAGTATCTCTAGCTAAAGTCTCTAAGTCGCTCACACCGTAGTAACTCGCACCTGCTTTGAAGGTATCGCGAAAAGTAAGAGCAGCTAAAGTTGTATAACCTCCCGCGCTACCACCAGATATCACCAGTCTATCTCCGTCTACTCTTCCTTGTTGTACTAAATATTTGGCTGCATTAACGCAGTCATCTACATCGACAATACCCCAATTTTTTTCCAATCGTTGACGGTACTTACGACCATAACCAATACTGCCACCGTAGTTTACGTCTAAATAACCAAAACCACGACTAGTCCAATATTGAATCCGTAAATTGAGACTAACAGAGGCTGAGGCAGTCGGTCCGCCATGGCTTTTGACTAAAAGAGGTGGTAATTCCCCTTCTGGCGCAGAAAAGTCTTTATTTTGGGGTGGATAATACCAGGCATAAGCCGTTAAGCCATTTGCTGTCGGAAAAGATCTGGCTTCTGGGACAGATAGATAGGCAGAATCAAAATCTAATTTTCCTGACTGTTTGAGTATTTCTTTTTCTCCTGTGGCTAAATCTAATTTAACTACTGCTGTAGGTTCGGTAGGAGATCCTGCAATAAATAAAGCTCGACCATTGTTAGTGGCTTGTACAGAAGAAATATTGGTGTAGGGAGTTTCTATCGTCTGAAACTGTTTAGTCTGGGTATCGATACTGCCTAAATGCCAACTACCATTTTGAGAATAAGTACAAATAATCTTGTCTGGGTCAATAAAAGCATAGGTAGACAAACCAAATACCCAATGAGGATAGGCAAATTCTGCTTCCATCTCGTAAAGAGCTTCTATTGTCCCATTCCGATCGTAACGATAGATGTTCCACCAGTCATGGCGATCGCTAGAAAAGTATAACTGACCACCCGCTGACCATTTAGGTTCGCAAATCGATTCATTTTCTCCACCAGCTACTAATTTTGCTTCTGCTAGGGAACCATCGCTATTAACTTTAGCCAACCAAAGGTAAGTACTGTCCCAAGGCATATAAGGATGATGCCAACTTAACCATGCCAGATGACTACCATCGGGACTGAGACAAGGGGAAGAGTAAAAATCGCTACCAGAGATAAGATTGGCTACTGTCCCCGTTGCTAAATCGATAGTGACAATCGTGTTTTCTGGTTCTGTATCGGATCGAGAATGGTCTTCACACACACAAATTAGATTATTTCTGGCGCGATCGATAATTATATCGGTGTAGCGTTTTTTTCCTTCTGCGGTTACTGGCCGAGGGTGACTGGTTGCGGTTTGTTGATAAATTCTACCGTCGGCAAAGTTAGAAAAATAAATCGTACCTGCGGTAATGAGAAATGCACCACCACCATATTCATGGACACGCGATCGCGCATTAAAAGATGCAGGGGTGAGATCGATCGCTTCTCCATTAGCATTATACTTGACTAGAACATTTCTTCCTTTTTCGGTTGGTCGTATCTCTAGCCAATAGATATCATCTCCATCAGCAGTAACTCCCCCTAAGCCTATAGTTTGAGAGATAATTAGATCGGATGTGATTGGTGATTTCCAAGAACCGAAAGGTGCAGTTTGCATATGGTTAATAGTTCAACTCTGATAGTACTTAGATAATCTTAATAGATGTCTAATCAAAGATTAGCTAAGATTATACTCCTGTCTTGAAAATATAAGTCAACCGCTATCTGACGTGATATTAAGAAGAAATACGATTAATTTCTAATAACCCTTCGGGGGGAGTAATTTCAATTTTATTGTTGGGAATATCTACTACTGTGACTATTTCTTTGACGAAAGGAATAAATATAGTGGCTGGTTTGTTTTGGGGTTTTTTTTGTTTTTTGCGTTTACTTTTTCGGCTAATTTGGGAAAGATCGCGGGCTGGTTTTGTTTCAACTACTGGCTGTTGGTGTAACTTTACTTCTAATAAGTCATTGCCTGCGGTAAAAACATCAATAACAATGCCAATTTTTTCTCTTGTTTGTTGATGATATACTTCTAAATTAATGAGATCGGCAACGTGATATTCGTCTTCTTCTAAGGTGGGGCGATCGCTTTGATCGACTAATATTTTATAATTTCGTAATTCTTCAGCTCGATCGCGATTTTCTATGCCTTCTATAACAATTATATAAAGGTTTTTTTTGGGTATATAACGTCCACCTAAAAGCTCTATTGATTCAATTTCTCCCGTTTCTGGATGCTGCAACCAACGTATTCCAGGTTCGAGAAAACGTTCGGGAAAATCAGAATTAGGATATACTCTTAACTCTCCTCTTAATCCTTGAGGTGAAACAATTGTGCCAATTTCTAGCCATTCTTTTTTTAATTGTTCATGGTTCATTATTAGTTACTTATTATTAATTGTTAGTATGTTATCAAATTTGGTAGTCTGGTTTTTGTTAGTGTTGAATATAAACTTCTTCGGAAACTCGAATGCCACCTTTGCCATACTCAATACGATCGAGTTGAAAAAGGGGTAAACCTGTAACTTCAGCTAAGGTTTTAGCTAAGGTAGACTTACCGCCACCTGGTTTACCAAAAATAGCAACTTTTTTCATTAGTTTTATAGGTTAAGTTTTTTGAGTTATCCAAAGTAAAGCGATCGAACAGATAAGTATCTGTGCAAAATTATCAGAAATTATTTTATCTATTGAACAGCAATTAATTACAGGAGATGAAAACAATAATCATCTTACAGGAACTGCTAAAGCTGTAGATGCTTACTTTGCTTATAGTACCTAAAGTTACGCTCGACTCTCTGCCTACCCTACGATTAACTCTTTACAAGAAATCGCCACATCAAAAAAATAACTTTAACAACTGCTCAAATCTCATTACAATAACTCACATGAGCTATTGGTGAGAAGAGAAATAATGGCAATTCAACTACAACAAGCTTTAACTGTTGGTAAATACCTGGTTACTCAACGTCTGATGGGGCGCAAACGCTTTCCTCTTGTCTTGATGTTAGAACCTTTATTCCGTTGTAATTTGGCTTGTTCTGGCTGTGGTAAGATTCAGCATCCAGCAGAAATTTTGAAACAAAACCTTAGCCCAGAAGAATGTTTTGCAGCAGTAGAAGAATGCGGTGCGCCTGTGGTGTCTATTCCAGGAGGAGAACCTTTATTACATCCTCAAATCGATGAAATTGTTAGGGGTTTGGTAGATAGGAAAAAATTTGTTTATCTTTGTACCAATGGCTTATTACTAGAGAAAAGCCTCGATAAATTTGAACCTTCCCCCTACCTGACTTTTAGCGTCCATTTAGATGGTTTACGAGAACAACACGACAAATGTGTCGATCGCCAGGGAGTATTTGACAAGGCAGTGGCTGCAATTCAAGCTGCTAAACAGAAAGGTTTTCGTGTTACTACCAATACTACCGTGTTTAAAGGTGCTGACCCCAAACAAATGCAGGAATTTTTTGATTTTCTGGAAAGCCTCAATCTCGATGGCATGATGATCTCTCCTGGTTATAGTTACGAATGGGCACCAGAGCAAGATAGTTTCTTAAAAAGAGAACAAACTAAGGCTTTATTTAGAGAAATTCTCTCTCCTTGGAAATCTGGTCATAAAAACTGGAATTTTAATCATAATCCCTTATTTTTAGAGTTTTTAATCGGAGAAAAAGACTTTGAATGTACTCCTTGGGGTAGTCCTAGCTATAGTGTTTTAGGTTGGCAAAAACCCTGTTATCTCCTCAATGAAGGTTATTATTCTAGCTATCAAGAACTACTAGATAAAACTGACTGGAGCAAATATGGTAAAGCTAGTGGTAATCCTAAATGTGCTGACTGTATGGTACATTGTGGTTACGAGCCTACCGCAGCAACCGCAGCAATGCAACCAGAGAATATGGGTAAAGCGATCGCTAGTTTATTTGGCTAAATCGGTTTAACTAAGGTCGAGAAAATCAAACAATATAATCTCAATAAGATTATCAACTAGGTCAGACAAGATGACTAATAACAGACATCTTACTTTACTCAAACAAGATGTAAAAGCATGGAATTGTTGGCGACAAGAAAATAGTAGAGTTAATTTAGATTTGAGTGGGACAAATCTAAGTAATTTAAATCTAAGTGGAGTCAATCTAAGTGGAGTTAATTTAAGTGGAGTCGATCTCAGAAAAACAAATCTTAAATGTGCTTATCTTAAGGGAGCTAATCTCGATCGAGCTTGTTTAATTAGTGCAAATCTTAATGGCTCAGACTTAAGTGAAGTTGACCTAACACAAGCCGATCTTACTAGAGCAGATCTTAGTTCTGCCGACCTCACCAATGCTAATTTAACTCAAGTAACCGCATTACAAACTAACTTTAAAAAGTCAATCCTGACTGGAGCTTGCTTAGAAAATTGGCAGATAAATAATCTTACTAATTTAGAAGAAATAGTCTGCGATTATTTTTATGGAAAACAGGAACAACAGCAACGTTATCCTCAAGATGAACGACAAAATTTTGCTCCAGGAGAATATTATCAAATAATTAGAAATAATTTTAATGATTCTAATTATATGGATGCGATTGTTATTGCTAATAATAATTCCCAGTCATCCGTTCCCTACCTTGAAAAGAAAGAGCGACCCCGTAAAGGTTTTCTCCGTAAGGGAACGCGCTCCGATGCAGGGCTTGCGGATGACCGCATTCCACGGTTAAACGATCGATCCACAGTAGAGCAAAGTGATAATCTGGTTGAAGAATCTATCGATGATAGCTGGAGAGAAGAGTCATCCGTTCCCCACCTTGAAAAAGCAGGGCTTGCGGATGACCGCATTCCGCAGTCAGAAAATGCACCCCCGAAATTAATTGGTTCGAGTATTGCTGCTGTCGATCGAGTAAAACAAAAAAAAGATTCGCTCGTGCATTTATCTATAGCTTTTTTGTTGGGAATAATAGTAACTATTCTTACTTTCGGACAAATATTTAAACAAGCCTCTACTTCTTCTAATAGTGTCATAAACTGCGATAATAGCCTATTAAAACGGGCTGAAGATGCTGTCTTTATTCAAGAGGAAGAAAGCTTAAGACAGGTAATGCACGAGCTAGAAGAATTTAACACTCCCTTAGGAGGTTTTGCCGATGAAAAATGCAAACAAACTTTATATAAAGTGCAATATGTCTACGCTATTCATATTAAAGCTACTAAAGAAAATAATTTACTTAAAGCGGTAAAAATGCTTTGTGAGTTGCCAGAACAATTTTATCAAAATCGGAAGCATAAACCTTGGTTTACTCGTTGGGTTAACAGTGTTGACAACCCAGATTTTCCTCAACAATTGACAGAATACCTCAAAGCTAACAGTTGCCCGGCAGCTAATTATCTTAATGATAATCAGTCATCCAACTATTAGACTATTGAGTTTATTTCTAACAATTAAACTTGGCTTTTTTATTAACTATTAAAGAAATAAACCCTGGATGCTTTCTATATTGTGACCAAATCTTCTCAGATGAAGCTAGTTCTAAATATTTTTCTGGATAGAGATCGATCGCTTTTTCTAGGCTAGTAATTGCCCAATTATAATTGTCTAGTAGAGCGTAACAACAAGCTTGTCGATACCACACGCAATCGGATTGTGGTTCTGTGGTCAAAATCTGAGTATAACATTCGATCGCGGTTCGTAAGTCAGCTAATTGTTGATAAATCACCCCTTTTTGATACCAAGCCCAATAATCATTGGGCTTGATAGCCAAAGCATTGTTATAACTATCTATAGCTGCTTGCCAATTCTCCCACTGTTGAAAAGCTTCCCCTTGGCGATACCAAGCCCAGTAATCATGAGGACGTAATTTTAAAGCTCGATTGTAAAATACAATTGCCCGTTCGTAATTTCCCAGTTGGCGGTAAGCTTCTGCTATACGATAAAGTCCCCAGTAATCTCGAGGATGAGTCTCTAAAGCTTTGCTAAAACAAGCGATCGCCCGTTCGTATTGTGCTAATTCTGCTGACAAAATACAACCTTGTTGATACCACGACCAATAATTGTCAGGTTTCAAACTAGCAGCTTGGGCATAATGTTCTATAGCTCCCTGGTATTGGGCTAATTTTTCTAAGGCTACACCTTTGCGATACCAAGCCCAATAACTCCGTGGATTATATTCGATCGCTTTATCATAGCTAGCTATTGCTTCTGAGTAACAACCTTTTTCGCACAAACTATTACCTTGTTGATACCATTCTTGATAGCTATCCGGTCTACATTCTAAGGGTTTATACATCCTAGTCCCCATCGAGCGTTTTTTCCCTATTTTATTTATGCTTACTTTTCAAAAAATTTACAATTAGCGTAATAACTAATGTAAACTTCTAGACTGCCGAACTTCTTTACAGACATGATATATCGCTTTTCTACTGTAACTCCGAACGATCTATGCTCCCTTCCGATCTATTAATTTATCGCTATAACGGCAATACTTTAGTCCCAAAAAAGTTATCAATCGATAACAGAGCGATCGCTTTAGCTACTGAGGGAATTAATTGTTTTGCCGAGAATGTGGGCAAAACCCAGGGGGAATTAAATCAAAAATTAGCCGATTTAGAAGGAGATAGCCCTGATTATCGCGTCAAAAGAGGATTAGCTCATCTGTTACGCAATCATTTCTCTACATTTGAAATTATTAGCCCTCTCGAACCTCAAGCTTTACGCCATAAAGTATTTGCCGAAGCAGCTAAAAAGACAACTATCCCTCTCCATCGTAGCCAAAATTTAGAGACGATCGCCCATCATCTTACTACGGAATTAAAGCGTAAAGTATCCCCCGAAGAAGTAGAAAAGGGACTCTATGCCGACTTACAAGAAAATCGCATCCTAACTCAGTTCGATCCCCCCGTACACGAAGCTTTAGTTCATCGTTATAATCTTTCTCAAGTTCAGGGTATTTTTTACCGTGCTAGTCATGTGATTATTAATGCCCATCGCAACGATCCGGGGGAATATAAATTACTCTTTCGCTATCTCAAATTATTTCAATTGATGGCGTATATTGAAGGGGATGCGGATACGGGGTTTACCATTACCATAGATGGTCCTACTAGTTTGTTTAAAGCCAGTACTCGCTACGGTTTGGCTTTAGCAAAAATGTTGCCGGCATTGTTACACGTTAGTAAGTGGAGTTTACAAGCTAAACTGCAAAACCGCGATCCTTACTCTGGGGGTATAAAAACTGGCAGTTTTAGTCTCAGTAGCGATCGATGTAATTTGGTTACTCACTATCCTCCTGGTAAACCTTACGATAGTATGTTAGAAGCTTCTTTCGCGAAAAGTTGGGCAAAAAGCAAAACCGAATGGCGATTAGAAAGAGAAGTCGATCTAGTGCCCCTTCCTGGCAGTGTCATGATTCCCGATTTTCGC
This sequence comes from Xenococcaceae cyanobacterium MO_188.B32, assembly GCA_030065635.1. Classification (GTDB taxonomy): domain Bacteria; phylum Cyanobacteriota; class Cyanobacteriia; order Cyanobacteriales; family Xenococcaceae; genus JASJDJ01. The sequence goes on from JASJDJ010000006.1 coordinate 16,781, forward strand.
TTAGTTCATCCCGACGGTAGAGATTTTTTACTAGAGATTGTTGGTTATTGGCGACCAGAATATCTCCAAAAAAAGTTTTATCAAGTTCGTAATGCTGATGCAGATAATTTAATTTTAGCCGTATCGGAAAGACTAAATTTAGAAAAAGCTGGAGTTAATTTTACTGAGTTACCCAATCGAGTAATTTGGTTTAAGAATAAACTAACTCCTAAAGTTGTATTAGAAGTACTTGAGGACTAGCAATTAGCCATTAGCCATTAGCCATTAGCAAATAGCAATTAACAAGTTTCTGACTCTGAACTCCTAAATTCTAGGCTATTTCTAATTTATCAAAAGGCTCAAGTTGAATACTTGAGCCTCGCGTTATTTTTGAGATGAAAGACAAATATTAGATAAAGCTAAGAGCTAAAATAAATTAATAGCTACTAGAAAAGCGATTATTGCGACGATTATCGCCATAATTACCACGGTTTTCGCGAGGTTTAGCTTTATTCACCCGCAATGCTCTCCCCATCCATTCAGCACCATCTAAGGTTTCAATGGCAGTTTCTTCCTCTGCTTCACTCGCCATTTCTACAAAACCAAAACCACGAACCCTTCCAGTTTCCCGATCTAATGGTAAATAAACTCTTTTAACAGTACCGTATTCGGCAAAAACATTAGAGAGGTCTTCTTGGCTAACCTCATAAGGTATATTACCTACATAGATTGACATAAGTTGTCTCCTAAATCAGTCATAGTTTGAGATAAATAGTACGGAAACAACTCTGTCAATTCCGAGTGCAGAATACACATCAACATAATTAAAACAAACGCTGTACCGACATTAAATCTCTTTTTTTAGTAGACTATCACAGCATTAAGCTAACAAAGAATGCCAAGATAGAAGACAATGTTAAAAAATGCAAATTCTCTAACAGGAGCAACATCTAAATTATTAGGAATTAAAGCCAAATTTTAGTTAACTAGATAACAAACCAAGACTATTACACTAAGCGGGGGAGGTTTATGACTGCCAATGGAGTTAAACATAGTGAACTACGTCAGCTAGTTCGTACCCAATTAGAACTATTACTGAATCAAGGAAACTTAGAGGGAGCAAAAGCTCTTTTAGTTCCCGTACAACCTGTAGATATTGCCGAAGCGATCGAAGGGTTGCCAGAATCAATGCAAGTAATTGCTTTTCGTCTACTGTCTAAGACGGAAGCGATCGAAGTTTATGAATATTTAGATTCTGCTATTCAGCAAGCTTTAATTCAAGAATTTAAACGGCAGGAAGTACTAGATATAGTTGATAAAATGTCTCCTGACGACCGCGCTAGATTGTTTGATGAACTCCCTGCTAAAATCGTTCGCCGTCTTTTGGCACAACTTAGTCCGGGAGAACGCCAAGCTACTGCATTACTATTAGGCTACGAAGAAGATACGGCAGGGCGAATTATGACCCCTGAGTATATCTCTCTAAAAGAGACTTTGACCGTTACTCAAACCTTAGAGAGAATTCGTAGTTTAGCCAATGCTTCCGAAATTATTTACTACTTATATGTTACCGATGCCTTCCGTCATCTTACAGGGATCGTCTCTCTACGAGATTTAGTTATTTCTTCTCCCGACACACCTCTTAGTGAAATTATGACCCGTGATGTGGTTTCAGTTCATACCGATACAGACCAAGAAGAAGTAGCCCGTACCATTCAACGCTATGATTTACTGGCAGTACCCGTTGTCGATCGCGAAGATCGTCTGGTAGGAGTAGTTACCGTAGATGATGTTATTGATATTTTAGAAAAAGAAGCTACAGAAGACATTTATGCTTTAGGAGGCTTGCAATCCGATGGTGATAACTATTTCCAAACTAATTTACTTACCGTTGCCCGCAGAAGAGTAGTTTGGTTATTTGTCTTATTATTAACCAATACAGTTACAGGTACGATTATTCGTTCTCAAGAAAACCTACTCCAGCAAGTAGTTACCCTAGCAGCCTTTATTCCTCTCTTAACAGGGACAGGGGGGAATGTGGGAGCGCAATCTTCTACCGTAGTTATTCGGGGCTTAAATACCGAAGAAATTACCGATATGGGGCCTGGAAAAGTGGTTTTTCGGGAAGCTTTGGCAGGAATACTATTAGGGGCTATTTTAGGTATCCTGGCGACAATCTGGGCTTATTGGCTACAGGGAAATCTATTTGTGGCTATATCTGTGGGTATTAGTTTAATCGCGATCGCCCTTCTCGCTTCTGTAGCTGGTTCTGCCTTACCTTTTCTGTTTCGTTCTCTAGGACTCGATCCTGCTTTGATGTCTGCTCCTTTTATTACTACTGTTGTAGATGTTTTAGGAGTTTTAATTTACTTTAATATTGCCAAAGTAATTTTAGACTTGTAACTGATAACTAACAACTAACTACTAACTAGCTCATTGCCATAATAGCGCGATCGCGTCCCTGAGCTTTCGCTTCATAAAGTGCTTTATCCGTAAGCAAAATTAGTAATTCTGGAGAATCTTCTTTGGTAGGAATTATCGTAAAAACTCCTATACTAAGAGTGACATAGTTATCTACTGAAGACTTATGATGGATAATTTTTAGGCTTTTAACCCCAAGACGAATTTTTTCAGCTATTTTCATGGCTCTAGCTTCATCTGTATTGGGTAGAATTACGGCAAATTCTTCTCCTCCATAGCGAGCAATCAAATCTGTAGGGCGTTCTAAAAGACAATCGATAGTCAAAGCTACCTGTTGTAAACAATAATCTCCAATCGGATGACCGTAAGTATCGTTGTAGAGCTTGAAATAATCGATATCACACATAATTAGAGATATAGGCAGATTTTCTTGTCTTGCTATTTGCCATTGTTGCAATAAATAATGATCGAATCGACGGCGGTTTGCTACCTGAGTTAAGCTATCTAAAATACTCAGTTGCTCTAATTCCTGATTGGCTTGATGAAGAGCTATTTCTGCTTTTTGACGTTCGATAATTTCTTTGTGTAATTGAGATTCTACTAAATCTGCGTGTTCTGTGGTTGTCTCTAGCATAATTTCTAAGTCTATCTTTTCCTGCTTCACCTCCTCTAGTTCTGCTCGTAAATTCTCAATATGCAATAGCAGCTTTTCTTTTAAAATGTTTTCTTCTAAATGAAAGTGGCAATCTTCTCCTGGTAAATCGCATACTTTTGCTAGTTCGGCAATAATCAAAGCTTCCATACCATAACAGTCTATGGGTTTAGAAACTAAATATCCTTGACCGTATTGACATTTCAGTACCTTTAGTTGAGCTAATTGATTAGCTGTTTCTATCCCTTCAGCAATTACATCCATACCTAAGTTGTACGCAAGGGAAATGATGGCGCGAACAATACTCAATTTTTCACTGTTAACTTCAATCCTACTGATAAAAGAACGATCGATCTTCAGAGTATCAAACGGAAACAAATGAAGATACGTTAAAGATGAGTAACCAGTCCCAAAATTATCTAAAGCTAACTCAATTCCCAAACTTTTAAGCTCTTTGAGTATAGTAATTGTCGATCTGGGGTCTTCTACTAACGAGCTTTCGGTAATTTCTAACTTGATATTACAAGGCTGAATGTTAGTCTCTTCAATAATTTGTCGTACTTGCTCGACAAAGTTAACTCGTGCTAGTTGTTTGCCAGAAATATTTACATTTACTTTCCAATTAGATAGCTCGGCAAACTGGAGTTGCCAAGCGCATATCTGACGACAAGCTTCTCTGAGTATCCATGAACCGAGAGAAACAATTAATCCTGTTTCTTCAGCTATGGATATAAATTCAGTAGGAGGAATAAATCCTCGTATCGGATGTTGCCAACGAACTAAAGCTTCAAACCCGATAATTTGTTTAGTAGCCAAGGCGATAATTGGCTGATAGTATATTTGAAGTTCTTGGCGTTCTATTGCCCAACGCAGATCGTTTTCTAGTTGTAGTGCATTTATATTATCTGCATACATAGTCTCTGTAAAAACTTGGTAATGAGTTTGACTATGTTTTTTGGCATTAGACATTGCTAGTTCCGCATCCCGCAGCAAATCTTCTGGTTGGGTGTACTCGGTCTTACCCATAGCAACGCCAATATTGGTATCGATAACAATTTCATAGCCACTAACGTCAAAAGGCAATTTTAGCTCTTGATAAATTCGCTCGGCAATGTTTTGAACATCGTTTTCAGATTGAATATTCTGTAGTAAGACAGCAAACTTCTCTCCGTCTATACGAGCAATTAAATCTTGAGAACGCAAACAATTTCTCAATTTATCGGCGATCTCTACCAAAATTCGCTCGCTTAACAGACGCTCAAAATTACTGTTAATTACCTGAAGGCAATCGATTTCTATAAGTAAAACAGCAAATAAATAATCCGAACACTTATGGGTGGCAAGAATTGACTCTTGAATTAGCTGTAAAAGCAGCTTTTGATTTGGTAATTGAGTTAATCGATCGTATAAACTATGGTTTAAAGACTCTTCTTCTGTTAGTTGCTCTTTAATATAATCCGACACCATTATAGGTTTAGAAGATATATTTTGCTCCTTCAAGCAGTTGGCTTTTTGCTTGAATTCAACCTGGAAATCTTCACAGATATCGACTTGACTGAGAAATATTTCTACCTCATTAACCTCTGCATAATCGAGAGAGGCGATCGCCAAGCATAATTCATCTGGTGGTAAAGCTTCAATTTGTTTCGATAATCTACCATCCAAAGATTTAGCCCAATCTGCCAACAAAGGTATATTTTCTTTATTCCCTAAAACTCGTTCGGCTACAGCATTAAAAAACAAACAATTGTCGCGATCGTCAAAGATGACTACAGCCTGATTAATAGTTTCAATTATAGATATTAAATTTGCAGAAATTTTAGCCAAGGTCAGTTCTTGCCCTTTTTTGTGCTTCAGTTGCATCAAATAAATCATGTTGTTGTTATCTATTTTCAAATAACGATTACTACTGAAAACATAATTTTTATTAAAATGAAATAGTTAGCATATATGCCTATATATAGATTGACAGACCGAGATAACTTTTGATAACTGAATAAATACGGATTGATGATTATAGATACGGTAAAATTAATCAGAAAAAATTAAAACTGTCAGGATTCTGATAATTTTATTTGAATTTTGGGGAACTATAGTAGATGTAAGGTTTTAGAATAATTTTTTAGGTTTATTTAGATATAACGCCAAAATCAGCAATCATTAGCCCAAACAATGTTGCTAAATTCAACTTATATATTTCAATCTCAGTTATCTTTTATACTTTTATACTTTTTATTTTTAAAGACATCAGCACTGTCTATTTCAATAATTTTGAAGTAGTTTTGTTTGCACTTCTGCTTACGCTATAGCTCCAGGAGTAGAAATAATTATGTTATTTATGGGTTTATTAATGCACCAAAATGGAAATCATAACTAAAAACTACAGCTTAATATACGATCGATCGACAAAAGTTATCACTTGTGAAGGTTCTCTTCGATTAAAAGGAACAGAAGAATATTTACCAATTATCAACATTCTCAATAACGTTATCGAACAAGAACCCCCAGAAGTAATTCTCAACTTAGAAAAATTACAATTTTTAAATAGCTCTGGTCTTAGTATACTCTCAAAATTTATAATTAATGTCAGAAAGAAAAAAAATATTCAAATGGTAGTATTAGGCTCTAAAGATATTCCCTGGCAACAGACATCTTTAAAAAATTTACAAAGACTTATGCCAGCTTTAAAACTAGAATTTATCTAACCAGTAAAATTCAAAAACCATAGAATTAAAGGAATAGTTAAAAAACTCATTAAAGTAGACATAATAATTGTTCGAGCAACAAAATTATTATCTCCCTCAAATTCTGTTATTAATACTAGAGAACTTACTGCTGTCGGCATCGAACTTTGTATAACTAAAACTTGTAGATTTAAATTATTTAAATGTAAGTTATTCCCTACAATATAAGCAATTAATGGAGCTAGCAGTAAGCGCATAAATACAGACATTAATTCTTTAGTACCAAATTGCCAACGAGTTTTGGTAAGTTGTATTCCTAATAAAAGTAGTGCAAGAGGAATAGCAGCTTCTCCTAGTTTATGAATACTTGTAGACAATTGAAGCGGAAGATTTAGTGAATATATCCGCCAAACTAGACCGATTAAAATTGACCAGACAAGAGGTGACTCTAAAGCTCTACGAATTCCATAAAAAATAGTTTTTCCTTGTAATAATATAGGTCCAAGACAGAACATAAAAATACTCGAACAAATCATATATAATATGGCTATTTCTAGTCCGACAAGCCCTAAAGCAAAAGTCGTAATTGGCAATCCCATATTACCGTTGTTAGGAAATAGTACGGTGGCCATAAAAGCTGTTTTTGTCGATGAAGCCACATTAATAATTTTGCTAATAAGTAAAACACTGAGATAAACCAAGCAAGATGTAATAGTAAAACCTATTAATAAGCCAGTGCCACTTTCAACAGAAATATTCGTTTGATAAAAACTATCAAATATTAAGGCGGGGTATAAGATATAAAGAGTTAGTAAAGAAATAGTTTGAATTTGTATCGGCAAAGTGTAACCCGCTAGCAAGCCGACTAGAATAATTAGCATCACGGGAACAACCGCAGAAAAAATAGAGGTCATATGAATTACTAAATTGGCAAGTCTGAAATGTTGTATAAATTAGTAATATAACCAGTAAATTCTTTTTTGCGCTTCAACCCAGGCTAACAAACTCAAAACTAAAGAGCGATTGATGAAGTAGGTGGGTTTAATCGATTAGAAAATGGTTGGGGTAGTTGATAAATAAAAGACGACAAGACAATTTCCAAAATTTCATTCTTTTTTGTTTCGGTTTTGTACTTATCTACTTATATCTTTGTCGATGATAATATACGCTAATCATACGCTAATCATACGCTAATCATACATAATATACTATTAACAGTGTAAGACTGTAGTATTTCTTACTATATCCCTTCTCTCTATTTTATCTTTAGTTTTGTTAAGCTGTTGATAACAATTAAAAATATTTAGTATTTATGATTGCTTTCTCTCCCTCAATTACACCAACTGCTCGAGATAATAATAGTCTTCGGCAAGTTTGGCGTACTATCAATGCAGATAGTTGTCCTCGGTCATACAACTTTCATATGCACACTATTTGTTCTGATGGACAATTAACACCTTTAGCTCTGATTCAACAAGCAATGCAAATTGGACTTAAAGGTTTAGCGATAACAGACCATCATTCAATTGATGGTTATTTCGTGGCACAAAAATGGTTAAATCAACTTAATAACGAGCGAAACCCTCTCGTGCTTCCTCATTTGTGGACTGGAGTAGAAATTACCTCTAATTTGCAAGGAGTAGAAGTTCATATTCTCGGTTATGCTTTTGCACCAGAGCATCCTGCTTTAAAACCCTATCTTCAAGGTTTGACTCCTCAAGGAAAAAGTGCAGAAGCCAGCACAGTTATTGATAGTATCCATCAAGCTGGTGGTTTGGCTGTTTTAGCTCACCCTGCTCGCTATCGTCGTCCTGCTGCTGAACTAATTCCTTTAATTGCTTATTTAGGCATTGATGGCGTCGAAGCTTACTATGCCTATGGTAATCCTCAACCATGGAAACCGAGTAAGGTTCAAACAGAACAAGTCAAACATTTAGCACTTAAATATAATCTCTATACTACCTGTGGCACTGACTCTCATGGCTTAAATTTATGCCAACGAATTTAAACCCCCCGTGCAAAATTCATTTAATATCCTTGTCAAGGTAGGTAATCGATCGTACATAGATAATCTAGTCTATTGAACAAACATTTGTATTTATCTGCAGACTCGATCGACCTAAAAATTAACAATCAAAACTATTCTATTTTGCTTGAATCAAATATCCGCAACGGTGTTCCCCATTATTAATCCAGTGAGTTCTTTCTACCGTACAATCTGGCAATACTTCGGCGAACATCTCCAATTCATGTCCGCAGACACTAGGATAAGACTCTGCTACTTCCGAAATAGCACAATTATGTTCTGCTAAAATAAATTGCTGCTTCTTTCCTTGTCGAGAAACCTTATGTAACTCTGCCATATAACCTTCTTCTTGGCGTAATTGCATTAATTTAGTGACTCGCTCTTGTAGAGAACCTTCACCAACTCGATCGCGATATTCTAAGGCTTTTTTATGCCACTGTTTTTCTAAAATTTTACTTACCTGTTCTTCTCCTACTGTTTCTGCCAAAGCATCCAAAAAAGAAACGGCAAATTCTCCGTAGCGATGGGGAAAGAGCGATCGACCTTTGCGACTCAGTTGATACAGATGTTGCGGTCGTCCCATACCCTGCTGTATCGATTGATATTCAATTAATCCGTCAGCTTCCAATTCATTGAGATGGCGACGAGTAGCCTGCGGACTAATTTGTAAGGCTGTTGCTAGCTGTTGTGCTGTCGCTTCGCCTTGCTTGAGGAGATATTGTAAAATGCTTTGCTTGGTAGACGGGAAACCAGTGGTCGTCATCGTCCTATCACTAAATTTAGAGATTGAATACGGTATGGGTAAAAGATTAAGAAAAAAATATTTGACTTTGACAACATCTTTGTTGCTAATGTAACCTACAATAGACTTAAACAACAAATTTATTGTTTAAATATAAATAAGGCTACCGTTAACATCTTTATCTCAAATTGTACAAGGAAAAAGAGTTATTAGCCTTACTCCGACCACAAAAAACCTCAAAGTCTAGAGCAGCAGAACACTAAATATCCATTTATTACCATGAGTGCTACAGTCAAAACTTTAGTCAATCAACCCTATAAATACGGTTTTGTTACAGATATCGAGACTGATACTATTCCTCGCGGACTCAATGAAGACGTTATCCGCTTAATTTCCGCCAAGAAGAATGAGCCAGAATTTATGCTGGAGTTTCGTCTCAAAGCCTATCGTCAGTGGTTAAAAATGACTGAACCAACTTGGCCTCACGTAGAATATCCGCCTATAGATTATCAAGATATTATTTACTATTCTGCTCCCAAACAAAAGAAAGAGAAACTCAATAGCTTAGAAGAAGTAGACCCCGCTTTACTAGAGACTTTTGAAAAATTAGGTATTCCTCTCTCTGAACAAAAACGATTGAGTAATGTGGCGGTAGATGCGATTTTTGACAGCGTTTCTGTGGCTACTACTTTTAAAGAAAAGTTAGCAGAAGAGGGAGTTATATTCTGTTCGATTTCTGAAGCTTTACAAGAACATCCAGAATTAGTGCAGAAATATTTAGGTAGCGTTGTTCCTGTCGCTGATAATTATTTTGCTGCCTTAAATTCGGCCGTGTTTAGTGATGGTTCGTTTGTGTTTATCCCTAAAGGTGTAACTTGTCCCATGGAATTGTCTACTTATTTCCGTATTAATACTGGGGATACGGGGCAATTTGAACGTACTCTAATTGTGGCAGAAGAAGGTGCTTCCGTTAGCTATCTAGAAGGTTGTACCGCACCAATGTACGACAGTAACCAACTTCATGCTGCGGTAGTAGAGTTAGTCGCTTTGGATAATGCCAATATTAAATACTCTACCGTACAAAATTGGTTTGCTGGCGATGAAAACGGTAAAGGCGGTATTTACAACTTCGTTACCAAGCGCGGTTTGTGTAAAGGAGTTAATTCTAAAATTTCTTGGACACAAGTAGAAACTGGTTCTGCCATTACTTGGAAATATCCTAGTTGTGTGTTGGTAGGAGATAACTCCGTAGGGGAATTTTATTCGATCGCCCTAACGAATAACAAGCAACAGGCAGATACAGGGACAAAAATGGTGCATATTGGCAAAAATACCCGCAGTACCATTATTTCTAAAGGAATTTCAGCTGGTAACTCTAAAGGTAGTTACCGAGGCTTGGTGAAAATGGGTGCTAAAGCCGACGGTGCGAGAAATTATTCTCAATGTGACTCGATGTTAATTGGGGATAATGCCGAAGCCAATACCTTCCCCTATATCCAGGTGGATAATGATAAAGCAACCGTAGAACACGAAGCTTCTACCGCCAAAATCGGTGAAGAACAATTGTTCTATTTCGCTCAACGGGGTATTTCCGAAGAAGATGCAGTTTCCATGCTAGTTAGTGGCTTCTGTAAAGATGTTTTGAATGAATTACCGATGGAATTTGCAGCCGAAGCAGATAAGCTATTAAGTCTGAAGTTAGAAGGAACTGTAGGATAATTTTAACTATAAGTTGTTCTCGTTCTCTATGCTGTTAAGAATGAGGGTCGGAATAGGGTTCATAACCGCTTGGGGAAACCTCAAGCGAAGATCCCTCCATAACCGACCCGAACCTAGAAAAGGGCGATCGGCTACGTGCTCGTTTTGGCTTTTGTTAATTAGACCTTTTGCCAAAATAAATGAGAAATTCAAATTAATTCCTTTTACCTTTTACCTTGACTTAACCAAGGTTTATAGGACTTATGCAAGAAGTCTATTAGTCATGAGTAGTGTTTTCAGAGGAAATTTGTTAAGCTAAGACACTACATATAGAGTTTAGAGCAAATTTATCGAGCTCGAATTATTTTAAATATTGCTATTGTATTACCTATGATTGCACCAATTCAAAAAGATATGCTTGCTAATCCTATTTTTAATCCTAGTGGTGATGACAAAATAGAAAATCGTTCCATTTGGTTTGGTAATACCACCAATTTAATGCAGCTTAACGATGTACGTTATTCCTGGGCAATTGGTTTATATCAACAGATGCGAGAGAATTTTTGGATTCCTCAAAAGCTAGACTTAACTCAAGATGTAACCGACTATTGGAATTTAACTACAGAGGAACGTCGGGCATACGATGGAATTTTAAGCTATCTGACTTTTTTAGATTCGGTTCAGACTTGTAATATTCCTCATATAAAAAGTTGTGTAACTGCACCAGAAGTTAGCTTGTGTATGACAGAGCAAATTTCTCAAGAAGGGATGCACAACCAAAGTTATCAGTATATTATTGAAACGGTTATTCCCAGCGATCGCCGTAGCCGAGTATACGATTTTTGGCGTACCGATAGAGTTTTGGCAGCTCGTTGTGAATTTATTGCTAGGCAATACCAGAATTATATCGACAATCCTAGCCCCGAAAATTATTTTGTCTCTCTCTTAGCAGATTACTTGTTAGAAGGGATTTATTTTTACAACGGTTTTATTTACTTTTATAATTTGGCTTCGCGGATGTTAATGCCAGGAAGTGCGGATATTTTCAAAATGATTAATCGCGATGAGTTAAGTCATGTCAGGCTGTATCAAAAGCTTGTTCCCGAAGCCATGCAATTATTTCCTCATTCTGTCGAACAAATTTATGAAATGTTTGATAAGGCAGTCAAATACGAATGTCAGTGGACTAACCATATTGTCGGCGATAGTATTTTAGGTATTACCGAAGATAGTACCGACCAGTATACTAAGTACTTAACTAATATGCGCTTGCGTTCGATTGGGTTAAAACCTTTATACTTGGAAGACAAATACAAAAAAAGTCCATACAAGCATCTAGAGAATTTTTCAGACACTAAAAAAGATGGTCATACGAAAGCTAATTTCTTTGAAGCAGGAGTGACTAGTTATGTTATGTCTTCTGGAGTTAGTGGTTGGGATGAAATTTAACTTGTGACATACTCCCAACGCTAACTGCAAGCAGTGTAGCGGTGGAAAGGGGCTTTATTATATCCAGGATATGGATATCAAGTTAATCAACTTTGTTTAAAAGCCCCTTCCACGGCTTCTTACCTCACGATAAGAAATTCCTGACTCATAGACACTTATCTAGCCCACTTTGGTACAAACGAATGTATATTCTCCCACTGGTACTGACCCCGATAGCCCGTCTCCGCAGGCGATTTGTTTTCATTCCACGAGATGCCCCACCGCAGAACAAGAAATCTGATAATTTCTCTCATCCTGAACTGGAAACCTTTTACGCGACAACAGCATTTTTCTTGTCGCAACCCAGGATTTCGTTTTCAAGGTACAGATGCGTGCTTTTCTGAGCTATGGAGTTTCGAGGACTTGACTTGGCAGTCTTTGGCTTCTGCTACTGACCCTTATGTTCTCTCGCATTCAGATGAGTTCTACATCAAAAACTAAGTTGATAGTACAACGATTCAAACCATTGCTATATAAAGATTTTTGGTTCTTATTGTCAAGTTCGTTCTCATCCCACCGCCTCCGCAAGCGGTAGGCGTGGGACTTTCCACTCACAAAGTTAAAGTAACGTTAGTTCGGAGTTCGGAGTTATAGTTTTTTCAACGAGATAATGGGGAATTTAGATATCTGGAAATCAGGAAATTTCTGAGTTTTTGGCTTCGTCGAACTCACGTTAAAGTATATTTTGAGGGATCGCTTATAAGTATATTTACGGGCGATCCCTTTTTTGATTGGTTGTAATTTTAAAGATGAGGTAAAAAAGTTCTCTTTTGCTCAAGTTTTAGTAAATAAATAGTATCTATACCGATTTTTTTTTGTATCTTAGTAGAAATAACTAAGAATAATAACTGATATTACATATTTTCTAAATAAACTTTAACTAACCCGATCTTGTATACCTCGTCTTTATAATGTTTAAGCTATTTCAAACGCTACTCAATAGCGAATCTGAACTTAATGAGCGATTAAATTCAGAAACTACTTCTGGTGAATTAGAGCAACAACAATCTTTTGCCTTACAGCTGAGTAAAGCAGATAACCTCTGGAAACAAGGAAAAATAAGCGAAGCGATTTCCCTGTACTGTCAGATAATTAAACTACAGCCTAATGCGACTGAATTGTACGGACAGCTAAGTGCGTTTTTAAAACAGCAAGAAGAATTAGCATTGGCATACAAACGACTAGCCGTACAACTTAAACAACAAGGAGAAGTAAAAGACGCTGCTATTTGTTATCGTCAGGCTATTGTACTCCAGGCTATAAACTATAGTACAGAAGAAAAATATCTCCAGAACCAAAATGGTGAGCTAGTTGACAGGCAAAACCAACAAACACCAACTCTAGCCGATTCTGCTTTTTCTTTTCTACCTCTATCATCTCCTCAACCAGTCAATAAACGAATTATCCAGATAAGTTTAGACGATAGCTATGAAGAAAACTGGCTGAATCTTCAAGCCAACGAGCGAACTAGCGGTCTGCAAACGAGCGGTGTTGCCGAAGAAAAAGCTAAAATCTATCTTCAGCAGGCATTAAAATACTGCGAGCTCCAAGAATGGAAACAAGCAGCTATGGCTTGCCAACAAGCAATAAATATTGCCCCCAATATGGCAGAAGCCTATAAACTTTGGGGAAATGCCTTACAAAGAATGGGTAAAACGCCAGAAGCAATGGATTGTTATACTAAAGCTCTAGAAATTGAGCCAGATTTAGCTGAAGTATATGCTCGTATCGGCAGCTTATATGCCCGACAAAAACAATGGCAACAAGCGCTCGAGTACTATCAAAAGGCAATTATCATTAGACCCAATTTTTCTCAAGCGTATCGTAGTTTAGCCAAAATTTGGTATTTAGTTGGGGAATCAGAAAAAGCTAACTTCTGTCGTAAACAAGCTTTAAAGTTAGAATCTTCACGACTAAACTCTACTAGTGGTGAGGAAGAATTTAGTCCTGCCGAGCAATTGCAAGAAAACCCAATTCCCGAAGGTCAAACAGCCATAACTAAGGTCGATCGTGTCGAAAAATATCAAAAAATAGCGCGAAAATTCGAAAAACAACATAAATGGCAAGAAGCAGCTATTTATTATCGTAAAGCCTTAGAGATAAATATTGATGAGTTATCTTCTTCTTTAGCTTTTCCAGAAACGAAGCAAAAGGAGCGGTTTCATAAACTGGAAAAACTACAGCAATTAATGCAAAAAAACTCGGAAGAGAAAACAGATTTAACTACCATTAGCGGTCTAGCACAAAATTTATCGCCAGTTGAGGTAGAAGAAGTATCCCCCGCAAATTTATTATTTACTTCTTCGGTCGATCTAGAGACAAAAATAGCTCGGACTAAACAAATTACACTGCCAACCAAATCAAAACAAATTCAGTTAAACAGAGCAATTCAACGTTATCTCAAACAAGCAGAACTAAAGCCAGATTCGGCTCAAATTCAAACCGATCTGGGTAGTTTATATGCTAAAAAGCGACAATGGAATGCTGCGATCGCAGCATATCATAGGGCAATTAAAATAAACGATCGATATGCTCAAGCCTATCTAAATCTAGCCAAAGTTCTGGCAAAAGTAGGCAAAAATAGAGAATCTGTCGGTTATATGTATCGAGCTTTAACTTTAGAACCGGAGCTTTTTTCAGCTAAAGAGTATTTTTATCTGGGCAAAAGTTTTATCGAGCAGGGTAAATTACGAAGAGGTATGAGCTATTGCTTGAAGGCGATTAAACTAGACCCTAACTATTTAGAAGCATACCATCACTTGGGAACGGTAATGAGCCAACAAGGACAATCGCAAAAAGCCATCAATTATTTTCGTCAAGCGATCGAGCGCAATCCTCAAGAACCCCAATCTTACTATCTTTTAGGTCAAGAGTTAGCAGCCCAGAGAAGATGGGATGAAGCCGTGAAAGCCTACAGTCAAGTTCTAGAAATACAACCAAGATTTCCCCACGCTTCTGAAAAACTCAATTACGCTCTGGCAGAAAAACTCAAGCAAGATTTTAAAACTAAGCAAAATTAATTTTAATCAAACTCACAATGATCCTAACAGATGTAAAAGTTCCCTTTGTCGATTTAAGTTGGCAACATCAACCAATTCAGCAGCTAATTGAACGAGCTATCCAACAAGTAATAGAACGAGGGGACTTTATCTTAGGTAAAGCTCTAACAGAATTTGAAACAGCTTTTGCCCGAGCTTGTGGGGTAAAATATGCTGTTGGGGTAAGTTCTGGCACGGATGCTATTGCTCTTGGTTTACAAGCTTGTGGTATAGGTAAGGGAGATGAAGTTTTAATTCCGGCTAATACTTTTATTGCCACTGTTATTGGCGTAATTCAGGCAGGAGCAACTCCTATACTAGTTGACTGTCAGCCAGATACAGCTTTAATCGATTTAGAGGCAGCAGCCAATGCTATAACACCCAAAACCAGAGCCATTTTACCCGTTCATTTATACGGGCAGATGGTTTCACCCCAACAATTGTTAGACTTTGCTAATATCTACAATCTCATTATTTTTGAAGATGCTGCTCAAGCTCATTTAGCCCAACGAGAGGGATATATTGCTGGTTCTGTCGGATTAGCAGCAGGTTTTAGCTTCTATCCCAGTAAAAATTTGGGTTGTTTTGGTAGTGGAGGAATAGTTACTACTGATGATGAGGGTGTAGCACAAAAAGTTCGTAGTTTGCGTAACTATGGCGCACCTCTTAAATATTTTCATACTGAGATAGGTACTAACAGTCGTTTAGATACTATCCAAGCAGCAATTCTCAAAGTTAAACTACCTTTTTTATCCGAGTGGAATCAAGCTAGAAATCAAGCTGCCGAGCAGTATTACCATAATCTCAAACCGCTACAGTCTCAAGGAATTACCTTACTGGAAAATAGAGCGGGTAGTGGTCATGTCTACCATCTCTATGTAATTCGTTTAAGTCAACCGTTGGCTAGTCAACGGGAGAAAATTCAGCAATATTTACACGCAGAAGGTATTCAAACGGGTATTCATTATCCCGTACCCTGTCATCTACAACCAGCTTATCGTTATTTGGGTTATCAACCAGGAGATTTTCCTATGGCAGAATCGTTATGCGAGCAAATTTTATCTTTGCCCATGTATCCGGGTTTAGAAAACGATCGTATAGAATTAGTTAGCGAAAAATTATTACAATTTATTACAAAATACTAAGTAACCATTAATAAAAAACTATTTATGCAAATCGAAAATCAACAAATTAATGAAATTAATCAAAATGAGCGTAAGATTTTTAACTTTATCATTATTGCTCTTTTGACTCTTCTTTATGCCCCAATAATTATTCACTGGTATGACGGATGGTTAAATAAAAGTATTAGTATCGAACACGAGTATTTTAGCCATGGATTAATCGGTTTTCCCTTTGCTGCTTATATTTGTTGGCTTAAACGAAAACAATGGCGGAGACTCTCGGAACAAGCTCATCCCCTGGGTATCGTGGGATTAGGTATAGGCTCGGTTTTATATCTAACGGGAGTTCCTGAATTAGTTAATTTATCTTTTCCCTTGGTTTTAGTCGGAATTTGCCTCATTTCTAAGGGTATGGCTGGATTAAAATTACAAGCATTTCCTTTCTTACTAGTATTACTAGCAACTCCTAATTCTCTGCCGTATTTAATCACTCCTTTTACCTTACCTTTACAGAAATTTATCGCAGGTTCGGCAGGGTTTATTTTAATGCAATTTGGTCTAGATGTTAGTGTCGAGCAAATTTATTTGGCTGTAGGGGGAAGATTAGTAGAAGTTGCTCCCTATTGTGCGGGATTGAAAATGCTGTTTACTAGTTTATATGTAGCATTAATGTTACTTTACTGGACAGATAATTTGCGCGATCGCACTAAAACAACTACCTTACTGGTAGGAGCAGTTACCATTAGTGTAATAGCAAATATATTGCGTAACACAATCTTGACCTTTTTTCATGGCACGGGACGAGATGGACTTTTTACTTGGTTACACGATGGTTGGGGTGGGGATCTTTATTCAACATTAATGTTAGGTTCCATTGTTTTATTCCTGAAATTTTTAGAAAATTTCGATTTTACTTCCGAGCATTAACAAATATTTGCATTCTATGGATCGTCTAAACTCAAACAAAAATTTATCAATCTACCTGTCCCGACTGCAAAAGAGATGGTCTATAGTGAGGATTGCTCTTATATTATTGTTATCAACCTTAATAATAATAAAAGCTGCTCCCGCTTACTGGCAAGGAGGAAACTGGTCTTGGTTAAATACGCCCAAAACAGATAATATTCAGCAAATTAAGGGCATATTATCTACAGGATTAATTCTGGAAAATTGGCAAATTGTCGAACGACAACAGTTAAAAATTGGCGGTCATAAATGGTTAGGGCAAATAATTAAACAAGAAGATTCAAAACCAATTATGTTGCTCTTAAAACCACAGACTTATTATCGTGACAAACCAGGAGTAGAATGGATGGATATTAATGGACTCGAGCGATGGAAAACTGATTCTTACAGTCAGATAAATTTTACAGTCGCTCGAGACCAAAATTCCTTGCCCACTACTGCTCGGTTCTTCCGTGCTTGGAATAAAAGGCAAACCTTTGCTGTAGTTCAATGGTATGCCTTTCCTAATGGAGGTCACCATGCTCCATCTAGCTGGTTTTGGCAAGATTTGCTGGCTCAGTTGAGGGGAAAGCGAGTTTCTTGGGTGGCAGTATCTCTCCGCATTCCTATTGAACCTTTAGGAGAGCTTAAAGATGCTCGACCATTTGCTACATCTTTAGCAGAACGAGTTCAAACTCATCTGCAAAAGATTGCCTCGAATAAATCTCCCGAATAGAAGTAAACTTTTTAATATCTGCTTATTTTTCCCTTTAATCTTACTTCTTGCTCCTGACTTCTGGTAGAAGTCTGCTGTGATTTTTTCTCTTGAGCAATTTTATGTTTAGAGTTCTTCGACCACAACCCCCAATTATTAATATACTTATTCAAAAGCGACCGCTTAGCTGGTTTCCTCTGGCAATTTTATTATGGAGCATAGAGATATGTTTTTTGAGTGGGATGGGCTGGAGCCAAGAATCAATTTCTTTGCCTAAAAAAGAAACTCTGACACCTACTAGAACGAGAACGACAGAATTATCTACACCAACTTTTAGTCCCGACAACCCACCGCCCCCCAATTACTCACCGCCTAAGTTTGACAAGAACAATGCTCAACAGTTTAATACTTATCGTCTAGATGTAGGTGATGGTATAAGTATTAATGTACCTTTATTTCCCGA
This sequence comes from Xenococcaceae cyanobacterium MO_188.B32, assembly GCA_030065635.1. Classification (GTDB taxonomy): domain Bacteria; phylum Cyanobacteriota; class Cyanobacteriia; order Cyanobacteriales; family Xenococcaceae; genus JASJDJ01. Next base: position 34,756 of record JASJDJ010000006.1, read on the forward strand.
GTTTGATACAGTAGCAACAATTAACGAAGAAGGGAAGATTCTCATGCCTATTGTGGGCAGGATATCTTTAGCCGGACTGAGTTTAGCCGAAGCAGAACAAAAAATAATTTATGAACTCAGTAATCGTTATCTACAAACAGAACCAGAAGTTTATGTTTCTCTAGCTGCCCCCCGTCCAGCCCAAGTTAGTATTTTAGGAGAAGTAGTTCGCCCTGGTTTTTATTCTTTTGTGGCAGGCTCCCCTCTAAATGTGGCACTCTCAGCCACGGGAGGAAGTACCAAAGATGCAGATTTACGCTCCGTGATAATTCGCCGTTCTTTAGTCGATGGCAGTGTAATCGAGCGCAGAATAGATTTGTACACGCCATTACTCAATAGCCAAACACTTCCCGATGTGAGGCTACAAGGAGGAGATACCATTATTGTTAATAAATTAGAAGTAGGTTCAGACCGAGATTATGACCGTTCTCTAATTACCAAAACTACTTTACCCCAACAAACAATTACTGTTCGCATCGTAGCTCCCCTTGACCGTGGTGGTAGAGCATTACGGAATATATCCTTACCTAACGGTAGTACTTTTCTCGACGCGATCGCTGTCCTACCTGGAGGAGATGGCATTTTAATTAAAGTTGAGGAAGTAGCATTAATGCGATTCGATCGGGAACAAGGCAAAGTATTGACCCAAACTCTCAATACTAAGAAAGCGCTAAATGGAGATTTAGCTCAAAATGTTAACCTTCAAGATGAAGATGTGATTATTGTTAGCCGTACCTTTATTGGTAGAGTATTTAATGCCTTTACCGTTCTTACTCGACCCATTCGTGATTTTTTCAGTTTCCGAAGATTCATCGACGATATTTTCGAGTAATTTTTATTTGAGTTACACTCAAAAGAAATTTTCTCTTAATAATAATTCCCCAGAATTGTTTATTCTTTAAGTTAAGACTGTTACTGCCATCTGTGCGTTTGGCTTGATAACCATGACTCCACCGATTGTTAAACGCTTTTTAATTTCTTTTGAACAGCACAAATTATTGGGCTTGTTCATTTTTCTCCTTAGTTTGGGGATATCCGGTATTTTTGCCTTACAACCAGAGCCTCCTGCTCCTGAAGCTACCTATAAAGCTAGCGGACAATTATCATATAGTAATCCTCCTCCTCTATTCACAACTACTGGAGAGCAATTGCAACAGCAGGGAAGATTAATTAATGTAGATACTTTGCTCGGTTCCAGGGTTCAAGAAAGAATTAAAAATCAATTAGGACTTAATAGTCAACAAATTAAGCAAATAATTGAGAAAAATCTGGATATTAATCTTCCTCAAGCAGGAGAAAATAATTTAATTACTTTGAGTTACAACAATGCCAAAACCCCAGAAGAAGCCGTGAGGAATTTGGGGGTATTTATGAAAGAAATGGTGGAGCAAAGCCGTTCGATCAACACATCCCAACTTAGAGGCAGAATTGACGCTTTACAAAAAAGACTGGCTGAAGTACAAAGAGATCTCGCTGCTGCTGAAGAAACTTTTTATCGGTTTATTAGTACAGAAGGAACTCCTCTGCTAGCTATCCAGGATGGTAGCCTTTTTGCTGGTATTACAGGTAGTCAACGACAGCAAAGACAACTAAAACTGATTCTGGAAGAAATTGATGGTCAAATTAATAGCTTAGTAGATCAACTAGGCTTAAAACCAGAAGAAGCTTACATTGCTGCTGCCCTCAGTGCCGATCCCATTTTGGCAAACTTACGGGCGCAAATGTTACAGAACGAAACAGATATTAAAATCCGCCAAAAAGATTTGCGTCCAGAACATCCTACTATGGTTGCTCTTCGCAAACAACAATCAACCAACGAACAACTTTTTCAAGAAAGAGCGCAAGAAGTACTTGGCGGTAGCGGTCAATTAAAACCCTTAAAAGGTCAAGCAACCAGACAACTAAGGCAAGATAGCACTTTAGACCCCGCCCGTCAACAATTAGCCAATACGTTAGTTACCCTCCAAACCCAAAGAGAAGGAATAGAAAAGCAACTGCAATCAGTTCAACAAACAGAACAAGATTTGCGAGAACAGTACGAGCAGTTTCCCGATCGACAACTGCAACAAGCCCGCTTAGTACAGGAAGTAGAGACGCAACGAGCTTTATATCAAACAATCTTAACAGCTTTAGTAGATGCCCAATCCGCAGAAGCAGAAACTACAGGTAGTTATGCTGTTGCTCAAGTACCCGTAGTTCAAGAAGTTATTCCTACTCGTTTTGCCGTTACTAATCGATTTTTGATTTTAGCTGCTGGTGCGGGGATAGGATTAGTTGCTGCTGCTGGTACGATCTTCTTATTGGCTACTTTAGACGATCGCCTACACACACCTCAAGAGTTGCGAGATTTACTAAGCGATCGAGAAGTACCTGTCTTGGGTAAATTACCTTATGTAGTTTGTTTTAATTTTGATGGTAAAGAAACACCAATTTTAGTAGACACCGATTCTAGCTATTTAGCTTTTTACGAAAGAGTCCGTAGTAATATCCGACGTTTTGGTTCTAGATCTTCTAAGGTAATTTCTATTACTAGTGTGAGTGCAGAAGAAGGAAAAAGCGTGACTGCTTTTAATTTAGCGATCGCTTCTGCGCAAGCGGGTAAGCGGACTCTTTTGCTAGAGTTGGATTTACGTTCGCCTTCCAATACAGATGCCATGCAAGTAGAACCCGATCCAGAAGCTAGTGCCGAACCTCTTAATTATTATGCCGAACGCAATGAGGCAATTCGTTTAGTACCGGGAATCGCTAACCTATATGTAGTGCCTACGCCCGGTCCTTTGCGCCAAGTGGTAGCGATCCTCGAGTCTGATGAGTTACGTAAATTGATTGAAGATGCCCGTGGTCGTTTCGATCTAATAATTATCGATACTCCTTCTTTATCTAAATGTAACGATGCTCTCTTAATAGAACCTATGACTGATGGAATGGTTATAGTTACCAGACCGGGAATTACTCGTGGCAGTATGCTCGCAGAGACAGTAGATCAATTTACAGAAACGGATATTGCTTTACTAGGTGCTGTAATTAATGATGTAGAACAAGTAATTACCATGTCAGATTTAGAAACTCAGGGATTTTTAGAAGCCGAAGCTAACGATGAAAAACCAGTAGGCAAGACAATTTCTTAAACAAAAGGGAAACTGGACAAGCCAGTCCCCCATTTCCCTTTATTTACTTCAAAAAGTGGGTTACTCGAACAACTTATCTAGTTATATACCTTACCGCCTCCCCACATAGTACCCCGAATTTCTGGCTGAATCAGAATATGTCCGGCGATCGCTTTCATATCTTCATCAGTTAAATTTCTCATCATCGGATAAAGATCGGAACGACTGGTGTTAGGATGTAGTTCTTCAAGGCTAACTTCTCCATCATAGGTAACAGGATGTTTGAGATATTCTACAATTCCTTCAATGTTATCTTTGGCAGGTACAGCATTAGCCAGAGCATCAAGACCTAATCCCACGTTAGGATTAGTTTTGGTAGTTCCTGCTTTATGACAATAGGTACATTTATTAACAAATAAACGTTGGCCTTCTTTTACTTGTTTAAGACTCAGAACTACCTCATCTCCTGCATCGTTTAATTTAACTGTGCGGATGTCTTGGTCAAGTTCAACTGCATTTGCACTAGCAATGTTAAATTGGATAACGAAAAATAAGGTTGTTACAACTGCTAATAATAATCGCTTCAACATTGTTTCTCCTCAAAAACTTGGGCTTATTTATACGGCATACGTAATATACCAATAGATTTAATCTTCACTTCTTAGTAACTTGCCAAACGAGAGCCAAGAAAAAATTATCAACTTAGTCATGTAAGCATCAGTTTAGTTACCCTGTGGTATCTAGATTCGATCGAGCAGACAAAATTGCCAAAATAACCGCCTTAGCATCTTCCAATGCCAGACAGGTGTTTTGATTCTTATAGGCAATTTCTAGTCGAGCGCAAAGAGTAAATACTTGCTCTACTGGAAGATTGTCTGCTGCTGGTATTTCTGCAATTGATAGGTCGGCAAAGCCCATATTAATAATTTTTATCGATCTCTTAGCAAGGGAAGATTAAATACTCATCATAAATATCATGCCATTCAACAGACACAATTTCTGCAAATTGGTAGATCTCGATACGTTTATTTTGTCGAAGAATAGGATCTATTTTTCTTTTTTCTGCTACTCAAGCTAAGAACTGTGTTGAATTTTCAGAGCATATTCTTTAAATCTTTCTAAATCTGCTTGTATGGTAGATTCGACTATCTTGCCCAAAAAAAGATTATCCATTATTTTGCCCAAAATACCCGGTATATCATAAGCAACAGTTAATTTAACGATACTGCTATTATGGCGGTCGTAAAATCGGACTGCACCACGATTCGGTAAACCATCTACCGATTCCCACTGGATAATTTGTTGAGGAACGAGATTAGTAATCCGAGATAACCAACTAAATTGAAAACCGCCACTAGCCAATTTCCAACGAGATAATTCGGGATTATCTTTAAGCACTTCAACAGAATCAATCCACTTCATCCACCGTGGCATTTGTTCTAGATCGGACCACAAATTCCACGATGTTTCAATAGGAATATTTACTTCTACTTGTACCGTATGTTCTAGCCAATCAGTCATTTTTTGTTAGTTGTTAGTTGTTAGTTGTTAGTCATTTGTTAATCTAAGACTGCTGGTGAACTTGAAGAGCATAAACCTTAAATCGTTCTAAGTCTGCCTGTATGGTAGATTCGACGATTTTTCCTAAAAACAGATTATCCATTAATTGACCGAGAATTCCAGGTAGAGAATAAGCAATAGTTAATTTAACTATACTGCGATCGCAACGCTTATAAAATCTAACTGCTGCTTTATTCGGTAAGCCTTCGACTGATTCGGTTTGGATAATTTGTTGAGGGACAAGATTAGTAATCCGAGACAACCAACTAAATTGAAAACCGCCACTAGCCAATTTCCAACGAGATAGTTCGGGATTATCTTTCAGTACCTCAACCGAATCAATCCACTTCATCCACCGTGGCATTTGTTCTAGATCGGACCACATATTCCATGATGTTTCAATAGGAATATCTACTTCTACTTGTACTGTATGTTCCAACCAATCAGTCATCTCAGTTACCAGTTATCAGTTATCACCTTATCAGTCATTCGTTAATCTACGACTGCTGATAATTGACGATTAGAGTCTATCCCTTGACCATATTCTAAAACTGCTTTAGCTGCTTGTTTACCAGAAAGAGTAGCCCCTTCCATACTATCGATATAATCTTGTTGGGTGTAGCTACCAGCCAAGAAAAAGTTAGGAATAGGAGTTTTTTGTGCTGGACGATAAGGATCCATACCTGGTGCTTCCCGATATAGAGATTGAGCCAGTTTAACCACACTGTACCAAGTCATATTTAATTCCCGAGAAGAAGGAAATAACTCATGAACTTGCTCTAATACATGATGAGCGATCGCTTCATTTTTCTCTTTAATAAAGGGATCGCCAGGAGTCAATACTAGTTGTAGCAAAGAACCCTCTCCTGGTTTGTAATAATCTGCTGGACTAGCTAAAGCCAGATCGGCAAAGCAAGAAAAATCTGCATCGGGAGTATATAGTAAATTATCTAGACCTTCGGCTTGTTCTAGTTGTTTTCTTTTGGCTGGGTCATGTAGTTCTGTTACCCAACCATCAAAGCGTAATTGAACTGTAGCTACAGGAACAGCATCTAGTTTGTAGATATTGTCAAATTCTGACCATTTACGCCATTCTTGAGGCAAAATACGCTGAACTCCCGGTACATCAACCGCAAATACATAAGCGTCGGCAGTAACTGTTTCTTCTGTCTCTCCGTTGGCAACTACTATACCTTTAACTTTAGTTGCTTCTCCTTCGGTATACAGAATTTCCCTAACTCGGCGACGAGTATAAATTTTCGCCCCTCTAGCTTCTAAGTATTCTACGATTGGCTTATGGAGATATTCGTGGGGAGAACCTTCTAACATCCGCAGTACTGAAGCTTCAGTTTTAGCAGCAAAAAGCTGAAAAATAGTTAGCATACAGCGAGCAGAAATATTTTCTGTATCGATAAATCCTAAAGCATAAGCGATGGGATTCCACATTTTATCAAGACTACCTTGATTACCCCCATGCTTGCGAAACCAATCGGCAAAACTAATCGAATCTAGGTCGCGAATGGTTTTCATCGCCCCTTCAAAATCGATTAAACCTCTAACTATGGGACTAGTACCTAATGCCAAAGAATTAGTAATTTTATCAACGGCTGAGAGTTGAGAAGTCCTAAAGAAAGCCTTTAAGCCGTTGAAGGGTGCCCCAGTTAAAAACCGAAAATCTAATTCTCCTACTCTTCCACCCTTATTAATGAAGGTATGAGTATGTTCTTTTAGGCGTAAATTTTCTCCTGCACCTACTTTACGCATTAATTCAAACAAATTGTAGTAGCAGCCAAAAAAGACGTGCAAACCCATTTCAATGTGATTGCCTTCTTTATCTACCCAACTGCCAACTTTCCCGCCAACAAAAGGACGAGATTCAAATATTTCTACTTCATTGCCGGCATCGACTAAATCGATAGCTGTTGCCATGCCAGCTAGACCTGCACCTACGATTGCAACCCTCATTCGAGCCTATTTCCCCTTAATTTTCTTTACATATTGTAATGTATTTCACCTCAAGTTCGAATGACCACTTTTAATAAATCGAGATTATTAACTCCCTACTAACTACTCACTCTTCTTCTAGTTTTTCTTCAGCCAGAGATTTGAGCTTATTGTAAAATGCAGAAACATCGGGGAGAGGGGTAAACTCATGTATGGGTGGTTTTTCGGGGCTAGGGCGCGATCGATTTTTCTGCTGGGGTCTTTCTAAATTAGATGGAGTAGAGTCGATCGATTCTGGTGCTGATTTAGTCGTATCTTTGTGGCTATTTTCGGTATTATTATCTATTTGAGTTTGTGCTTGGAGAGGAAAAGATTCCGAAGCGATTGACTTATTTTTACCTAAAGCAGCAATTTTTTCCTCTAATATTTTTTCTTCTAATGATGAAGTAACAGAAGTATTGTCAGGTAGTTCGGTAGAATTTCGAGGCAATTTACGACAAATTAACCGCTCAAATTCATGACTGAAATGAGGATTAGGATTACCTACCCTTGCCCAAACACTCAAAATCTGTTCGACAGAAATAGCTTTGTACCGTCCCAAATAAAGAGCTTCAATTATGGCTAGACGAATCCAATTGGCATGATATGTATTAAGCCAGTGACTAATTATTTCTTCTATCGTGTACCCATGTAAATCTAAGCCGTAACTGTTCATTAACTCGACAGTCTGAGAAATATTTGGGTCATTATCGAACTCTCTCATGCACTTTAGAACAATCAAACCATTTGCATTTAGTTTTTATCCTAAGTCATATACACTAGTTGGCAAAGTAAAATTATTTCCTGAGTGCGGGTATGATAGGGAAGCACGTCTCCTGCACTCTATAAGCCCTGCCCAAATTTTACTTCAGCACCGAGCGGATGTATTTTAACCTGTTTAACCTTACTATAATGTCCTTCTTTGTTTACTCAGCTTTTGCGCTCGGCATTGCCATATAAACTAAAATATAACCTTATAATCGGTAAGTGTAAGTATCTAGTTTTTAATATAATTCAAGTAATTATACAATTGCTCAAACTCTTGTTGTATAAATATTTGATGTCAAAAGTGCAAAGACGAGCTACCCCGAAGGAAAAATTAGACAAAGTTGGGTAATTATAAATAAATGCTGACTAATCTAAAGCAGTGGTTAAGATCGACTATCAAACCTGTTGTCACAGACTGCCTTTTAGGCTTGGAAGTTATTATTAGTCCTGTCAAACCCCACAAACATATTAAAGAATCTTTCTTTCTTAAGTTAGCAAATTCTTTACCCCGCAGCCACAGAAGCGATCGCCGACTTCGCCCTTATTTACTGGCTAAAGCTGGAGTTAATATATCTAACGGTACTGTTTGGAATGGGCTAGAAATCAGACCGATAGGCGCAGCTTCCAGAATAACTATTGGTCAGGGATGTTTTATTAATAGTGGAGTTCGTTTTGAATGCGCGCCTGAAGTAACTATTGAGATTGGCAATAGGGTACAAATTGGTTCTAGATGTTCTTTTGAGACGATGAACCATTCCGTCGTGTTACTAGAAAAAAATAAACGGGGAGGATTTCCTCAATCAATTGTTGTCGAAGATGATGTGTGGCTGGCAGCTAGAGTTACTGTTTTACCAGGAGTCCGTATTGGCAGAGGTAGTGTAGTTGCAGCAGGAGCAGTAGTCACTAAAGATGTACCTCCTTTTACCCTAGTTGGCGGAGTTCCGGCACGGAAAATTAGGAAGATAGAAAGCGATCGATCTTTGTCAATTATCAGCGAACAGTCAAAGCTCGACAGGTTAAATTCTCCGACACTCTGTGACTGATAACTGTTAACTGGTGACTGGTTACTGTTAAATGGGTCTGGGCTCTAATTCGAGGTGTTTTTGGTTGATTTTTAAGCCTTTTTTCTGGGTATAATCTTCAGCATAAAGCTGAGAAATAGGTAATTTACCTAGATTTACTAAAATAGAACGAATAACCAAACTGCGATCGATTAATGTTCCATCACTGGGTAGTTTAGCCAACTCCTCTAGTTGAGTAAGATAAGAATATAGTTGTTGACTATATTTTTCGCTCAAAGAAATAGTTTCTAAAGAGGAATAAGCAGGGATCATTTTTTGTTCCAATTGAGTCATCAAGACTGGTAAGCCTAGATCGCTACGTCCCAAATAACAAACTGCTTCCGCAGCAGTAGCAGCCACTTCAGGATTAGTATCTTCCATGGCATTTAACAACGCGGGAGGACAATCACTGATAATTTGACGATTTCCTAGATGGGCAAGTCCCGATGCTCCCCAGAAACGAAATTCCGGGCGATCGCTCTGTAGGTACTCGAGCAATTTATCCAAGTTTTGGGGATTATCTGTACTGGCAATTTCTGCTGCTGTAATTAATTCGTTATGAGGATACTGGTTTTCTCTAACCCAAGTATATAAGGGTTGACTCTTTTCTCTAGCACTAATAATGATGAAACCCAGGTCTTTAATTTCTCTGACGTGCTGAGAGATAGCGGAACGAAATTTACTTAAGATGTCTTTATAAGTTTCATTGTCAGCTAAATTTTTAAGCTCGAAAGGGTCTTCGTTCAAGTCGAACAGCATTTCTGTGGGCTTGGTTAAATAAGGCTGTCGCCAGATAGCGTTTTTATCTCGATTTTCTAGAATATACTTATCCCAAGCTGTATAAGAAGGAACTCCCCATTGATAAAAGTTCCTCAATCCCAAAGGTTTGTAAGGAATATAGTTGCGGATGTATTTAAATTGACCGTCAGTAGCAGCACGTGAGGGGTCGTAATGGTGTTGTTGATTGGTACGAAAGCCAAATTGTATCTTCTGTGGGATGGATTGATAATTACCCAAAAATGCTTTACCTTGCATCGAATCAAGAGGTCGAACATTTGCCACACTAAGAATTGTCGGCGCAAGATCGACAAAATTAATTAGCTGTTTACTTTTTGTTCCTGGTTCAATACCAGACAAATGTTGCCATCTCGGAGGAAGATAAACTATCAGGGGTACTCGCAATCCTGTTTCATAAACAAATCCTTTTCCTCTAGGTAAAACACCACCATGGTCGGCGAAAAAGAAAATAATGGTATTGTCTTCTAGGTTTTGTTTGGTTAAATCTTCTAAAAATAAACCTACCCAGCGATCGACTTCTTGAATTCCTTCTAAATGAAAAGCATAATCAGAACGGATTTCTGGTAAATCTGGTAAGTATGAAGGTAATTCTAGCTTAGATGGATTTAATCCCTCTCGCTCAAAGTCTCGTCTTCCTTGCAGATGAAACGACCTTACCCGATTCATATGGGTCGCGGTAAAGTTAAAAACCGAAAAAAATGGGCGATCGCGTTGGCGACGAGAGCTATTATAGGTTGCAGTAGCAGAACATTCATCCCAGACCTTACATTCTGATGACTTAGAATTGTAATCCGTCTTAGGAGTCGCGCAAAAATAACTTACCTATTTCAGATTAATTTGAACAAGGATTGAATAAATCGATTGCTTGACCAGCAAAAGTTATACTTCTCAATCAATATTCACAAATGGGAAACTTATTACCACGCGACTCCTTATGGTTATTAGTACAAAAATATCCTGCTCGCTGAAGAAATTTAGTAAAGAGATAAAGTTTTGGCGGTACAGAATACTTCTGACGATGGTAATCTGTTCCATAAGATGTGGCATAAGAACCACTAATAATACTCGCCCTTGCCGGGGAGCATTGTGGCGCAGTAGACCAAGCATTTAAAAACTGAATACCTTTTTCTGCCAAACTATCAATATTAGGAGTTTTAACTGACTGGTTGCCATAACAACCAAATTCGTAATAGCTACTGTCTTCTACCGTCAACCAGAGAATATTAGGTTTTTCTGGAGAAGAATTATTTTCTGTATTGAGACAACTCTGTGCAGCCAGCAACAAAGTTGTAGAGGTAGCCGTGTTTAATAAATTTGCGTCGATTAAGCATTAGTTTAAATATGAAAATATTTTAGGAAAAAGTTATTTCTCTTCTGGCATCCATACACTTGTAAGTGACTCTGATGTAAGTGACTCTGACCATTTTTTCACATAGGTATTATTATTAACTACCAATTGATTGATAGGTTTATCTCCACGGTTTCTCACAGCAAGAATAGCGCAGGGAGTAAAATTACTGTAGGGCGGGTTTTGACCTTTGAGCGCCGAAACGTTTTCTGGCGGAATATTTTCGATACGAATTGGTTGTTTGCTTTGCTGAAATAACACCCACAAAGGATATTCCCAATATTCGTTACCAACGGTTGCTCCTGTTCCTAAAGATAAGCCCACGTTAGTACATTGACTAGATAATATTTGATTAACTGCCTTGGTATATGGTTCTTGTATTTGAGGTCGATTAATAAAGTACTGTTCGCTTCGGCTCATATTAAAAATATTAGCTTCTGCTGCGATCGGTCGAAATTTATTCTGGAACACCCAAGGAAAAGAAGTGATAATTAATAAAATAGCTACACCATTAACTAATTTTTGTAAGGGGACTTGAGCTAAAACTGTACCAACAAAAGCAGCTAATAAAAGAAAAGCTGATAAATGATGGCGAGGCTGATAAATTTGAATTTTTAGTAACAGACAAAGGAGTAAAAAACCACTAATACTCGCTAAGAGATAAACTAGGAGAAATTTATTATTGCGTAATTTTTTTTGCAAAATAAAATAACTAATTAATATCAAAATTAGAAAAAAATGAAGCGGGTTTCCTGCTGTATTTTCATCGAATGATAATCCAGATACACCTCTATAAGAACCTGCGGTGATGCGTGGATCGTACATATCGACTCCTATTAAGTCATGAAATATCAATATTAATTTATTGGCTATTCCTGTAATGGGAGTAATTACTTTTTGTAAACCTAAATTTCTGACTATATCTAGATGTAAAGCCAGGTTTCTTAGTACATTAGAAATAAATGTAGGTACACTAAAAACTTCAATTTTGTACGCTGCTGAAAAGTTATCTGGTGCACCAATGATTGAGTCAAATAAACTAAAATTGCGCCAATAATGATTAATATTTAACAGTAGGGCAACTCCTGTAGTTAAGCCAATTACTTTCCAACCTCGCCATTGCCAGTGTGACTGCCAAATTTTTACCAAACCAAACCATACCATAAAAGGAAAAGCATAAAGATAACCAGATGATTTAGTCAATAATGCTAATCCTAAACTAGCCCCAACAAAAAAATAAAGGCTTGGCTGATTTTTATTTTTAATTGACAACAAAACAAAATAAGCTAAACAAACTAACCAAAAGCCGACAACATAATCATTTTGAGTACTAGAAGCCTGAAGAATTCCCATAGGAATGGTGGCACAAAATACTGCTGCAAAAACTTGTCCCCGTACATTAGCATTTAATTCTTGAGCAATTAAAGATACACCGATAATACTGCCAATTGAACTAAACCACTGTACCAAATTAGCAAAGCGATCGCTCCCACTCAAAATCTGTAAGTGCATAATCGCAAATTCAGCGAAAGGTGGATGAAATAACTGTGGTAAATTGTAAGTTGGATAATGAGCAACACTTTGGTTTTGTATCCAATGAACTACTCTACTCATGTGATAGGTCATGGAATCCCAAGTATTAGGTGGTGCAACTATAGCAATCAAGCCCACAATTGCCATAATCAAAATAATACTTATTAACAATACAACTAAAAAAGCAGAAAGATTATGAATAATTAGTTTGACATTTGGTAAAAATATAGTTTGCTGTTTATCCTGTTTTTTCTGCTTAAAATAAATTCTCAATAGAAGGAGGCAAAAAATAATCCAAGCAAGTAAAATACCAGGAAAATTTACTAAATTTAACCAACTTAATATTTCAGTTGTTAACGTTAAAAAACATCCCCAAACTACTGCTGCCGATAAAAAGCTTTTGCGCCAATTTTTGTAGATATCGGCAAATATAACACTCAAAGTTAATATAGAAAGTAAAAGTAAAATAGCGAGCATGGCAATTTAATTTTTATAGGTATGTATTTTTGGGCATAAACATACAGTACAATATCGTTCTCTATAATCCCATCAGTCTCTAATTAATGGGCTTGAGATAGGCTCTTTTAAGAGTTTTAGAGTATTGGAAGCACCCCGTGTTGATTCTCAATCATTGGAATAAGTCAAGAAAAAATAGCCTAAATTTAACAAAAATTAACTTTTTGTAATAAATCTTGCTATAATATTCAGAGTACGGTGCAATCTAATTCTTTGAAAAAGGCAGTTTTAGAGAGAGTCAAGATTGAGAATAATGCTACTGCCTTAGAGTTAGAATACTGTCAGGTATAGATTCATACACCAAGCTGAAATCCTGTAGCCTACTCGTAGTTTGAAGTAAATATTGCCAGCAATTACCAGGTTGGTAACGAAATCGTGTAGTCTGTCTTTATGGTGCAAATAATAATAGATTGATTTTGCGTTTATTATTTTATATTGAGATACAGAACGCAATTATTAGATTGACTTAATTAAAAATCGATCGACATACTGCTGTTGGTAGACCAAGAATACTCTAACAGCCCTAACCCATTAATAATAAAGCTCAATGAGCAGTTCTAATTCTCTGCTGCAAGATTTATTGGCAGATTTTCCAGAAATACGTTCGCAAATCTATTTTAAGTCTTCTTTAGTAGCCTTAGCTCGTGCCATGGAAGACTTAGTGTTAGCTGGAGATGATGTACCTCTAGTTATCGTCAACTATCAACAAGAGCGATTTTTCCGCAGAGATGTTCGTCGCTATGAAAAAATAGCACAATGGACAGACCAGGTGTATGTTCTAGCAGCACCAGAACAAGAATCTGATTGGACTGTAGGAACCAACCAAAATTATGAAGCGATCGCCCTAAGAGCGTCAGATAATTTAGTTAAGGAAAGACAGCTTGTAATAGTAGGAGAACACTATACAGCTTGTTTAGTCGGTTATGAAAAATCCGTACAAGATAAAATCGAAACCCCTATGGAACAGGGAGCAAGATTTGAAGGGTTATGGAGTTTCGACCGTCAGATTTGTCAAGCTGCTGCTAATTGGCTACTAGAGCGTATTATGAATTATCGTCCCGAACTAGAAGCAAAAATAGAACAAGCAAAACAACTTTATACTTTAACTACTAAAACACCAGCCAAATCTTTTTTGCTGACATCTCATTCAGTCGATTTAGGTATTTTTGCACAACGTCTAATTACCTATTTACAAGCAGGACAATATAAACTGCTCAAAGCTTATAAAGTTATTGCCCTCGGCGCAAGAAGAGAAAGATTAATTAATACCATTACCTCCGCTTTAAGGAGTTCTCTCAATCCGCAAGAAATTTTGCAGATAACTGTCAGAGAGTTAGGAAAACTATTTCCTCAGTGTCGCTGTTTGCTCTATCGGTTAAATTCTCAAAATAATGAAGTAAAAATCGAATATGAGTATGTCGGAGCGCGGATGCCTTCTTTATTGGGGCAAAAATGGCTAGTAACTAAAAACTCTCTCTTTTTGGCAGCCCAAGCCTCAAATGCTCCTTTAGCGATCGATGATGTCCAACAGAATAATTATTTACAAAACAATTCCTATCTCCAAAAAACTATTCAACAAGCAGCTATTCGTGCCTGGCTGCTGGTTCCTATCCGCTATCAAGGAAGATTATTGGGGATGTTGGAGTTACATTATGGTGGAGAAGAAACTTATCAGTGGAACAAAGGAGATATTACTCTAGTAGAAGCGATCGCTACCCAAGTAGGAGTTGCACTCGCTCAAGCTAGTGCCTACCATGAATTAATCGAGCTTAACTCCCAGTTAGAAGCAATGGAGCGCATCCAGAGTAACTTAATCGCGATCGTGGGACACGAGCTAAGAACTCCTCTATCAACTATTCTCATTTTTTTAGAAAGCCTGGCTAGTGAACCGGGTATGCCCGATGATTTGCTTCAAATTATGCTCGATACTGCTTTAGGCGATGCCGAAAGACTCCGCCAATTGATTCAGGATTTTTTAACCCTATCTAAGCTAGAAACGGGCAATCCTTACCGCCGTCCAGAGCCAGTACAATTACAGTATGTCATTGAGCTTGCGCTACAAAGAATACGAACTATCGATCGAGATGATGATTTACCTGAAATTAGAGTAGAGTTACCTCACCAGTTACCTTCTGTGTTAGCAGATGCAGAAGGATTAGTAGAAGTATTTACTAAACTGCTCAATAATGCTTGTAAATTTACTCCGTCGGAAGGGTTTATTAACATTAATGCTCTTATTCTGTCTAACTTAGAAGTAGAAGTAGACGATTTGTCCTCATCGGAGATATCACATCGTCTTCCCTCTATGCTAGAAATTATTGTTGCCGATACAGGGAGGGGAATTGAGCCTTCCCAACTAGAAACAATTTTTCAGCGTTTTTCCCAAGAAGAAAGGTTTTTACGACGCAGTACTAGTGGTATTGGCTTAGGATTAGCCATTTGTCGTCGTATTGTTAACAATATGGGGGGGGAAATTTGGGCAACTTCGGCAGGGAAAAATCAAGGTAGTCAATTCCATTTCACCGTACCCATCGAATCATTTAGTGAAGATTAGTGAGCGGTTAGCATTATATACCAATACTGCTGTTAGATAATTTATCTTCGTGAGCGGGAAGACCCACGCCTACTCGCAGAGAGGCGATGGGAGTACATCACTAAAACTCGTAACCTACATATCCAAGCTAAGATATTACTAAGTTGTTGATTTACAACAGAATCAAGCGCAATGGCAATATAGATAAAACCTCTGACCCAAAGTCTAAAATTCAGCAAGCGAACGGCAACCCTTTAGCAGATATTGCTGGTAAGTTTGGGGGAAAATTTTGGTTAGAAACCCAGTTAGAAATAGAACGTTCTCGTAAAATAGATAAAGAAGAAACCAATAAGCTTCTAGATACTAAATCGAACAAGCAAGATTAATGTATCTATTAGATACTAGTGTTGTTAGTAATTTTTTGGACGAAAGACGTTACTATCCTCAACTAACAGCCAGAATTATAAACCAACCACCCGAACAGATATTTATTAGTATCATTACTGTTGAAGAGATATTACAGGGTGCTTTAGCTTCCATACAAAAAGCGAAACGAACACCTTCTGTAACCAAAGCCTATCAATATTTTGAAGACTTGTTTGCTGCACTTCATCGCTTTCAAATTTTGTCTTACACGTCAGAAGCAGAAAATATTTATCAATCGCTTCCTGCCAAAAGCAAAAGAATAGGGACGCAGGATTGTCGGATTGCGGCGATCGCCCATGTTAATGAATTTACTGTCGTTACAGTTAATGTTAAAGATTTTGTCAGTATTGGTCTCACTGAGGTAGAAGATTGGACGAGATAGCGATCGCTTTTAAGCTCGATTACTATTTATTAGGGTTAGGGTTCCACAATTCTATTATTTTCTACATTCTGAGAGGATACACAACTAGCCAGAGAGATCGCTTTATCTAAAAGTCCTAAGTGCGATCGATCGCCCTACCTAAAAATTCTAAGTGCCATCCTAAAGAGATTACGCAACCAGATGAATCCAGGTAATAGTATCTTTGACACTATTGAATAGTCTTTTATCTGAAGTATAAAATTTAGCGTCAAACCTTTCTGCTAAAGCTAGGTAATGAGCGTCATAAGCAGCACGAAGATTAAGATTTTTTGCCAAGGTAAAAGCCCTTTCGTGCAAAGCTCGATCGCCATACAAGATAATGCCTAAATTCAAAGCCTCTTTTAATAACTGTTCTGCTTCTTCTAATGAAATTTGCCCTGCCAAACTCAGACGATGAAAAACATTGGTAACTTCGTAGCAGTATATTGTAGGAGCAATAATTTGATTACCTGCACTTTTCCACTGTCTCCATAAATTACTATAGGAGATTACATCAGGAGGATCGGACAGCAGATGCACTGTAAAGTTAGCATCAACACAAATAATTTCTGGCATTACTGTTCCTGGTGCATTTGCGAGGGGCGAGATCGCTCGTTAGGAAAACAAGCTTGCATTAGTTGTTCGTCCCTTTCTTCTCGCATCTGATGGATAATTTCAGTTACGGATGGCTTAAAAGGTTTTCCACCAGTACGCGCATGAATTTCTTTTCTTCGTGCTTCAATTCGTTCTAGAGTTTCTTCCCAATTAGATTCAGGGGCTAATTTTTCCTGTAAGAGATTTGTTTCTTCTAAAAATTCTCGATCGCTCACAGATATTTCTGTTTGAATCTCGCGATCTTCAGCCATTGCTTGTAATTGTGTTTCTAAATCGCGATCGCTATTTGATTTAAGATATTTTGTTCGACTTTTAATAAATAGTAAAAAGTCTAATACTTCTTTTATCAAATAATCGGGAGCTTGTTCTATTTCTCGAATAAGTTGTTCTTTTTCATTCATAAACTACGATAAGAATAGTGACTATAAAAGCAATTAAGAATAATTTGCCATACTCGTACAATGGATTAATTAAACGAAAATACCGATCGCCCTACTGCTACAACAAAACCACCTACAGCCGTAACTAGAACTCCAATCAATGTCCAGATTTGTGCTTTCTGTGAGCCTTTGATTTCTTTGATATCTTCAGAACGAGCATCAAGTAACGTCTCCACCTTAGTTAATCTCAGATTGATATCTGTAACGTCCTTCTGGATATTGTCTAACTTTTGTTCAAATTTATTTTCAATGTTGTCTAGCTTTCGATCTAACTTGTTGAGAATTTCTTTGAGGTCAGATTCAATTTGTATATTGCTCATTGCTATAATCTGAATAAGTTTTTAACTAAGCGAACATCCCCTCATGATTGGCGAGTGCGGGAAGGAGAGCTTTGAAGCCATAGGAATCGGCTTTGAATACAGAGTTTAAACTTTTAGAGGATGTCTGAAAAGTCAAAATAATTGCGATCGCTATTTTTGATTTTACTCTTTCTAAGCGATCGCCCTACCTAAAAGTCCTAAATGCGATCGATTTATAAAGCGATCGCCTTTTTGTTTAGTCTTCACCGAAGAGCGATCGCCCTTTTGCTCACCTCCGTTTTGTTCGGGAAAACTTTCGTCACCATAAATAACTTCTTTCTGTTCTAATCCTCGGATTATTTTTTTTAGGTTATCTGCTATTGGTAGATTAGTTTCTATCTGCCTATCCCAACCATTAGCTCTTGCATTTTCAATTAACTTTTCTGTCTCTTCTAGACGTTTTTTATGCACATCTAAAAACTCCATAGTGGTGCGAAGATGAGAGCAGGTTAAACAAGGACTTCCTTGAACTGGACAACTTTGAGTAACAGGTAAACCACGCCGATCTAAGACTAGTCCAATCATCTTGACAAGAGCATTTATGCTTAGAACTTATCCATCTTAGTTTAATGTCAATTCTTTATTTTCTGACAATGCTGTTGCCTCGATCGACATAACCAGCAACTTTCTCTCTAACTTCTGGATTATAAAGCCGTAGATAATTCCAATAATTACTAAAAACTCCTTCTACATAATCTTTGGTTTCGGGAAAAGGAATTTGCTCGACAAATAAATCGGGGTCTTTAAAGCTGTATCTTTTCTTCCAGCGAGAAACATTCCCCGTCCCTGCATTATAACTAGCGATCGCCAGTAAAGAATTATTATTATATCTTTGGTGATTGTGAGCCAAATACCAAGTTCCAATGGTGATATTATCTTCTGGTTTAGTTAAAGTATAATCTGCCAAATCTATCTGTTGGGCAACCCAGGTGGCTGTATTCGGTAAAATCTGCATCAAACCAACTGCGCCAGCCCAAGAACTAACTTCTGGAGCAAAACTAGATTCTTTTCGCATCACCGAAACTATCAGTAAAGGATTAATTTGCTGCTGTCGAGAATTGTGGGTAATTGCCTGATGGTAAGGAAAAGGAAATAGTCCATACCAGTAAGCGGAATTTTTTCGGAGCAATTGCCATTCCTGTTGTTCTTGAGGGCTTTCTCGTCGGGCTAAATCCCAAATTTGCTTAATTCCTGCTGAAGGTTCTCCTAATCTAAGTAATAATAAACCTTCGAGAAATTGCTCTTGCACGGTTAGTTCTTGAGGAGCGATAATTTCTGATTGTAATATCGTCCAAGCATCTTGATATTGACCTAAAAGAAATAATTCTTGGAGAAGTTCTGAACCTACAGGTAAAAGAGAATTAGCAGGAGGAAGCTGTAAACTAAAATTTAACTGACTTACATTAGTAAAACTGCCCACATTCCAACCCAAAGCTAGAGCAGAACGCCAAGCATAATAGGATTGAGGAGCATGAGCTATGGTTTTTTCAAAAGCAGCCTTAGCTTCTTCTAGCTTGCCTAGTTGGGTTGCCCACTTCCCTGCCCAAAAAGTTGCTTTAGGTAAAATATCTAAATTGAGATTATTCTCTAAAACTGGTTCTATCCATTGCCAAGCTTGGTTAGTCTTACCTGCCTTAGCTAGTTTTTGTGCCATTTTCCAGCGATAGTCAACCGTTGCTGCCGAGTGAGGATAATCTTGTAATAATTTATTTCTGGTTTGAGTTGCTAATTCTGGTTGTTTGAGAGCATCATAAATTACTGCTTTAGCCAGAAGAGCAGAAGGAGCGCGCTCGCTAAACTTCTCAATAACCATATCGAGATAGATCAAAGCTTCTTGTCCTCCAGAAATACTAGCCAAATACTGTAGGGCTAAACCTGTTTCTCTAGCATCGTGAAACTCGGCGATTAATTTTTGATACCATTTTCTCGCATCAGAGATATTACCATTAAGATGAAATCCTCTCGCAGTTCGATAGAGATTACGGGGAGTCAGACGGGCAAAACGATAGGCATCAGCAGCTTTACGATGTTCCCCTTCTCGCCAATAACCAGAGGCGATCGCTTCCCAATCTTCGGTAGTTAATTGAGAGGGATATTCTAGTACCAAACGGTCTCTAATCGGATTGAGGTCGCCATCTCGACTGTATTTAGCCAACCACAACAATAATTCAAAATGATCGGGTTGAGTAAGTAAAAGTTTTCGTGCCAGTTTTTGATTGAGGGGATGGTGAGGAAATTTTGTCGATAACTGGGGGAGGTTTCTGCCTTGAGATTGAGCTAACAGGAAAGAAGCATCAACCACTAGGGGAGAGTCAGGATATTGCTTAATTAAATTTTTGGCAACTTTTTGGGCTTCAATTTGTCGATCGCTTTGTTGATAAGCTCGAGCAGTTTTTAGCAGAATATGAGGAGCGAGTAAAGGATATTTTTTATCTAACCTGCGTAAATACTCCAAAGCAGCTTCTCCCTTATTTTGCCTCAATAAATCCACAGCCAAAAGATAACGGGCGCGATAACTATCCGTTGAATTTTTTTGAGCAGTAATTATCTCTTGTAGTTGGGTTACTCTTTGCGAAGGCGATCGCGATACTAGGGGTAAAATAGCTGAAGATGTGGGTTTTTTTGGTTGGTGAGTAAAGAAATAACTAAGAATACCTTTTTGACTTAATTCTTGCCCTTGAGGAGTAAATTTAACTATACCAATACCAGCCATAGCTATTAATATCAGTCCCGAACTCAGCCATAATCCAATCTTTTTATCTTGCCTGTTCTCTTCCTGTTGAGGCGGTAGTTTGTGTTTTAACATCGCTAGTAATTAAGTAATTTGATAACAGTAAGCACTTACCACTGATAACTAATAACCGATCGCTGCAATGGAACTAAGCTCAATTTTTCTCCGTCTTTGCTCATGAACAATACATCAAAAATAATCTATGTTTCTTTCTAAATACTTTAAACCAGCTACTTCCTTAATTACCGTTCTAACGATCGGTGCTAGTGGTATTATCCCTATGGTTAACTTAGCTCCTGTTTCTGCTCAACTTTTCCCTTCTGAGAACAGAACCCGTAGAACCGATCGAAATCGTGTCTATTCAGTTATTCCTGAGGGTACACAAATTCCTGTGGAATTTGAAAAAGAGAAAATTTTGGTAACTAAAACAGAAACCGCACCTATTACTCTAACCGTAGCAGCCAATATTAGAGACCGTTATCGCAATACTCTCATTCCCTATGGTGCTGAAATTTCTGGACAAATTGAACCAGCAGGAGAAGGTTCTCGCTTTGTTGCCGAAGAATTAATTTTTCCCGATGGTACATCCCAGTATATTAATGCTGATTCTAAAATCATTACCCGTACTGAAACCGTTAAAAGAGGGGCAGATACGGGAGACATTTTAACAGGTGCTGCTATTGGTGGTGCTGCTGCGGTAGTTTTAGGCGATCTCTTTGGCGATATCAACATTGAAGAAGTTCTTGGTGGTGCGGGAATAGGTGCTTTAGGGGGACTTTTACTAGGAGGGAAAGAAGTAGAGTTAATCTCGATCGACCCCGAAAGAGATTTAGATTTAACTCTACAATCCGATCTAGCTTTGCGTTAGAGCAATCGCCAATTATTTACTAGTCGTACTAGTTAAATTTATTCATCTACTTTTATTTATTGTTCGGATAATTGAAAAATAAAAGTAACTAAATCCCCTTTTCCTAAGGAAATTCGATCGCCTGGACGTAGCCGATGGCGATTACCTACCAGCAGAGGACTATGATTGATGTAAGTCCCATTAGAACTACCTACATCTTCAATAAAGTAAGCATCTCCTTCTACTCGAATATCAGCATGAATGCGAGAGACAATATCTGAGTTGGCAAAACCAGAAACATCGATATCTGGAGGAATTTGGCTATTGGGTTTACCGATATGAACTACTGCTAACCCAGGTGGAATATCTAAGAGCGTATTGGTCTGAACGTGTAAAAGTTTGGCATTTTGTAATTGTAATTGAGTAGCTGCACTCAAGCCAAAACTACCGAAATTCTCTGTTGGTGGTTCAGACATGACTCTCTTGGGTTCTGTTGAAGAAACGGATAATGGTAATTCTATTTCTACTTCTTCTTGTTGAGCTACATCTTCTTGCTCTTGTGGGAAAGATGGCGCAGAGGAAAATAGTTCTTCTGCTGATTCAGTTTGACCTGAGGAGGCGGAAGTTTCACCGTCAATGGAATTAGCCAGATTTAATAAATCTTCTGCTTCAGATATCTCTGGTAATTCTTCTATTTCTTCTTTGGCTGATTCTTCAACTTCCCAAGGATTGTGAACCTCAAATTGAGCTTGTTCTGGCTCTTTTTCCTCTATTGCTTCTTCTTGCCAAGAAATTGTTTCCAAGGATTGAGTTTCCAAGGGTGTAACCGGGGAATTTTCTTCATCCCAGGGACTTTGAAAAGGAGAAGACATGGTTTCAGTTGGGACAGATGGTAATGACTCTGTATCCTCCGTGTCAGTAAGTTCTGGATATGCTTCTAAGTTTTCAGACATATCTATTCCAGGCTCGATCGTTTCTACCTGCAAATTAAAACCGCACTGACCGCAAAAAGTAGCATCAGTTTGTACCGACGCACCACAATTAGGGCAAGTCGTTGTTTGGGGTAAAGGGGTATAGCAATTTTCGCATTGTGTAGAACCATCTGGATTATGATGATTGCAATTTGGACAGATAATCATAGTATTTATAAGTAAACATATTTTTGTTATCGGTTTAGCTTCTTAGGAATGAAAACTCAAGACAGTTGTTTAGATTTTTTTCGTTTAAAGTTAACTTGCCATTTGCTCTTTAATTTCTACACCAGCAGAAGAATCTAATAGCCACCAAAGTTCATTCTGGGGTTGAATTAGACGGGCTGGATAAGTTTCGGCATCTGCTTGAGTTGCAAAAACTTGTTTGAGAGCAGGACGTTTGTTTTCTCCAGCGACTAAAAAGATAACGCAACGAGCATGATTAATGAGAGGAGCAGTAAAAGTAAGACGGGGTTGTCCGTCTTTGTTGCCCACCGTTACCAAACTGTCTTGGACTTTTAATGCTTCTGTATGGGGAAATAGAGAAGCTGTATGTCCATCATCTCCCATACCTAACAAAATGACATCGAAAATGGGAAAATCACTTTCGGAAATTTGAAAATATTGACGTATTTCTTGTTCGTAGTTTTGGGCATCTAGTTGGGGATTTTTTGCTCCTGTTGGCATGGGATGAACGTTAGCTGCGGGGATATCGACTTTGTCTAACCAAGCTTGACGAGCCATTTTTTGATTACTGTCGGCATGCTCCGCAGCTACATATCGCTCATCGCCCCAAAACACTTGAATTTGTTGCCAGGGTAAAGATCGATCGGCTAAGGCTTCGTATATAGGCTTAGGAGTGCTTCCCCCCGCAAGAGCAATGGTACATTTTCCTCGTGTGGCGAGCGCCGTGTTGATTTTTGTTAACACTAATTCGAGAGACCGCTGGACTAAAGCTGACTTATCTGGGAGAATTTCAACAAATTTTTTCATTGTCGGGTTAATAAAGATACCATTTTGTAGATTCTAAAAGCAAAAAACTCCGATCGAGATAAAACTTAAGCATATATTTGTCAGCGTTACTCCGCCCGAAAATGAACGGAACAAATAAACTCCCGAGTAAATCTTAGTCGAACCTATTCCGCCTTCACTATTAGACGAGTTAACAAGAGCAAGTTAAACTGATCGGAAAACTAATCAAACTAGATTGCTATTTTTAATTTGTGTTTTAGAATATTTCCCGAATATAAATACATAAAATCTAAGGAAAAATAATGAATACTTCGACAATATCTCCCTTTACTTGTTTAGCTCTCAAGTTAATTGGTGTAATCTTAATACTTTCTTCTCTTTTAGACTACTTTACTCTAGCAATCCCTTTTCAACCTCTTAATGCAGAGTGGCAAATTAATTTTACCGGTCAAATTGTCGATCGGGGGATTGTTCCCATGGTGGGCATCGCTTTTTTGTTAGTTGGTTATTGGATTGAAGTGAGTGTTGGTAATAAAAAACCTTCTTTCGATCTGAGACTACCAGTATTTATTCTTGCTAGTTTTATGGGATTGATTTTTTTGCTTTTAGTACCGCTTCATCTTAATAATTTGCGAGAAGCTCAATCTACTGCTATTAGCCAAATCAACCAGGGTGCAGGAGAAGCAGAAAACCGTATCAAAACTCAATTTGACCAACTCAATACTCTTTCTCAAGACCCCCAACGCCTACAACAACTAGATACTCGGATCGAAGAAATAGATGCAGCAATTAATAGTGGTCAAGTTCAAGGACAAACACTCAAGGCAGAACAACTACAAAATTTGACTCAAACCAAACAACAACTCCAAAATTTCCGCGAATTAGCTAAAAATCCAGAAGCTTTAGAAGCAAGACTAACTGAACTACAAACTCAACTCAGAGATCAAAAATTAGAAAGAGAAAATCGGGCAAAAACAGAAGCTTTAAAGCAAGGAATTCGGACTGGTTTGAGTAGTTTAATG
The DNA here is from genome assembly GCA_030065635.1 of Xenococcaceae cyanobacterium MO_188.B32. Lineage (GTDB taxonomy): Bacteria > Cyanobacteriota > Cyanobacteriia > Cyanobacteriales > Xenococcaceae > JASJDJ01. The sequence continues at coordinate 58,785 of JASJDJ010000006.1, forward strand.
CTGGCAGTTGGGTATATTGCCATTGGTTGGCTCGGTCTCAAAAAAATGGGTAAACCTCCTGTCAGTAACAAAAAAGCTGCCGTTCGGTAGTATCCAAGGTAAAAACCTACATTTTGAAAAGATTGGAGCTTTCTTGCTATTAGCTGTTAGCTTTCAAGAGTCTAATAGCTAATAACTTTAATAATTAAAAACTACTAATTCCGAACTCCGAACTCAATTTATATACTTTTATTAACCAAGACCAACCCTTACAAGGTAAAATATGACACATAACGTTACTCTATGAGCAAAATTGAATAACTGCTTTGAACAACTAAAATATAACTCTATCGATCGAGATAGAGATTTTTGTATCAAAGACATGACATATTGGTTGGCGATATTAAACACTATAGTAAGTATCGAGCAGAATATTTAATTTTAGATTCATTTACAATGGAGAGTCTGCGTTCTGTGTTTCAACGCTTTAAGCAGGATTTAAAAAACGACCTTATCGCTGGTCTGTTAGTAGTTATTCCTCTAGCTACTACTATTTGGCTATCTATCACTATTGCCAGGTGGGTAATTGACTTTCTCACTCGCATTCCCAAACAGCTCAATCCCTTTGATGGTCTTGACCCGCTTTTAACCAATCTTCTTAATTTTTTGGTTGGGTTAGCCGTGCCTCTTTTATCTATTTTGATTATCGGTTTAATGGCACGAAATATTGTGGGAAGATGGCTACTCGACTTTGGCGAGCAGTTGCTACAGGCAATTCCCCTAGCTGGTTCAGTTTACAAAACCCTCAAACAAATATTAGAAACTCTCTTAAGAGACTCTAAAACCAAGTTTCGCCGTGTAGTGCTGTTGGAATATCCCCGCCGGGGGATTTGGACTTTAGGATTTGTCACAGGAAAAGCGAGTAATCATTTACAATCCCATCTTTCTCAACAAATGTTAAGTATTTTTATTCCCACTACACCTAACCCTACTTCTGGTTGGTACGCGCTCGTACCCGAAGCCGAAGTAATTGATTTACCCATTTCTATTGAAGATGCTTTTAAAATCTTGATTTCTGGAGGCATTGTCAGTCCCGAAAACTCTGCTAGTATTCCTCTTCCTGTATCAAAAAAATCTCATAACACAATACCTGTAGAAACTCCTATAGGAGAAACTAAATCTACAGCCATACCTTTGGAAAAAGAAAATTAAGCCAAAATTTCTTACCTATCCTCTATCTCTCCCCACTCCCTAATATGCCACCCCGTAAACAACCACGCAGTATTGCCCGCGAATTAGCTCTATTAAGTCTTAGCCAGATCAAAACCAGTTCGGATAAATTAGAAGAGCAAGATTTAGATAGTTTAGTACTCGCAGCAATTAGAACTTTAACCACAGAAATACAAGATACTTTAGAAACGGCAGCAGCAGAAGTAAAAAGAGGAAGCGATCGCCTATTAGGTACAGAAACCCGCGCCAACAACCTCAATAGTGCCAAAGCTATGGTACAAGATGCGTTAGAATTGACACAAACCGCCATTAATCGTTTAGGAGTGGCAGTAGAACTACCAGAATTTGTCCAGATAGCTAATAGCTACGAAGTCAGAGAATATGCCTTAGAAATTATTGGGGCTGTTAACCGCCAACGTCAAGAAATCGAACAAAAAATTGAAGAATCTATGGTGGCATGGCAGATAAGTCGTCTACCCCAGATAGATAGAAATATTCTCACTATTGCCGTAGCAGAAATTTTATTTTTAGAAATCCCCCTGAAAGTAGCCATTAACGAAGCTGTAGAATTAGCCAAACGCTACTCTGACGAAGAAGGACATCGTTTTATTAATGGAGTACTCAGACGGGTGAGCGATCGCTTGAATAAGTCCGATCGGTCTCGGTATTCTTCGGTAGCAAGTAGTGAGTAGGGGTACAGGGCTTGCGTTCAAGTAAAGCAATTTTTAGAACAATATGACCGAGAAAACTAAAAGACCCCTAGAATATGACTGGGATGGTTTCACTATTAATATCTATCTTGATGAAGATAAAGAATGGTTAGCGCATCTTGTTGAGTTACCTAACGTCTCTGCTTTTGCCGATACTCCAGAATCTGCTTTAGATGAGTTATACCTTGCTTGGGAAGGAATGAAAGAATGCTATCGCGAAGATGGAGAAGAGATTGCGATCGCACCTTCTCGTAGAGAATATAGTGGGCAATTTAATGTCAGAATTGATAGAAGAATTCATCGCGAGTTGGCATTAGAAGCAGCAAAAGCAGGAATTTCTCTTAATGCTTTGGTCGCGCAAAAATTAGCAAGAGATTATATTAATAAGTAGAAGCGATCGACTATTTATCGAAATATTATATAACAGGAGTTTCTGCACCGATAACTTTTTCTCCTCGTTGTTTCAATATTTCGCATGACTCCCCCATTTTGCGGGCTGCATTTTCCGTAACTTCTACCTGGTTACTCACCGTTCGCTCAGCTTAGGAACAATTCTAGTCCAGTAATCAAAAGCCTAACGGTAATGTTTACCTAACTTCTCCCCTTCTTTCTTCATTTCAATCAAAACACGGGGTTTCCAAACCAAATCGGCAAAACCAGTTTTTCCCTTCCTGCTACCCTTTTCGATCGCTACTTCGTATTCTGCCCCCGCTTGTAATACTCCTTGATGTCCAAAAGCCTGAAAGAATCGATCGAGAAATATTTGTGCTTGTTTCCTTTCCTCTCCCGTAATGTATCGCATACGGAAATCAACAAACTCTTGCAAACTTTGGGGAGTAGCAACCATATATTAACACTTATGACTACTAACTTAGTTTTCCCCACTAGTTAAGTATAATTTCTACGAAAAATTACTCTATTTGCTATAGGTAAATCAGATTTGAAATAACAGTTAATAGTTAATCTTTCTCGATTACGTTAAAGTTTAAAATTGAAAACCCTTTAATTTAAATAGGAAAAATAACATCTATGGCTTTAGAAGTTGGTACAACAGCACCATCCTTTACCACCGTAGACGATGAAGGCAATACTGTTTCTTTATCTGACTTTAAAGGTAAACTCGTCGTTTTATATTTCTATCCCAAAGATGATACTCCTGGGTGTACAAAACAAGCACAAAGTTTCCGCGACAACTACGAGGAATACAGTAATAAAGATATGGTTGTCTTAGGTGTTAGTATGGACGATCGAGAGTCTCATAAAAAATTCAAAGAAAAGTACGGTTTACCTTTTACCTTACTTGTTGATAGCGATGGCACAATTACTAAAGCTTATGATGTGGATGGTGGAGGTTATGCCAAGCGTGTCACCTACATTATCGACGGAGAAGGCAAAATTACTTATGTTGATGCCAATGTTAATACTAGTACCCATGCTCGAGATGTTTTAGCTAAAGTAGGCTAATCAAAAATTTAACTATGTAAGCGGGAAGTCTCAAGCTAGCAAGGTAGCAAAAGCGATGGGACTTCTCTTATAGCTTTTATCAATCTTTAAATGAGCCAAGGGTGAGTTAAGATTATTGACGCACATTAGAATCAAGACAATGTACCTCAAATGTTAAAACTTCGATGTGCTTATTTAAATGGCGATATTGACTTAAATATTTCTGCTTAGTCAAAAAGTAAGATGCTCCCAAAAACTAGAGCGTAGAGAAAATCTATGGTAAGCAAATAATATATAGAAGTAAAAATATTTCTTTCGTTGCCTTCGCGATCGCTTGATATGATGTGTTGCGAGCGATGGGTTTCTGAAAAATATCCCCCTTCAATATGTTCTACTAAAGATAATTGTTCGATCAAATCGTGTTTATTCATAATGGTATTAGGTTTTAGATTTTAGAGGATCGACCTACCACCTAAGAACCGCCGACCTGGTGATGGGTTTTATATGTATGTCATTCTACCTAATACTCGATCGACTGATTTATGAGAGAATTGAACTTAAACACTTAAAATAGATAATTGACTGTAAGCCTTTAAAAAATAACAAATATGATTGAAGCCTCAGAATCTAATAATAAGCCAGCAACGGCGGCAGAATTAGCCGAAGTAATTACCGAATTTGAGCAATATCGCGAACGCTTGCTGACTGAAACTATGGCAGCAGCGAAAAAAGCTAAACTTCCCCAAAAAACTGCCCTAGCACAATTAGAACCTCAACTAGCCAAAATTGACACTACCCTCGAAAAGCTGAGAGAACAAAAGGCTATTTTGACTGAAACTAATTAATAGGTGTTGCTGATTTAAGTAATGACTTATAATATACTACTTAATTAGATTTTTAAAGAGGTAATGGGTTTCCGCCGTTTCCTGCTGCGTGGTCTTAATGCCTTGACAGGTAAAGGGTTCTCTATCGCTACCAGTTAGAGCACCCTTTACCCCTGTGGAAAATGAGGATACGTCTAAGTTACAGCTATACTATCCTATTACCCGTCGTTCGATGGTTTACAATTGGCGATATCTCCGCCGGGTAGTCCCTGCAAAATAGTGGAGGTATGAAAAAGCAATGGTTTCAGAGCTTTTAAGACTCTTTAAAGTGCAAGCTGGTGTAACGAATTTACTCAGTTTCAGCCAACAATTGCATATTAATTGTAATGGCTTGCAATGACCTCCACTGCTCTGTAGGGACTACCGTAAGGAAAATAATAACCAGTTACTTAGTATGATAGTTGAAAGTCATATATAGTAAAGGTTAAGATTATTTGCAATGATATCTCATGAAGAAACTGATGTACTACTAGCCAGGGTTAACGAGCAAATAGCACAACAAACTTTTGATATCCACAACCATGAACTTATTAAACAAATGGTTGAGTGTATGGGAGATACAAGAGGTATGGTGAGATTGGGTTTTGCTGAAGCCCTTGGTGAAGTAGGCAAACCAGCCGTTCCTTTCTTATTAGAAGCAATGGCGAACCATGATAATGTAGTCGTACGTCGTGCTGCTGCCAAAACTCTGACCTTAATCGGCGATCCTAGTACAGTTCCCAATTTGATCCACGCCCTCTTAAATGATGAAGATACAGTAGTTCAAGGTTCGGCTATTGGTGCATTGGCTAGAACGGGAGAGGCAGCGGTTTTACCTTTACTAAAAATTTTAGAATCTGCGGAAAGTCCAGAAACAACCAAAGGTCATGTAGCTTGGGCATTAGCATTTATTGGTACAGAAGGAAAAAAACATTTATATCAAGCTATTGATTCCGAATCACCAGAAGTACGGGCTGCTATAGTAGGAGCAGTCGCTAAAATTGCCGAGCAAGAAGAAGAAGAAAAAGCCTTTGATTTAATTGTCCAATCTCTCAAAGATCCTGCTACTAATGTCCGCAGCGAAGCAGCAGCAGTTTTAGGTAATTTGACTTATCAACCAGCAGTACCGAAGTTGATCGAGTTACTAAATCATCCAGAAGGGGAAACTCGCAAATCGGCAGCTTTAGCTTTAATGAAAATCGGCGATGGCACTGCCCTCGAACCGATTAAAGTCGCATTGGCTCGAGAATCAGAAGAAGGAGTTAAAAAAGCGACTGCTCTAGCCGTTTCTTTACTGGAGAGAAAAGTAGAAGAGGATGTTGACGCGGAGAGAGAGGACACAGAAACACGAGAATAAATTTACCTATTAGAATTAAAGTAGTTTACTATTAGTAAAGAAATGCAAAAAAAAAGTTACATCTGCTTGAGTAGTAATTAAGATTAATATCAAATTGACCTGAAATATCTTTGAGTTATTCTATTAATAAGTTAATACCCTGAAATATTGGTAGCTTAATTTTCACTGCTTAACTATGCTCAACGACAAAAATTTAAGCGCTCGCTTTCACTATAAAGGTGCATATCCTTGCCCAGTTTGCCGTCACGGGGAAATTCATAGTATGCCTTTGATGGAAACATTTGCTTGTAACTTCTGTCAGCATATTTTCACTACCAATTTTGATAAACAGATTCTTAAAATGGCTGATAGTCAGCTTCCTTTGAGTTGGCGTTGGAATGGCAAGCACTGGAAAGGAGTACAAAAAGAAGGAGCAGAATTAGGCTGGGGCTATCTAATCGCTGGATTAATTTTTGTGCTATTACCTACTTCAATTATCGGCTTAGGAGCTTATCTATTTCCTCCTCTACCTGATAGTCGTCTATATTTGTTGCCCTACGTTTGGACGGGATTAACTTTTCTTTCCCATTTGATTTGCTTGATTTGGTTATTGCTGGAATATTATCAATTTCCAGTACTTCTCTATATGCAAGCTTTGAGAAGAAGAATATTTGCTAGTAGTTAGGGCTTACTGAAAAACTAAGTTTGGATATTTAACCTTGTCACAGCTATTAGCTATCAGCTTTTTAAAACCCACATCCAGCAGCCCCACAGATGAAATATGACGGAAATTGTCTCAAACCGTGATTTGAGCTTGAAGAAAAAGACTAATTAAATAAATGAAGAGCATGTTATCGTATTGTTTACGCTAACATACCCCTATAAGAAGACCAATTCTCATTAATCAATAATTAATGAGAATTAACGAACAAATAAAACTAATAAATGTTCTTGTTACTTTCGAGAACATATAATTATTAAATTGAATTTTATTAACCCTAAAAATATTCAATCAATGTTTCTTTTAAAGAATTAAGCTACTATAAAGGCGACGGTTTTTCGATCGCATTCCTTAACTCATCAAAACTAAATGATTCAAGAACCCTCAAAAGCCTCCTTACTCTCGGCAACCAAAGTATCTAAAAGTTTTGGTGGTATCCAAGCTGTTAATAATGCCCATCTTACTGTTAATCAAGGTAGTATCACTGGTTTAATTGGGCCTAATGGGGCAGGAAAAACGACTTTATTCAATCTACTCTCTAATTTTATTCGTCCCGATCGAGGAGAAGTAATATTTGCCGGTCAAGCAATTCATCATCTTCAACCCCATGAAATTGCCCAACTAGGATTTATCCGTACTTTTCAGGTAGCAAGAGTTCTTTCCCGACTATCAGTACTAGAAAATATGCTATTGGCAAAACCAAGACAAACAGGTGAAAACTTTTTTCAAGTTTGGTTGCAACCAAAAAAACTAAGACAGGAAGAACGAGAGAATAAACAACAGGCAATGGAAATCTTAGAGTCTGTAGGATTGGCAGAAAAAGCTTATGATTACGCAGGGGCATTATCTGGAGGACAGAGAAAGTTGCTAGAGATAGCAAGAACGCTAATGAGTAACCCTAAATTAATTCTACTCGATGAACCTGCTGCTGGTGTTAACCCTACTTTGATCGAGCGAATTTGCGAACATATTCTGGAATGGAATAGACAAGGAATCTCTTTTCTTATTATCGAACACAACATGGATGTCATTATGTCTCTCTGTCATCATGTGTGGGTACTGGCAGAAGGAACTAATCTGGCTAATGGTACACCAGAGGAAATTCAAAGTAATCCCCAGGTATTAGAAGCTTATTTGGGTGAATAAATCTCTTGCCGTTCGATAAATCTTGGTGACAAGTAGCAAAAACCTGAATTTTGATAAGGATCCGATCGAATCTAAAGATTTTATAAATAAAACCTATGTGAGTAAATATGTCTTATTACTCTAAATAGTGTTTATTTCCTTGAACTAAAACTGAATTATGACAGTAAACCATTTTATGGTAGTCAACACAATTGAAAAAAAGACATAATTCAAGAATTACCAATTAAATTTGTGACAACCTAGTAAAAAGCAAATCGTTTATCTTTTTCTCTTTACTTTTTCTCGATCTTGCCGATCTAAGAGGATTTTTTTTGACAAAATAATCTCCGCAGATTTAAAAAATGTGATATCTTAGTCTATGTAAAGATACGTAAAGAAAATTAATAATTACCTGCTAAAACTTACCTATATTAACTTGTGACCTCTTCTTCTACATCTAATTGTTCTCCCCAGGCTAAAAACTCCATCCTCGATTTGTCATCTTGGCAAACTCAGAAGCCTCAAACTAAACGAGTTTTTTTTGCAGCCTCTTTTTTAGTTTCCGTACCAGTCTTTTTTCAAGCCCCAATAGTCAGGTTATTTCCCTGGTTGAGTTTAGGACTAACAGTATTCTGGATAGTCATTGGCTGGTTGCTGTACAAACGTCCTCAAACTCATTGGTGGGGAGATATACTATTAGGCTTTAGTTGGAGTTGGTTAGCAGGTTCAATTTACTGGGGTTGGTTGCGTTGGGAACCCCTAATTCATATCCCTGTAGAAGCAATTGGTTTACCCTTTGCTTTGTGGTGTATTTGGCGAAGTTGGGGATTAGTTGGCAATTACTTTTATCTAGGTTCGTTACTAGGTACGGCAATTACCGATTTGTATTTCTACCTGACAGGACTGATACCCTATTGGCGTAAGTTAATGAATGTTGAACCAGCTATAGCATCTCCTATCTTTCATTCTGCACTAGATCGAATGCAAACTCTTTGGGGTATTAGTTGGGCAATTGTTTTAGTCAATCTGTTGTTAGCAGTTAGTTTTTGGTCGCTACAAAAAAGACAACTTTATTGGTGGGCTTTTGCCGGAGCAGTATTGAGTACAATTTTAGTGGACAGTTTGTTTTGGATTGCTGCATACTTTGCCTAAGTAATACTCTCTACTAAATTTTTTGCGCCTATGACTTCTAGTAATAGTCCTTCTATTGACCTAAATTCTCGCATCAATAGATTGTCTGACTTGTTGCTCAACGAAACCACACTATATATCGTTAAAAGACTATTACAGGCACTATTAACTCTGTTTCTAGCTTCTGCCCTCAGTTTTGCCATTATCCAGCTTGCTCCTGGAGATTATCTCGATACATTAAAAAATAACCCCCAAATATCTCCTGAAAGAATAGCCGAACTACAGCAGCAGTTTGGTTTAGATAAGCCTCCTTTGGTACAGTATGGGCGTTGGTTATGGCGGGTGATTACTCGTTTTGATTTTGGGACGAGTTTTGTTTATTTTCGTCCTGTATCTTCACTATTACTAGAAAGAATACCTGCAACTTTACTACTTGCTGTTGCTTCTATTATTATCACTTGGGCGATCGCGATTCCTTTAGGAATTGTGAGTGCAGTTAAACAAAATACCCTCGTTGATAAATTTTTGCGAGTAATTAGTTATTTAGGTCAAGGTTTTCCCAGTTTTATCACCGCACTGCTACTATTAATTTTTGCTCAATATACTTCCCCCTTATTTCCTATTGGCGGGATGACTAGTATTAATCACGAAGAATTATCTACCTTAGGTAAAATACTCGATATTGGTTGGCATATGATTTTACCGACTTTGGCTTTAAGTATTACTAGTTTTGCTGGCTTGCAACGTCTCACTAGAGGACAGTTACTAGACGTATTGCGCCAAGATTATATTCAAACTGCCCGTGCCAAAGGCTTGCCAGAAAATAAAGTCCTCTACGTCCATGCTTTACGTAATGCGATAAATCCTCTAATTACTTTACTCGGATTTGAATTTGCTAGCTTGCTTAATGGTGCATTTATTGCCGAATTTTTCTTTAATTGGCCGGGTTTAGGACGTTTGATTTTACAAGCAGTCCAAGCCCAAGACCTTTATTTAGTTATGGCAAGTTTGATGATGGGTGCAACCATGTTAATTATTGGTAACTTACTAGCAGATTTATTATTAAAAGCTGTCGACCCTCGCATCAAGTTAGAAGATTTGAAATAAGTAGGGCTTGCTTGAATTTTGTACTCATCGAATTCACGTTATGAAAATGTTGATACTAATTATAAAATGCTCTCCCAAGTTAATTATCTAATTCGATCGAAAGTAGATGGAAAATATTTAGTAGCTCGTCTACAACAGGAAGAAAGAGAAAAAGAAGCTAACTATTTGCTGTTATTTAAAGAAGATCATGAAGCACTTAGTTATATTAATACCCACGGTCGAGATTTGCGCGATCGCCTGACGGTAGAGTCTATTTCTCCTCCTCAACTAAAAGGTTTATTGCAACGTTGGGGTTATGAGGGTATTGGTTTAGTAGAAGACCCCTTGATACCGCAAATTAAGTTTATGTCTCAAGCTTAGAGTAAGTCTAAGCGCATCTCATTACCAGCATAAAATCCCATACTTTCGTAAAGTGGCTTGCCAAAGGGTGAAGCATCAAGAAGAATCCGCGTGCAACCAAGAGATTTTAAATAATCAATAGTTCTTTTGGTTAGTCGATCGCCAATTCCTTGACGACGATAGGATGATTCTACATAGACATTCCAGACATAGCCATACTTACGATACTCAGAAACAAAAGGTTGAGGGTACAAACCAGCAAATAATTGACCACCAGCAGAACCAAATATCTCACCATCTCTTTCTGCTACAAATGCCTGGTAAGCTAGTTCTTGACGAGCGCGATCGATAAATTGCAGAGTAATTTCCAGCCAGTCAGTACAAATTTGTTCGGCAGTAACTCCATTATCCAACCATAATTGATAAAAATGTTGGGCTATAAGACTATCTTCTCGAACAAGAGCTTCCCTGACTAATATTTTGGTAGATTCAGCCATAATTTAACCCAATACTTTTATTTTTTACTCTAATTTGCCTAAAAAATTAGTCTGTCTGGTAATCGATCGCTTAAAGTAAATTGCCGATTTAGTTATATCCTTAAAGATCATCTAAACTCATAACAGGAGCGAGATGAACTAGGATGTAATAAAGAAACAATATTTTTAGCTCAAGATTACCTCAGAAAAAACTGTGAACGATAACTTTACTAGACTACTTCAGTACAACACTTCTGGTATAAGTTGCTGGTTAACATTAATTTTGGTTGCCTTCTTACTAGGATCGATCGGCTTAGGCTGGGTTGTAAATGGATTTTTAATTTTGGTTGCTTTGCTGATAATTACTCCAATCTTAGCCTTGGTAGGATTACAGTGGTGGCTCAAACGGAATTTAGTACAAGATCGATGTCCAGTATGTAGTTACGAATTTACTGGCTTTAATAACGCTGAATTTAGATGTCCTAACTGTAGTGAACCTTTAAAAGTAGAAGCAGGACATTTTAGTCGTATAACTCCTCCTGGAACTATTGATGTAGATGCAATAGAAGTTTCTGTTCAACAATTAGAAGAAGAAAAATAATGTTTATTTAGTAGAAATATTTAAAGTAAACCGATGATTTTTGCCAGTAAGATCGCCGATATATATTTTATATTCTCCTGGTTCCCAAACTCCTGACATTTCTGGCTTAAAACCAGATACCGCATCTCCCAAGACGCAAAAACTATCTTTTGATGAAGGACCTCGAACTAATAGTGTAGGTTGCCCACCACTAGCTTGTACTGTTAATCTCATATAATCAACTCTTTTAGGTATGTTAATGACGTGATTGGGAGATGAAGCAATATATCCACAACCCTTACTATTTATCGGTCCTCCAGTGCTTCCTTGAATAGTTTGGGTTTTAGTATCAAATTTTAAGTTTATTCCTAGAGGTTTACTATCTACCTTCATCATGTTAGTAACTAAAAACGTCACGGCTAAGGTGGTAGTAGTTAAAAAATAATAGATTAATTTTTTCATAGACTTATAAGATTGCCCTATTTTCTGCCCAGACCAAAAATAGATAGATATGAATATCTTAGTGGACTAAAAGACGATTGTCCCTAAGTGATGTTCCAGTTTTTTAATAGTCCCGTGTTGTTAATTATTAATATTAAATCGATGAAAAATACCCTCGCTCTGCAAAAAGAACATCTTTGTTTTGGTGGAAAAGTTGCTTATTATTCTCATCTATCCGATACTTGCCGTAGTCAGATGAATTTTGCCGTTTATCTTCCTCCCCAAGCCAAATCTCGACCCGTTCCGATACTCTATTATCTTTCTGGATTAACTTGTACAGAAGACAATTTTACTGTCAAAGCAGGAGCGCAAAAATACGCAGCCCAATATGGCATTATGTTGGTTGCTCCAGACACTTCTCCCCGCCATACAGGAATAGCAGGAGAAGATGATGATTGGGATTTAGGTAGTGGTGCGAGTTTCTACGTTGATTCTATTGTCGCTCCTTGGCAAAAACACTATCAAATGTATAGTTACATTACTCAAGAATTACCAGCATTAATAGCAGCTAATTTTCCAGTGTTACCTCAAAAACAAGGAATCTTTGGTCATTCTATGGGAGGACACGGCGCATTGATTTGTGCTTTGAAAAATCCAGACCGGTATTTATCTGTTTCTGCTTTTGCCCCTATCTGCGCTCCTATGAGTTGTCCTTGGGGAAAAAAAGCATTTACTGCCTATCTTGGTACGGATAAACAACAATGGCGTGATTACGATGCAAGTGAATTAGTTCAGAAAAATCAACTAAACAATAATATTTTGCTCGATCAAGGGACAGCCGATCCTTTTTATCAACAAAAACAGTTACTTCCCGAACTATTTGAATCAGCCTGCCAAAAAGTCGGGCAGCCATTAAATCTTAGATGGCAATCGGGTTATGACCACAGCTATTTTACGATCGCCAGTTTGATAGAAGATCATATTCGTCATCATGCTGATATCTTATGTCGGTAATTTTACCTATTCTCTTATTTTTTACTCATGTGAATTTTTAGTTACTTTATTAAACTGTTTTTTGATAAAATTTAATAAAGTGCAATTATAGTTAGCATTAAAAAGGGAGCAACGATCGATGGCAGACAAAGACTTTTTTCTCAGTCCAGATGATGCACAAACTATGGGTGACATCAACTACATGCGGAAATCCGTGAGAGTAAAAAGAACTTTTCCTAAAACTCTCAAAAATAAAGATGGTTTTGCCATAGAAAAAGAAGTATCAGCTAGTGATGCTCGCGATACTAGTAATTTTAACCGTAATGGAATATTTAATTCCACTACTAACAGTAATAGTTCTGCTAATTCTCAAACTGATTTTAAAGCAATGGCAGAAGAAATCAAATCTGCACAGCCAGCACAAACCAATAGCCAAGAACAGCGTAGCAAAACAGATACTAATCTCGATATGTTCCGCAATATGGCTCGCAACATCAAGAGAAGATAATAGATACGATCATCTAATTTAGATTTATAGGGTGTGTATTAGACACACCTTTTTTTGTGAAAAAATAAATTTCTAGAAAATTACACGCTTTCTCGGATTAGCTTTTATTTAAATAAATAAGGTGACAGCGATCGCACTTTGTCTAGATATTAGAGCTTGCAAATAAAGCAGTCAACCAGCTATAAAAGAGCTTAAATGTGCTGAAAATATTCTCTAGATGACCTATAGCCTCAGAATCGCTGATATCCCCACTAGTGAGCGTCCTCGCGAACGATTACTTGCTTTAGGTGCTAGAAATCTTACTTCAGCAGAACTAATTGCTATTTTATTAGGTACAGGTCAGGGAAAAGGAAAGCTATCCGCCATTGGCTTAGGACAATATATCCTACAACAACTCAGTCAACATAAACGAGACCCCCTAGATGTATTGCGGGATGTTAGTCCTCATGAATTAATGAAAATACCCGGTATCGGTCCAGCCAAAGCCACTACTATAGTAGCAGCCGTAGAACTAGGTAAACGAACTTTTCAATTTCGTCCCAACGAAAGAGTCTCTATGGATAATCCTGCTGCTGCTGCTGCTGCTTTAAGCCACGATCTAATGTGGCAAAACCAAGAAAAGTTTGCCGTACTCATGTTGGATGTCAACAACTGTTTGATCGGTACTCAAATTATTACGATAGGTACCGCTACCGAAACTGTCGTTCATCCCCGCGAAATTTTTCGTGAAGCTATCAGACAAGGTGCAAATAAACTAATTGTTGCTCATAATCATCCTTCAGGAAATTTAGAACCTTCTCAGGCAGATATTAATTTAACAGAACAATTATTACAAGGAGCAGAGTTTTTAGCTATTCCTCTTTTAGATCATCTAATTTTAGGTAATGGTGATTATCAAAGTTTAAGACAGTTAAAAGAAGGGATGGATTTATGGCATCATTATCCTCAAGGGGAATAGTTTAATATTAGACTTCTTGCATAAATCAAAAATCTCGGTTGTGTTAGCTATTAGTTATTAGCTTTTAGTTTTGGTTAATGGAAAGAGTGCGATCGACTACTATTCTCGATCGCTGCACAGATATTCACCACATTCCATACTAAAAACATATCTTAGCTTTTTTCTCCCTTACTTTAATTATCTTGCGTAATGTAGGTTTTTTAACCAATAATACTGGTGGATTTTTTTTGATTCTAGGAATTTCTCTACTGTTTTCTACTATCGGCTTATCAATTTTAAATTATCATCTTTGGCTTAGAGCTAAAAAACTCAAAAGCCTAGCTATTATTTTAGAGAAGATCGAGCAATATAATCAACTCATAAATAACCTTAAATTAGTCAATCAAATTAATCGTCTTAACTATTCAGATAATAATACAACTCAGAGTGACTTCAAACAATTATCGGAAATAAAGGCAGCATTAAAGCTCACTAAAGTTAGTCTACTCAAAAGTATCGACTTAGAAAAAATTGTTAATTTAACTCAAAAAAATATTGGCGGTCGCGACCAATTATTTACTAATTTAGAAGATGATTTAATCCAGTTTCTATCTTGGCCAAAAAATAACTATCACAGTGAATATCAGCAATTACTAACAGAAGCAGTTCAAATTGGCTTAAGCGTACACCAAGAAGTTAGAAAAATACAAACTTTGAATAAATTTTGATCTATCAGTAGATGGAAAAGTTTTTGAAAGAGGCGATCGCCTCAGTGGCAATTGCTCGTTCGCTCGACTACAGCACGCGGAGCAAAACCGCCAAATAATACCATTTATCGTTACGAGATAAATGGTATTATATTAATCTTAGGAAACAATTGGTTGTTGTGTTTTACTTTGATTAATCGACATTGACAATTTTTGTTTGTTTTCTCGATAAATCCATTCTAAATGCAGATGTTTGGCTAGCAGTTTGAGTAAATCTTCTTCTTCAAATGGTTTGCCTAAAAATGCATCGCAATCAAGATACTGACTCATTTCTGATGTTATCGAGCAAGCGGATAAGATAATTATCGGAATATCTTGAAATTCTGGTTTTTCTTTTAATTGTTTTGCCGAAGTAAAACCTGTTTTAACTGGCATAAACAAATCGAGACAAATTAAATCTGGTTTTTCTTTCTGGACTAGATCGAGCATATCTTCGCCATTTTCAGCCATTAAGACTTCAAAACCTATTGGTTCAAGGATATTTGCTAACAGCAAGAGATTTTCTGGCTTATCATCTACTGCTAACAGCTTGCGTTTTCTGCCTTTATAACCTAGGATTCTCCGTATATCTGGTCTTTGTTGTTTCTCAGTACTAACTGTTTCTTCAGAAAAGACAACCTCGAACCAGAAGTTAGAGCCCTGACCTAATTTACTTTTTACTTTTAAGTTGCCTCCCATCAGTTCGACCAATTGTTTGCTAATAGATAAACCCAAACCAGTACCCATATGTCTGGACTCCATGTCGCCAGCTTGCTCGAAAGGTTGGAAAATTTTCTTGAGTTCTGGTTGACTTATACCTCTACCTGTATCAATTACTTCAAAGCGAATTTGTGGTCGCAATGGGGAATTAGTATTTTGAGTTGTTCCAACCAGACTAACTCTTAACAGTACTTCACCACTAGATGTAAATTTAATGGCATTGTGCAAAAGATTGATTAATACTTGCGTTAACCTTTTTTGATCTGCTTTTATAGTAGTAGGTAAATTGTTAAATTTAGTTTTTATTTGCAGTCCTTTAACTTGTGCCTCACTTTCAACAATACGTATAACTCCTTGCAAACATTTTGACAAGTTAAACTCTTTAATATGAAGTTCCATCTTGCCTGTTTTAGTTTTGGATAAATCCAAAATATCGTTAATTAAAGTTAAAAGATAAGTTCCACTTTGGTAAATAGTCTCTAGTTGCTCGATTTGGTCGGCATCTAAAGAACTATCTCGTTGTAAGAGTTTGGCATAACCTAAAACACTATTGAGAGGAGTACGAAATTCATGGCTAATATTGGCAAGCAATTTATCTTTAGCCAGATTAGCCGAGACAGCCTCTTCTCTAGCAGTTTCCAATTGTTGAAAAGTTTGTTGTAATTCTGCAAAAGATTTTTTTAATTTGGCTGCCATATGATTAAAAGAAGAGGCAAGAATTCCTAACTCATCTTCCCTTTGTATCTCTACCTTTTGGTCTAATTGACCTGTAGAAATATTCATAGCTGCACTACTTAAATCGCTAATTGGCTTAATCAAACGATTGGCAAGGAAAAAGGTTAAACTACTGGTACCAAAGAGGACAACAAGGCTGATTAAAAACGCTAGCTTCTGAAATTCTATTTTATTAGCCAAAAATTCAGCTTCTTCTTGTAGAATTACTACCGCCCAACCATTATCTAAACGAGTACTATGAGAAACCCATTTAATATCATTTTCGTCTGTAAAAGAGAAATTACCTGTATTACCTTCTAGAAGATTGTTGACTGGCGGATATTGACTCAAATTGGTCAATTTTTCTCCAGATAGTAATTCACCTTTGGGATGAGCTAAAAGATCGGCGTTTCGATCGATCAAAAAAGCATAGCCTGTTTTACCAAACCTAAGTTTACCTACTTGTTCTGTTAAGGCATTTAGATCGGTACATATCGAAGTTACTCCCGCAATGCTTGCTTGTTTCAGAGTAGGAGTAGCCATACATAAAGCAGGTTGTTTAGTAGTACGACTAATTATAGTTTGGTAGTTGATTTTATTGCCGGCAATAGCACCTTTAAAATAATTACGGTCTCCATAGTATTTGGGTTTGTTTCCATCACTACGAGCTATATTCCATCCTTGTAAATTGATAGTATGTGCTAAATAAAGATGCTCATAGGTATTGACTATTTCTGCTAAAATTGTTTTTTGTTTACTGGCATTAGTATTAACAATATCTGGTTGTCTACTTAAATTAAGTAAAGATAAGACCTTGGATTCATTCCAGTTTTGGACACTTTCAGCTAGCAATTTGCTTTTTAAGGCGATATTTTGGGTTGCTTCTTGAGTGATTTTTTTGGAAGCAGTCTCAGTAGCATAAAAACTAGATAATGCAATCAAAGGAATGATGCCTGATAAAACTAGTAAAGGCATCCGAAACTGTAAACTTTTAAAAAAAGATAACTTCATATTTAAAAATACTTATTAGCGAATAAAGATGCGATCGAATTTAGATTATTAGAAGAAATATATTTTTCCTGGAATTGCCTTAACTTAATGTATTGGCAAGAGAATGCTGGTCTGAGATAGTGCTGAAATTGGTAAAGACTAACTGAGGACAAATCTGTTTCATTTGACTGGTAAGATTGTTGCCCGTGCCAATTTCCACCACTTGTTTAAAGTCTTCTTTGGCTAAAATCCGCGTAAGACTCTCCCACCTGACTGACTGAATCATTTGCTCGATCAGATTTTCCTTTAAGCTAGCGGGTTCTACGATCGGTACTAATTTTGTACTGGATAGGAAGGGGATTTTAGCATAATTAAAAGGAGTAGAATCTAATATTGGCCAAAATTCTGCTGTGGCTTCTGCCATTAAGGGAGTATGAAAAGCACCACTAACATCTAGAGGAATTATTCGCTTGACTGTAAGTTTGTTTAATAGTGATTTCACTCCGACAAAAGTTCCCGCGATAACTGCCATCCTCGAATTATCGTTGACTCTCCAGACATTAGCAGTAAACCGAACTTGCTGTTCGAGTTGCTCCTTATTAAAACCAATTAGAGCCACCATCGTCCCTTTAGGGGCACGGTGCATTATTTCTGCTCTACGCTTAATTAGCTTTAAGCCAGTTTCAAAGTCAAAGACTCCCGCAGCATACATAGCTGAATATTCTCCCAGACTGTAGCCAGCTACTAAATTAGGAGATGGTTGCTCTGTTTGCTTGAGTATGTCGACTAATAGAGTTTGTATAACATACAGACAAGGCTGCGTATAAAGAGTAAGATTTAATTTCTGCCAATTCTGACAGACTTCTAAAACAGACCAACCTAAAATTTCTTGGGCTTTTTCCAATCTCGATCGAGCAAAAGGATACCGAAGTAAATCAATTCCCATTCCTAGTTTTTGAGAGCCCTGTCCGGGAAATACCCATGCAGTAATATTTTTATCTGTTTGAACCTGTAGATTTTTCACGCTCAATTGCTTATAAATTTAAGTATAATTTTTCGATGAAACATTTTTTTTTAGTGACAAAGTAGGGACAAATATTGACAAAATTCATAAAAAACATCGTTGTAAATATTTGAATACACTCTTACTTTACAGGAGGATAAAAGATTAATCTGTCAAGACTTGATTAAAAAAATGTGTCTAACTTGTATACATTAAAGCTATAAAAATTTATCTTAAAACTTAAGCAATAGAAAGTATCATTGACCGAATAAGTTCTAGGCTTAAGAACTCTCAACCACAAAAAATAAGATGATTACTTTACGAGAAAAACTTGAAGAAATACAGCTAGATCGACCTCAAAATATTCCCTGGATAGTTAAATTACTAAAAAGTCCTCGCAGTTTGTTGGCTTTGCCTGGTAATATCTCTTCGGAAAATTACGATTGTATTTGTGTACTTCTAAATAGAAATAAAACCAGAGAAGACCGAGCTTTTGTAGCGGGATTTTGTATGGGCAACGATCCTAAAACGACCTTAGTTCATATTGGTATATTTAATTTTTTTTCTCGACATTTATATCCTCGCGATTACCGATTAAATCAGTCTGATTTTTTCTTTTTTGATTTAGGTTTTGCCTACGGAAAAAGTTTATCCATTCAGTTGAATCTGATTGATTTTTCTAAATACAAAGATATTTCCCTGTCAATTTTAAGAAGAGAATTCGGGATTAAAATCGATGATTTACATGGAATAGCTGATTATGAAACAGAATATCAGCAAAAATCCTTCCCGTTTTACTCTCAATATGTAGCTAAAAATCAATCGCTTAAACGAAAGGAAAAGAAAATTTTTTATATAACAACTTTAAAAATTTCTAGTAGTGTCTGTGGTTTATTAGGGGGAACTACTTTAGCATTAAATACACCTATTAGTGGTTATGGGTTTATTTTTTTAGCTTGTAGTTCGAGTCAAATGCTAATTGCTTCTATTCTAGACCGAGATAAACTTTTAATGTGTTACTCAGCTACTATTTTCTTTTGTGTAGATTTACTCGGAATTTATCGTTGGATATTTAATTAACAAATAATAAATAATAATTTTAAATTTAGGTTTGATAATTCTGAGAGAATAAACTTGGGATGTTTAAAAATTAAGCGGTCGCTCGCGTTATATTATTGAATCAAGTGAATTCTTTTTTTCGGTCAAAGTATAATTTTTGGTTTACTCTTAGTATCATAGCTGCAATATTATTTAGTCTTAGCGGTTTAAAATTAGCTTTTCAGTCTCCTTACATTATTCAAGATGATGCCAGACAACATATTTTCTGGATGCAGCAGTTTAACGACCACGATTTATTTCCTGGTGATTTAATTGCCGATTATTTTCAATCCGTCGCACCGTGGGGATTTACTAATTTATATAAACCGATCGCTGGTTTGGGAATAGATGTAATTTCTTTTAATAAATTTACTCCTTTATTAATTGGTGTTGCTACTACAATTTATTGTTTTCTCGTGTGCCTGGAAATTTTTCCCATACCCTTTGCTGGCTTTGTAAGTAGTTTATTGCTCAATCAAAATCTATGGATGTTAGACGATCTATCCTCTGGGACACCAAGAGCATTTATTTATCCCTTATTTTTGGCATTTATTTATTATTTATTAAAGAACAATACTCCGTTGTGTATCTTGTCAATTATTTTGCAAGGGTTATTTTATCCTCAAACCGTCTTGATATCGGGAGCAGTTCTCATCCTCAGATTGTTAAGCGATCGCCAGAATATAAAGATCTATTTATTAGGATTACTAACAGCAGCAAGTATTTTATTAATCTATGCTGCCAAAACTTCAGAGTTTGGGGACATAGTCACCTTAGAACAAGCGCAGTCCCTACCTGAATTTATGCCAGGAGGAAGAAGTGCTTTTTTCGCCGATAACTTCCGAGAATTTTGGTTATTAGGGAGAAGAAGTGGTTTTTTCCCCATTGAATGGCAATATAGTTTGATGTGTGCCTATGGCGTTAGTTTATTTTGGCTCAAAAGATATCCTCATCGTTTTCCTCTAGTCAAGAAGATAGATAAAAAAGTAATAATTTTGCTACAAATATTCAGTGCGGGATTATTGCTCTATTGTTTGGCACATCTATTCTTATTTAGATTGCACCTCCCTAGTCGCTATAGTCAGCATATATTAAGAATAATTATTGCTCTAGTCGATGGAATAGCGATCGCCGTTCTTTTTAATTCTCTTACTAGCTGGATCGAGCGTCAGTTTTCTTATTACCGCAAGTTATTTAAATCTTTTGGTTTAATAATTTTACTTAGTTTACTGTTGTATCCCACCTATGCAGTACAAGCATACCCTCATAGATTGGGTTACGTCGAGCCAGAAACGGTAGAACTATATCAGTTTTTAGAGCAACAACCCAAAGACTCCCTGATTGCCACCTTGGGTAGAGAAGCAGACTTTATTCCTACGTTAGCCAAGCGGTCGGTACTTGTAGCGGAAGAATATGCGATTCCTTACCATTGGGGATACTATCAGCAGATCGATCGAAGAATTCGAGATTTAATCACAGCACAATACAGTACAGACTTCGATACCGTCCGACAGTTTATTCAAAAATATCAGCTCGATTTTTGGCTAATAAGTACAAATGCCTTCACGATCGATTATCTTAAAAATAATCTTTGGTTAAGGCAATTTCAACCAGAAACGTTTAATGCTATAGAAATGATTAGCAAAAAACCGAAACCAATACTAGCCCGATTAAATAATCGCTGTCAAATTTTTACCGAACAAAATTTAGTAGCGATCGAAGCTGATTGTCTTACTTCTTTAGCAGACATTAAATCAGATTAGAGAATGAGTTATAAATTCACTATCAAAAAAAAGTATTACGCTGATATTTTAATCCTTGTTCTCACTCTCGGTATCATGATTTTTGGTATTGGAGCCTATGGTTTGTATGAACCCCACGAAGGTCATTTTGCCATGGTAGGACGAGAGATGTTATTGAGAGGAGATTGGATTACACCCCATCTAAATGGCGATCGCTATCTTAATAAACCACCTCTTCTATACTGGCTCATTGCTTTATCTACGAGTATATTTGGCGTAACAGAGTTTGCTGCCAGATTACCCCTAGCTTTAGCTGGTTGGATAGGAATAATTATAGTCTGGCAATGGACGAGAGAATTATGGGGTATTAGAGCTAGTCGTATAGCTGCCTTAATGTTATCTGTAAGCTTGGGTTGGTTTATTTTTACCCATCAATTATTGATAGATATTCTTTTATCCACCCTAATTTTGGCTAGTAGTTATTTTCTCTGGCAATTACGATGGAAACCCAAGTCTTGTACCTATTTTTATAGTTTATATGTATCTTTAAGTTTATGCATTCTGACCAAAGGATTGATTGGTATTGTTTTGCCTTTATTAAATTGTCTGGTGCTCTCGATTATTAAGCAAGATGAAAAAATCTGGAGACAAATTAAACTCGGTCGAGGAATAATTGTTATTTTGGCGATAGTTGCTCCTTGGTTTATCGCTGTAGATACCGCCAATCCTGGCTTTCTTTCCTATTTTATTGTTAACGAACATATTAAACGCTTTTTCGATTTTCGTTTTCCCCCCGACTACGAAGTTTCTAAAATTAGTGCTTTAGGTTTTGTATTCATTACCTTGGTTTGGTGTTTACCTTGGAGCTTGTTTTTACCGCAGATAATCTTCTCAACCAGACAATACTGGAAAAGAATTAAAAGTAAACGCCGTCAGGATGGGATATTATTAATCGCGATCGCTTCATTAACTCCTATTATCTTTTTTCTACCCCTATCTTCTCGTCTAGTTTATTACAGTCTTCCTGCTATTCCTTTTTATATTATTCTTTGCGCTGGTTGGTATTCTCGTACCTATCTTTATTCTTCACCAACGAGTTTTTCGATACTGGGTTCTATTTTTATTGTTATCGGCTTACATTTACTCAGTACAATGCTCTTTCTACCCGATTTAGTTAATTCCTTAACTGAGATTGATAACAAAATCGATTTGAGTAAGCCCATTATTATTCTTGCTCTTATTTTAGGAGGAGGATTGTTATGGGCGGGGATAGCTATAGGGCGAGATAAGCTGAAATTATCTTTGACCGCTTTATGGTCGAGTTTTGCCGTTACCTGTATGACCATTGCCCTTGGTTTTAATATCTATCAATATGCTCGCTCCAGTAAAATCATGGTTAAAACTATTGATAGTTGTCTTGGCGTAGATGCCCTCTGGATCTTTGAAGGTTCGCGAGAAATTGGGGCAGCAGGAGTAATGAGTTATTATCTCAATCAAGAAAAACACTATTCTCGGTCTACTGTATTTTTTCCCTCAGTCAAACAGAAAACTTTACCTTTAGGTTGGGCGCGGGGAAAAAAAGATACTATATATCGAACAGTTTTAGTATTAGCCGACGGGGGTAAAAACCGCATTCCTCCTCAGTTTCCCGGTTCGCCTCTATCCTATCTAATTACCAAGAAACAATTAGCAGCTTACTGGCATAGCGATCGCCCGGTTGTTTTTGTTACCGACTTTTTGAGACAAGAAGACGACCCCTTAGATCCACCAGACTTCAATTTACCCCGTAATGCCGGCGCACCTTTACTGTTGATCGCCAAAAGAAAAGTTTACGGTAACTCCGCAGCATTAACTAAATGCTATGACCGTAGTCTAAGCAGAATTAATAATAAGTTAATACAAAGAAAGACTTTTTGATAAAATCTTAGAGAAACGTTAAAAAATATTACAATATTAATAAATGAACTTATTAATAGTAGGAGCTACAGGTACTCTGGGCAGACAAGTAGCTCGTCAGGCATTAGATCGAGGCTACAAAGTGCGTTGTTTGGTACGCAGTCCCAAAAAAGCAGGGTTTTTAAAAGAGTGGGGCGCAGAGTTAATTAAAGGCGACCTTTGCGACAAAGAAACTTTACCACCAGCCCTAGAGGGAATCGAAGCAGTTATTGATGCAGCTACAACTAGAATTACCGACACTCTTAGAATTAAAGAAGTAGATTGGCAGGGAAAAGTAAATTTGATTCAAGCAGTTAAAGCTGCTGGCATTAAGAGATATATTTTTTTCTCGATCGTTAATGCAGAGCAATATCCCGAAGTGCCTCTAATGGATATTAAACGCTGCACAGAACTATTTTTAGAAGAATCTGGCTTAGATTATACTGTTTTGCGCCTTTGTGGTTTCATGCAAGGATTAATCGGACAATACGCCATCCCCATTTTAGATAATCAAGTAGTCTGGGTAACGGGACAAAGTACTCCTGTAGCCTATATGAATACTCAGGATATCGCTAAATTTGCCATCCGCGCTTTAGAAGTACCAGAAACTGAAAAACAGACTTTCCCTGTTGTCGGAACTCGCGCCTGGGAAGCCTACGAAATTATCAATCTTTGCGAAAGATTATCGGGACAAGATGCCAGAATTTCCCGCGCATCTTTAGGATTATTGCGTTTAATGCGCGGTGTTACTCGTTTCTTCAAATGGGGACAAAATGCAGCAGACCGTTTTGCTTTTGCCGAAGTATTAGCTAGTGGTAAACCGCTGAATGCACCAATGGAGAAAACTTACCAAATCTTTGGTATCGATCCAGCCGAAACCACCACTCTAGAAGAATATATGCAAGAATACTTCACCCGCATCATGAAGAAGTTAAAAGAAATTGACTACGAGAAAAACAAAAATAAGAAAAAAAGAAAAAAACCAACCAAACCCTATCGCAATCAGTTTTAAAAATAGCGATTCAATTTAAAGATTTGTCCCCTTCTTCAAACCTTGCCTTCTGGGTGAAAGCTTGTTTTTGAAGAAGGGGATTCCTGAAGCAATCAAAAGCAAATAGTTTCGCTTAACATAAGTTTACGAATAGGCTCTGAGGTTACGGCAGTTAAACTCTTTGATGAAATTTATTTAATTTTTGAAGTTTATTAATTTTTGTAGTGCAAATGACTTCTAAGCAGAATTTTAATGACAAAATCTAAGGTAGCTTGAGGGTTAACTAGGATTGCTCACAAGTCTGAAAACAAACTTAACTCTCATTAGATAGGGCAATTATAAATATACTTCGCACGGTCATAACTTGCGGATTTTTCATCTATATATCACCGTCAAGCAAAAGCTCAGATTGTAGCCGTGCAAAGTATAATTCCAATTCAGGAGACGGCTTTTTTTCTCGCTCTAATGTATCTCAATAAATTACCGTTAAAAAAGGCGCGCTCGAAACGTTTAATTAAGCCTTTAAAGTCTTTTTCATGATATCTGGTAATTATTTTCTCGATCGCCCTGACTAAATCATCATTCCCCCACTAATTTCGTTTTCTCTAGCCTAGTCAACGCTGCATTTTCATGACGTATCTGTAATCCCGTATTACCGTACAAAGGATCGAGTAGAGGATGAGAACCCCAAGATTCTAAATGAGCGATATCGTAAGTAGAAGCCCTGTAATATAAAGTTTTGCCTAATAAACAAAAGGTTTTGCCTAGCTTTGACTAAGTTTGCCGATATATTTAATGAGCAACTACGATCCGATCGAAACTATAGTTAGTCTGGGAGCAAACCCGTGAGCGACTGCTGCTAGAAACGAGCCAAGATATTCAAATCTCCAGAAACGATAGTCAGAGTCTAAATCTCTTAAGTGAGCATTGGTATTGGTATTGACTTGAATTAAATTAATCCCCGCATCCTGACGGGGTGACAAGCAATTTATAAGGTAGGCAGGGCAGGCTTTTCAGACGAGCGGCTGCTGAAAAGATAGACCCCATATATAGCGATCGCATAACGAAAAAATCAGCTTTAGAGGTTTTATACATCAAAATTTTGCTTAAATCTGAGAGAGCGATCGCCAAATCAAAAAACCCTACAACCCTTGTATTTCGTGACCAATTTTTCTAACTAATTTTAAAATGAGCGAACCGTGAGTAAATATTGATACGAGTAGAAAATTTTAATGCGTCTAAGCTTATGGGCAAACTCTATGGTGCGATGTGGCCTTTTCGCAAATCTCTTGAGCAGCTCACGGATGAGGAATGGGAGTTGCTCCAACGTCTCTTCACTTACTCCCCCAAACTGAAACAAGCATACATCTTGCGGGAGGAATTGACAGAGATATTTGAGCGTAACTATACGAGGGCGGGAGCCAAATGCGCTATTCGTGCTTGGTGTAAACGAGTGCGTCAGAGTAAAATCTCTCAGTTCGATCGCTTTCTGGGGACGATTGAAACCTGGCTCGATCAAATCACTAACTATTTTCTGGAACGACTAACCAGTAGCTTTGTTGAAGGATTTAACAACCGAGTTAAGGTGTTAAAGCGACGTTGCTATGGCATTTTTGATGTGGAGCATATATTTCAAAGACTCACACTCGACATTCATGGCTATGAAAGATTTAGTCTCACCTGAACATACACCATATCTAGTGTTTACCACGGCAATTTCGAAGAGCCTTCTCAAATAGATGTAGTACTTACAATAGAAATTTTCTGTCCGCGTACGCGTACGAGAAGCGCGGGCGACTCAAGGCCTTTTCCCGGAAAGAATATACCACCTTTCATAGATGGATCTAGTTACGCAGCATTAGTTTTACCTTTTAAAAGGTGGTATATTCTTTCTTGGAAATCACCCAAGCACTGGAAACAAGTTCCAGTGTCGCGCCCTTGACTACCGAAGGTCAGCGACTACCGAAGGTCAGCAGGATACCGAAAGTTACTACGAATATATACTGACTGAAGTTTACTTCACGCTTTTCGGGAACCGCTATAATAATCCCCAAACTGTATTACCAAATGAATTTTGATGAGTAAAAAAGTTTTAGTAATTGGTGGTTGTGGACGTATTGGTAAAAGTGTCGCTTTAGATATTGCCCATCACACAGATGCAGAAGTTACAGTTACTTCTAGACAACCACAGAAAAAAATAGAATCTCCTCTCAAGTTTTTGGCTTTAGATTTAGCAGATACAGAAGCATTAGAACGAGCGATCGCGTCTTATAATTTAGTAGTTCACTGTGCTGGCCCTTTTCATTTTCGTGATGGTAGAGTTTTAAAGCATTGTATAGAAAAAGGTGTTAATTATCTTGATGTTAGCGATCATCGTTCTTTTTATGAGCGAGTAAGCAAGTATCGAAATGAAGCAATAAAATCAGGGGTGACAGCTATTCTTAATACGGGTATTTTTCCTGGTATTTCTAATAGTATGGTACGTCAAGCCGTAGAACAATTAGATAATCCAAATAAAATTCATTTAAGTTATGTAGTTGGTGGTTCTGGTGGGGCTGGTTTGACTGTAATGCGGACTACTTTTTTGGGTTTGAGACAACGGTTTACCGCCTGGATTGATGGTCAATGGCAAACAGTTTTACCCTATACAGAAAGAGAGACTATTGAATTTCCCAATCCTTATGGTAAGACGGGTGTTTACTGGTTTGATGTCCCAGAAACTTATACCTTTGCTGACTCTTTTCCTGTTAAAACAGTAATTACTAAATTTGGTTCGGTTCCCGACTTATATAATCATCTTACTTGGATTACTGCTCATATTTTTCCTTCAGCTTGGATCGAAAGTGATAAGGGAATTGAATTCTTTTCTCGCGTTAGTTATATTATGACTTCTGTTACAGATAAATTTAGCGGTATCGGTGTAGCAATGAGGGCAGAAATTAGCGGTAAACATAATAATAAAGAAGCAAAATATATAACCACTATGACTCATAATAATACCGCGATCGCTGCTGGTGCAGGGACGGGTAGTATTGCCGAATTAATCTTAGCAAATAAGTTGAGTAAGCCTGGTATTTATCCTGTAGAACAAGCTTTAACTACAGAACTATTTACTCAATGTATGGAAAGTCGTGGTCTTGAAATAAATGGTAATTTTTATTTGCACCCACGATAGCAAGGGTCAGTTTGAAGTTTCGAGGTCATAAGGATGAAGATTTTTTGGCATTTTACCTGTACATTTTACAGATAACAAAGAACTCACGGTTCGCTTAATTAAAATATATTGAGAGAAATAAAACTTCTCAAGTGTATGCTGGGAAAGAAGTTGAGAGAATAGAGAGAGCAAGATTCTTGAAAGATATCCAGTCCGAACGAGCAGATGATTTACCTCTAATCATCCATTGGTTAAAACAAATGGAAATTGCCTCAATCATCGATCGAGAATTGCCAGTACCTCACGGAAATCGAAAAGGGCTCCAATAAACTATGACAAAGTCGGACAGACGCGGAAGGGGGCTTTTAGTTAAATTTACTGACTTTTGGTGCATAGGACTTGGGTCTATTTAAGCCCCCTTCGCGGACCAAAATACCCCCAATTTTTCGGGGTCGAATAGTATTTTTATACTAAAAAAGGCAGGGCTGTTTCATTCTTGGTTAAGGTAGAGGGGGAGCAAGGGAGCAGGGGAGTAGGGGAGGATTTTTGGCAAATACTCGGGATTTTAACCATATTAAGCGTCCAATAATTTTGGTCAGTCAACGAATTATTAGTTATTTCAGTTGATTTAACCAAAATAATTAGTCAGGTTTTAAAAACAAAATTGGCTTATTTTTAAGCAAATTGTGGTTCATTTCCCCATTAACCCACTTCCCTACC
>JASJDJ010000070.1 GCA_030065635.1 Xenococcaceae cyanobacterium MO_188.B32
ATCCTTTGTACGTTTGGAATTTTACCGACGAAACTTCTTCGTCGAACCCCATATTCCAAGTTTTCAAGGTTCTGCTTTGCACCAAGTTACAGCAATTTTTAGCTAGATTTCTGGTACTTGAAAATATTATATATCGCTTAAAACCCTTATTCTATAAAGATTTAATGTCTAAATTGTTAAGTTATCGCGCTCGCTTTCATCCCGCCAGTAAACTGGGGGACTTCCCGCTCGCGAAGTTAAAACCCAGCGACGGAATAACTCGACAATAATGTAATAGTTGTAATCTTTTTCGGCGATGACATCGTGGCGTTTTAAAGTTTCAATTGCTGCTTCTAAAGTTTCTGCATCTAAACCAGTTGTTGAAGCAAGGTTTTCTTTACTTAAGCCTTCAGGATGGGGTGCTAAAGCTTTAATTATTTCCTGTTGTCCTATTGCGCCTTGGGCTGCTTGTCCCCAAACTCCTTCAAAATAGTATCTTCCTTGTTGGAAAAATTTTCGATCGGTTACAGCTTCGATATCTTCTACAGTAAAGGTATTATCGCGGGAACGTCCTTGTTCAAATACTCGATCGTTGTAGTTGCGGACTAATTGAAAGCCGATTAGTTGAACTAAGTAGGGTTGTCCAGAAGTTAGAGAATAGATTAAGTCTAGTGCTTCTCCTGTGTAGTCGAGAAGGAATTCATTTTCTGCTTCGTTATTAATTGAATTTTGATCCCCCCTATCCCCTCTTAGAAAGGTGTTTCGATCCCCCCTATCCCCCCTTAGAAAGGGGGGTAGATTGGATACTGGGTTGGCGAGAATTGTTTTAGTAGCACCAGGGTTGAGAAAGCTGACACGAATTGGGATGACGCTAGCAAAGAAGGGTTCAAAGTAATCGGCGGTCATTTCTTCTAGGGTGTGCAAACCAGCGAAAGCAAAGGCGATTTTTTCTGGGTTCATTTGCACTAAACCCCGCAGAAAACCCATAAAAGCAGGATCGATTTGTCCACGTTCGATTAATTCTTCAATGGTTTCAAATTCATCTAGGGCAATAATTACACCCCGATAAGGCATATTAGCAACTACTTGTTTGAGGTAGCGTTCAAAAGTGCGTTGGGGAAGTTTGAGAAAATTATTATCGTCTGGAGAAGAGATATTAAAAGCTGTAGCAATTTCATCACTAATTGCCATAAGCACTTCTGCTACACCCTGAGAAACTGCACCCAAACGTTGTAAGTTGATGTAGATAACTTTGATTTGTGAGCCAGTAGCATTAGCAATATTAACCAGGATGGAACTCTTGCCCATGCGCCGATGACCATAGAGGACAACAGACTGTAATTGATTTCCCGTAATCCACAATTCTTCTAGCTGGTGTAGAATATCTTCTCTACCCACAAATAAGCTTCCCTTAACAGGATTGCCGATAACGTAGGGATTTTTGACTGGTTTGGTAATTTCAACGTTACCAATTTCTTTTCCAATTCTTTCTAGTGATTGTTTCCAAGTTTGAGCAATATCGACGATTAATTCTCGTTCTGCTTCGGGAATATTAGCTTGATTATCGATAACTTCTGCTAGTTCCCCGATAGCACGACTATAAGCAAAAGACTTGGTATTGCGAGAGACACTTTGTTGAATTAATTTAAGATCTTCTACTACTCGCCGTAGGCTATTCATCGTTTGCCAAGTAGTAGGGCGTAAGAGATTTTCTGTAGGGAAACTGGGAATAGTTAAATTAGCAATTGTATTTATTGTTTTAGCTTCCTGAAACATTGCTAGAGTGTGTGCGAGGATATATAGTTCTTCTCCGTAAAGTAGAGAACGAACTACGGCAAAAGCTTCAGTTGCTTTATTGGGTTGTTTTTCGTGGAGATACCAAAAACCAGCAGCACAAGCACGAGATGGAGTATCTAATCTTAAAGGAACTCTTAAGTTAGGGGAAAAAGATTCTTTATAATACCGAAAAAATAACAAACCTCGTATGCTTTGAGATTTTATTGCTTCGGATAAGGAAGCTGAAGTAAAACCTATCAACTTCCAATCAAAAGGGTGTTGAGCTAATTGAGTTAGACGGTAAATAATCTGTTCGTTAGGAATTTTAAGCAGTATTTTATTAATAGCAGATACTACAGGAATGAATTGCAGGGAATATTGCAGAAGTTGATTGAGATTATTTATGGCTGTTTCCCAATCTTCGACTAACCAATTTTCTAAACGCATAGTCAATTTCGGCAGAGGTAATGATGTTACACGGGGAAATAACCAGCTTTTATTTTGACTTGAAAATAAACTTACCAGGGTAATAGATAACCAATTATCAGGGCGAATTATTGTCACGCCAAATGCCACGCCAAATGCCACGCCAAATGCCACGCCAAATGCCACGCCAAATGCCACGCCCCCTGCCACGCCAAATGCCACGCCAAATGCCACGCCCCCTGCCACGCCATATGCCACGCCATATGCCACGCCATATGCCACGCCAAATGCCACGCCCCCTGCCACGCCAAATGCCACGCCCCCTGCCACGCCAAATGCCACGCCTAATGCCACGCCCCCTGCCACGCCAAACCAGTCAATATCAATACCAATATGTTCTAGAGATTGACATAATAGAGCAGTACTAATAATGGTTAATAATATTCCTTGGAACAATAAACTACGCTGTATAGGATTTTGTCGTAATATTTGCAATCCCTTAGATAAATTCATTTCTGCTTCAGGACTATAACCACCCCCAAAAGTATCCACATACCACCGCAAAGCTTGAGGAAAATAAAAAACCCAATACAATAAACGCAAATAATCTAAGGGATTCCAT
This sequence comes from Xenococcaceae cyanobacterium MO_188.B32, assembly GCA_030065635.1. Taxonomy (GTDB): domain Bacteria; phylum Cyanobacteriota; class Cyanobacteriia; order Cyanobacteriales; family Xenococcaceae; genus JASJDJ01. The sequence continues at coordinate 2,804 of JASJDJ010000070.1, forward strand.
AAAGACAAAGGGCGTTTGAGTTTGGGTGCTAAATCTAATTTGGGTACCGAATTATTTTGGCTCATCTTGTTTTTTAGCGATATAGCTGATAGATGTCGTAGCATAAGCGCATGACACTTTTGGGATGACCATTACTCTCTTGGATAATCATGGCAATTTCTTGTTGAGTAAAACTAATCGGATTGTCTTTTAACCTACTAGTAATAAAATTCCTGATAGTTTGTCCGCACCACTTATGGATTGATTCTTCTACACAAACATTTTCAAAGGGGGATACCATACCGCTATCAGGAAACAAACAATTTAAAGGCTTACTTGCTGCAATTACTAAACGTAGAGGTGCATTAATTCCTTCAGCTAAAGCACGAATTTGACTTCTAATTTGATTAGTAAATCCATCCCATGCCATATTTTCTACGTTATCTAAAATTAGCAATAGTTTATGTTTTTTGAGTGCGCGGGACAATTTAAAACCTTTAAGTTCAGGAATACCAACAAGTTCACATAAAGCATAATAAAAATCTTCTTCATCGTAAACCTCACCCAAATTAAGATAAATTGGCTTACGAGGTTGTATTAATTTACTAACTGATTGCTCTTCAATTAGTTTAAGCACAGAAGATTTGCCGATTTCTGGTTCACCGATAATGGCGACACTATTATTACTATTCAACAGTTCAAATATATTTTTGATCTCTTTTTCTCTTCCAAAAATTAAACTAGAATCTTCAATTCTCCCTGCCAAATGATTGAAAGGATTAGCAAAATTGGTTGGTATAGCAGTTGACGATGATAGTTTATTAAGAGGGTTTTTTGTTAGCAATACCAAAACTTTATGCTGAGGAAGCTCGATCGATTTGCCTTCTGCTTCTGAATAAACGGGAACTAACTTTCGCTCTTGGTTTGTATTGCTATAGATGTCTAATTGAATGCGGTTACAGCCAAATTCGTAAGCACGATCGATCGACTCTCCATTAAATAATGCTAGATAAAATCCTCTAGTAAATGCGATCGCTGCATCATCTCTAATCGATTTCTTTGTGCCGATAACATAATTAATATACTGGTTAATTACAGATGCTTGTGCCTGGGAATAACAAGCATTTAGCACTACACTTTCTATATGCTTAGCAGATAATTTGAATAAGTCGCCAATAGCTTGTGTATTTATTAGCTGTTTTTGTCCAGATTCAGTTTCTAAAACTAATCCTTGACTACCAGTACCATGTCCGCAAAAATGAACAATATTCGGTTTTTCTTCTAGAATCGTTGATTGTAAATCTTTAACCCGAACCGCTACCGTTGGGATTAAAACAAATTGCTCTCTTTTTTTGGCACGTTCTAGTGCATCTTTAATCGCACGAATCTCTTGATTCAGAAGCAGTTGTTCTGTTCCTTGAGGATTAGATGCTAATACTAGAATCTTGGTTGTCATTCCGTTCCCACAAAAGCCCGATTAATGAAAAGAAGTATTATTCTTAAACTACTTTAATAAAAACAATTATGTAAATTATGTAAAGAAAAATCAATGGAAGTTAAAACCCTCTTTCCGTCACACCCTATTTAATAGTTATTAGTTAGTAGTTATTAGGAAGACACGGAGTGTGTAAATAATTTTCCTTGGGTATTTATACACAAAGTTTATTGACAATCAAATCTTAATCTAGACTTTACTAAGTAAACCTATGATAAATATAGTTTCACAGCTTAAAAAGAATAGGAAATGAATCAGCCTGCTCAAGCCAAGATTAGTAGCAAAATTTTAGAAAAGGCTATCACAAAAAGTGTAAAAAGAGCCATTGCTTCTCAAGGAATAAATACTACTACTCGCCAGGGAAATAAAGAACTTAAATTTTTGATAGGGAAAATTGCTCAATACTCTTTTGATAGCTTAGAGCAGGCTACTAGTATTGGGGAAAAGTTAGGGGAAAAAATTTCGGAAGTCTCTCAACAAAAAGGCAAACAAAACTTAGATAGAGGTGTAATTAGACAATTAAGAGATCGAAAGGAGTTATACTCGCTGATTGGATTACCTGCCGAACAACCTCAAGCTATTAATCAATCTTCCTCTCAAGAGGATTTGCCTGTAACCCATACGGTTCAAGTTATTGAAGAAACCACTACAGAAGAGCAACCGAGCGATCGAGAAGCTCCTTTAGAAGAAGAAACTACTACAGAAGAGCAACCCATTAGTCAAGAAGCTCCTCTAGAAGAAGAAACCACTACAGAAGAGCAACCCATTAGTCAAGAAGCTCCTCTAGAAGAAGAAACCACTACAGAAGAGCAACCCATTAGTCAAGAAGCTCCTTTAGAAGAAGAAACCACTACAGAAGAGCAACCCATTAGTCAAGAAGCTCCTTTAGAAGAAGAAACCACTACAGAAGAGCAACCCAGCGATCGAGAAACTCCTTTAGAAGAAGAAACCATTACAGAAGAGCAACCCAGCGATCGAGAAACTCCTTTAGAAGAAGAAACTACTACAGAAGAGCAACCCATTAGTCAAGAAACTCCTTTAGAAGAAGAGCCAACATATGCACCAGAACCTTCCCAACCTCAAGAGGAGTCCTTAACTCAAAGCTAAAAAATCAAACCAATTTTTTACGCACAGCACAATATTCGAACAATATTCGATTTTTGCTGTATCAAAATAAATTAAAATACCCAGAGTTTGCTAGAATCGGCAGTGGTTGATTACTCTTTGCCAAAAGCATCAATGTCATCTTCTATTGTCACTACCCAAAATAATAACCAATCCCAAGATTTAATTATTAAACCACCATCCTCTGGACTATCTTTACAAGGAAAGATAACCGTACCAGGAGATAAATCGATTTCTCATCGCGCTTTGATGTTAGGCGCGATCGCGAAAGGGGAAACAACTATCAAAGGTTTATTATTAGGAGAAGACCCCAGAAGTACAGCTAGCTGTTTTCGGGCAATGGGGGCAGAAATATCGGAGTTAAATACACAAAAGGTAGTAGTTAAAGGTATTGGTTTGGGTAATCTGCAAGAACCAAAAGATATTCTCGATGCGGGGAATTCTGGCACGACTTTACGCTTAATGTTAGGGTTGTTGGCTTCTCACCCAGATAGATTTTTTACAGTGACGGGGGATAATTCTTTGCGATCGCGCCCTATGTCTAGAGTGGTTAAACCATTGCAACAAATGGGTGCAACCATCTGGGGAAGAGAAAACAATAATCTGGCACCTTTAGCAGTCAAAGGACAGCAACTTAAACCCTTTCACTATCATTCTCCCATTGCTTCTGCTCAAGTTAAATCCTGTATTCTCTTAGCGGGTTTGATGACAGAAGGAAAAACTACGGTAACTGAACCAGCCCTTTCCAGGGATCATAGTGAAAGAATGTTGCAAGCATTTGGGGCAGAATTAGAGATCGATCCCCAAACTAATAGTGTGACTATTATAGGGCAACCAGACTTAATAGGACAGCACGTAATTGTCCCTGGCGATATCAGTTCTGCTGCTTTCTGGCTAGTTGCTGCTGCGATCGTACCTGGTTCAGAATTAGTTATTACCAATGTGGGGGTTAATCCTACTCGTACTGGTGTTTTAGAAGCCTTGGAGATGATGGATGCAAATATTACCAAGGAAAACGAGAGAATTGTAGCGGGTGAACCAGTAGCAGATTTAAGAGTAAAGTACGGTAAATTAAAAGCCTGTACTATTGGCGGTAGTCTTATTCCTCGTCTGATTGATGAGATTCCTATCTTAGCTGTAGCTGCTGCTTTTGCGGAAGGAACTACTATTATTAAAGATGCAGCAGAGTTGAGAGTAAAAGAAAGCGATCGCCTGGCAGTAATGGCAACAGAATTAACAAAAATGGGAGCAAAAGTAACCGAACTCCCCGATGGCTTAGAAATAAATGGTGGTAGCCCACTAACTGGGCAAGAAGTAGATAGTCATCACGATCATCGCATTGCTATGAGTTTAGCGATCGCTGCTTTAGTTGCTACTGGTACTACTAACATTCATCGTGCTGAGGCTGCTTCTATTTCTTATCCCAATTTCGTGGCTACTTTACAGCAAATTATCGGTTAGAAGTTATTTCTTACTCTTACAAGTACTCCAAATTTTTCTCGTCCCAAACATTCCTGCGACAAAAAAGATGCCCAAACTAGGAGAAAATTCAAAGGGAACGGAACTACTATATACCGAACTATCTACTTCCCAACCAATGTCTTGTAAACCAGCATAGTCTAAGTCAGTCAATAACTTGCGCTCTCCATCTGCAATACTAGGATCCATAGCTGTTTCTTGAGGATCTAATACACCCTTAACGTTACTTTCTGTGCCGTCTAACCAATGACCTAAATCGGGAGCAGGTTCAAGGGGAACATCACTGCCAAAAATAGTAGAAGATGTGTTTCCAGTAAAATTCTCTCCTAATACTAAATTATCCCAATTCTCACTAGTACCAAAACCCATTACATGAGCAATTTCATGAATAGCTGTAGATAAAAAATCTGCTTGAGTAGTACCTATTGAACCAGCATCAGAGCCAAAATACCAGTCTGTACTATTTGCTCCACTATCTATATCAAATGAAATTGAGCCTCCCCATAAAGAAGCTTCTGCTTTTCTAGTTGTATAGGCGTTATCAAAATCACTGTTAGAAAAAAATGTTCTAGAAGAAGCACTTTTTTCCCCAAGTCCCAGAATTGGATTCCCCGATCCATTGACGCCTAATTCATCAGAACCCACAAAAATAAGAATCTCATCTTGAGCGATGGTTCGATCGGATAAAGATATGTTTGCTCCTGTTGTATCACTAGGATTCATAAATTCAATCGTGAAAGTTTCTCCTGGAGCTGGCTTAAGTGCTGGTAGGCTATCGTTAATATTATTTTCAAAATAACTAGCAGCTCGATTGAGAAGGGCTTGCCGATTAATGTCAGTAAAAAAACCTTTATTATCGTAAGTATAATCAATGGTAATATCGATCGCTCTAGCCTGTGGAGTATAGCCTACCAATGTTCCTAAAGAAAGAAAAGCTATACTGGAACCAAGTAATACACGTGAATGATTAGGCAATAACATAAAACCAACCTTTCATAAAAGTAAACCTAGTAATTAAAACTTATCAATCCACAATAAATAGCTTCTAAATTAAGTCGAAGACCAAATACTGATGCGATCGAAGTTGTCAACTAGGCAATCTTATAGTTCCCATTTGTTCGTTTAGATTATCAAAATTTATATGAGCTTAAGTTTACTTAACTTTATGCAACTGAAATCTTTAAAAACACCAAAATTTTAGTCGTTTATAATGACAGTAAGCTTAACTATTATTTATTATCTTTATTTTGGTTCTTATGGAATATTAATTCATCAAGACCAGTTACATTTAAGTTCTTGTATTACTCCTCAAGGAAGTAGTATAGTAAGCAAGACTAATTTTTACCAAAATTATCCTGCTTTTCAACTATTATCCGATCGCTTAGTCTTTTGGTTATTAGGAGAAAAGCCCATAGTAGAAAATGTATGCCTTTGGTCTCATTTATCTATTCCTATATCTGACTCATCTCCTGAAAAAGCTTATCTTACTTTAGAAAATGTTTGGTTTTCTTGGTATGAACATTGGCATCCTTATTTAGTAACAATGGTAAATAGTAATTAGATAATTGCTAATTGCTAATTGTTAATTAATTAGCTATCAATCAATCAAAAAATAATTAATAATCAATAATGACTGATTTTTGGGAAGAAGTTTTAAATTTTTGCCAAACAATTACCAAACAAGTTGGCACTCAATTAATTGAAGATTTTGGTAAGTTAACAGCAAATCAGAAAGAAGATGGTAGTTTAGTTACTAAAGCCGATCGATGGTCTGATAGAGAGATAAGAGAAGCGATCGCTAATGTTTTTCCCGACCATGGAGTTCTGACAGAAGAAACAACTCATATTTTCCCAGATAATGACTGGTGTTGGATTGTAGACCCGATCGATGGTACAACCAATTTTACTCGTGGTGTTCCTATTTGGGCTATTTCTCTGGGTTTGCTTTATAAGGGTACTCCTGTCTTTGGTTTTGTTTATCTACCTCCATTGCAACACTCTTTTCATGGCTATTGGTATGGTAATTCTGGACTAACCGGACCGACAGGAGCTTATCTAAATAACGAAGCGATCCATACTAGCCAAGATACTCCCTCCAAAAGCCATCTTTTCAATCTCTGCGCTCGTAGCACTCAAGTATGGCAAAATCCTTTTCCTTGCAAAATCAGAATGATAGGTGTTGCTAGTTATAACATTTTACTAGTAGCTGTTGGGGCAGCATTGGGGGGAGTAGAAGCCACCCCTAAAATTTGGGATATTGCTGCGGTTTGGGTCATTCTACAAGCTGCGGGGGGTAAGTTTGTCAGTTTGAATTCAGATTCGATATTTCCCCTGCAAGTCGGTAACAACTATGGCAACATTTCCTATCCTAGTTTAGTTGTTGCCAGAGAAGAATTAGTCTCAGAATTTAAACCTCTAGTAGCTTTTTTGGGTAACAAATAGAACTCGTTCAACATAAATTAATAAAAGTTAAAAATAATTAAGTAGGGTTTTATTTAAATCGAGCTAGGGGAATTATAAACAGCGTAAAGTTTAACTAAATCTCTTTGCTATGAATCCCGTGAGAATTTGGGCGATCGCGAAAAACAGTTTTCAGGAAATAATTCGCGATCGTATTCTTTATTTCATCAGTTTTTTTACTCTGCTTCTAATTCTTGCTTCTCGCTTGTTACCAGAAATTGCTGCGGGTACTGATGAAAAGATCTTGCTTGATTTTGGTATTGGTTCTATTGCCTTATTAAGCGTAGTCATAGCTATTTTTGTTGGTACGGGATTAATTAATAAAGAAATTGAAAAGCGTACTTTATTAATGCTGATTCCCAAACCGATCGCCCGTTCGGAATTAATTGTGGGTAAGCATTTAGGACTGCTTGGAGTTTTAACGGTAACTGTAGCAATTATGATGTCGATTTATTTAGGAATGCTAAGTTTTTCTAGTATTAGCTATCCTATTGTGCCTCTAAGTATTACTGCTATTTATTTATTAATAGAATTAGCTCTTCTGATTGCTGTAGCCATGGTTTTTGGCGTATTTACTAGTTCGATCTTGGCAACTTTACTTAGTTTTGGAGTGTATTTAATGGGGCATTTTAGTCAAGATTTAGTTGAACTAGGCAAAATCAGCAAAAATGAAAGTATTGAAAATTTAACTAGTAGTCTTTATGTCATTTTACCTGATTTATCGAGATTAGACTTGAAAAATGAAGCTGTCTATGGTTTATTACCAAATAATAGTGAATTACTAGCTCATGCCCTGTATGGCGTACTCTATACAATCTTACTTTTACTAATTGCTATGATGGTGTTTGCTCAAAAAGAATTTTAGACTAAACTTAAAATAAATTGTGTCTTTTCTATGTCTAAAATTATTTAATATAATGCTCGATCGTCTATATAAATAACATTTGTTTACTTAGATAGTGTAGATAAAGAAATATTACAAGTAGATTCAATTCTAGAGCAAGTTTTGTGTATATATGTCCAATCTTTTCGGATTGATTTTACAATCACACCAGAAACAATCTAAACTAAGCAATTTGAATCTACTGATTGTCAACGATGAAGGGACTAAAGTAGAGGGGATTGTCAAAGCGTTAGATAAAGCTAACGCAGATTTTACATATTGTATTATTTCTGTAAATGATATCTCTCTGTATTTGTCCGATTTAACTTATGATGCTATTTTGTACAACTACTCTCTACTCAATTCCTATCAAAGTTCACCATTACCTCTAGATAAACTACGCTGGTGGCAAAAAATTAAAAAAACAGTACCCTTAATTCTCATTACTGATGTTTTAGGTGATGAAATTGCGATCGAATGTATTCAAGCTGGAATTACTGGCTATGTTTTGAGACATAAATTATACAAACTACCAATTATTATAGAAAAGTCGCTCGCCAGCTTTGCTCAAAAACAAAAGCAAGAAAGTCAGTTGGCTATAATTCAGCACCAACAGGAATATATTAAGCAATTAGAACGAGAAAAACAAGAGCAAGAACAGGCAAACCCAGCTACACAAGAATTTATTTCTCATTTAAACCACGAACTCCGAAGTCCTATTGCTGCAATACTGGGTTTTGCCAGAATGTTAAAAGAAGAAATTTATGGTTCGCTTAACGATAAGCAAATGCAGTATATCCAAGCGATGGCGACAACGGGAGAACACGCTCTAGATTTGATCAATGACTATTTAGATTTAGCTAAAGTAAATGCAGATAAAGAAGAGCTAGAGCCAGAAAAATTAGCAGTAGAAGATATTTGTAGGGCATCCTTAGCTATAGTAGCAGAAAAAGCCCGACAAAAAAGACTAAAGTTAAATTTAGATATCGATCGCGAAGTAGATTTTTGCCTAGCCGATAAGCTTCGTCTCCAACAAATATTAGTGAATTTACTATCTAATGCAGTCAAATTTACCCAAGAGGGGAGTGTTACTCTACGAATTACTCCTCAAGGACAAAATTTGCAATTTTCAGTAATAGATACGGGTATTGGTATCTCGGAAGCCAATCAAAAAAAGTTATTTCAGCCATTTCAGCAAATTAAAAACTCTGCTTGTCGAGAAGAGAAAGGAACGGGTTTGGGTTTAGCCTTATCTCGCAAACTAGCTATACTCCACGGTGGCGATATTGTCCTCACATCTACAGAAGGTAAAGGTAGTTGCTTTACTCTCTACATACCTTGTTTCCCTAAGAATTAGCTATAGTTTTCTTAGAGAGTGTGCGTAGTGTTGATTAATGGTTGCAGAAAAGTTAGAGCAGTTAAAAGATTTATTCAAACAGATGGAACGGGCTTTAATTGCCTATTCTGGTGGTGTAGATAGTACCTTAGTTGCTAAAATTGCTTATGATGTATTAGGCGATCGAGCTTTAGCTGTAACGGCTATATCTCCCTCTCTTTTACCAGAAGAACTAGAAGAAGCAAAGCGACAAGCAGATTTTATCGGTATTAGGCATGAGTTAATTGAAACTCATGAAATGGAAGACCCCAACTATACTAGTAACCCAATTAATCGCTGCTACTTCTGTAAAAGCGAACTCCACGACACCCTTAAACCTATAGCGATTCAAAAAGGCTATCCCTATGTAATTGATGGAGTAAATGCTGACGATTTACAAGACTATCGCCCAGGTATCCAAGCAGCCAAAGAAAGAGGAGCGCGTTCTCCTTTAGCGGAAATAGGTATTACTAAAGCAGAAGTTAGAGAAATATCTCACAAATTAGGGCTTTCTTGGTGGGAAAAACCAGCCCAACCTTGTCTTAGTTCTCGTTTTCCCTACGGCGAGGAAATTACTGTTAGTAAGCTACAAAGAGTAGGCAGAGCAGAAGTATACTTGCGTCAATTAGGCTATCGCAATCTCAGAGTTCGATCGATAGGGGATACTGCTAAAATTGAACTGCCATCTGAACAAATACCATCTTTTGTTGCCAACACAGATTTAGCTAAACTAGTAAAAACTTTTCAAGATTTTGGTTTTATCTACGTTACCTTGGATTTAGAAGGCTATCGCAGTGGAAAATTGAATCAGGTTTTGAGTAGGTAGGGACGTTCCAAGTCACGTCCGTATGGTAGTTAGTTACTGATTTTGAATTAGGATTGACTTTGGCAAAAGTTTTACAATAACTCCCGCTCCCTAACCTCTGACTCCTAATCACAAATGATATCTCTCATTATGTTCAAAAATTAGTATAAATATGACTACTATCACTAAAGTTATAACAGATACTTGGGTGTCTGCAACCTGGGAAGAATATCTGCAAAACATAGAAAACCCTATTTATAAAAAAGCTAAAGGCTACTATTACAAAGATGAATATAGAATTGAAATGACTCCTATCGGTAACGATCATTCAAAAGATCATTCTCTTATTAATTATGGGATACATTTATATGCTGCGCTTAGAAGTATCCCACTAAATATTACAGATAATTGTAGTTACCGCAAACCTGGTGTTGTCGAAATTCAACCCGATCTATCTTGTTACGTTGATGAAAATGCCAATGCTATTCCGTGGGGAACAGGAATAGTTAATTTAGATAAATATCCTGCGCCCAATTTAGTAATTGAAGTTGCTAATACTTCTTTATCAGACGATCTCGGACAAAAGAGATTACTTTATGAAGATTTACAAGTACAAGAATATTGGATTGTTGATGTGAAAAATATACAAGTTATTGCTTTTACCATTGAAAACGAGGGGAGCAAAAGAATAACTGAATCACAAGTATTACCAGGATTGGAAATTAAAATATTAACGGAAGCTTTAAATCGATCGCGCCATAGCAATCATACAGAAGTAAGTGCTTGGTTGCTAAAACAATTCCAAGACTAAAAATAGACTTAATTACTTATTACTTAAAGCGCAGCGACATGACTTATCGCAATCCCGCACCTACTGTAGATATAATTATCGAACTAGTCGATCGCCCTTCTCGACCAATTATTTTAATTGAAAGGCGTAACCCCCCCCATGGTTGGGCTATTCCAGGTGGTTTTGTTGACTATGGCGAATCTGTAGAAACGGCAGCTATCAGAGAAGCAGCAGAAGAAGTCAGTTTAGATGTAAAATTAATCGAGCAATTTCAAGTATATTCCGAACCCGATCGAGACCCTCGTCAGCACACTTTAGCAATAGTATTTATTGCAGCAGCAGCAGGCAAACCTCAAGCTGCCGATGATGCTAAGAATATTGGTATTTTTTCTCCAGGAGAAATACCGACTAATCTGTGCTTCGATCATGACCGTATTATGCAAGATTATTGGCGTTACCGTTACTATGGTATTCGCCCTCATTATTAAATCCGTTATCTGGTCTATTTTTAAGAGAAAGTAAGATTAAATTAACAAATATAGTCGTTCTTGTCAGTTAAAATGATCGCGTATCTGGCCTATTCACAAAAAGCTGCGGTCTTAAGAACATGCGATGAAGGTAATCAAAACAAAAATTCCTGATGTCCTAATTATAGAACCACGAATCTTTGGAGATAATCGCGGTTTTTTCTACGAAAGCTTTAACGCTAAAGTTTTTGCCGAACAAACGGGAATAACAACTCAATTTGTTCAAGATAATCATTCTCGCTCTAGCCAAAATGTTCTGCGAGGTTTACATTATCAAATTCAAAATTCTCAAGGAAAGCTAGTCAGAGTAGTGAGAGGAGAAGTTTTTGATGTCGCTGTAGATATTAGAAAAAGTTCTCCTACTTTTGGAGAATGGGTAGGTTGCATTCTCAATGAAGAAAATAAAAAACAATTATGGATTCCACCTAACTGCGCTCACGGATTTGTAGTTTTATCTGAATATGCTGACTTTCTTTACAAAACTACAGATTACTATTCTCCAGAATACGAAAGAGCAATATTGTGGAACGATCGAGATTTAGGCATAGATTGGCCCATAGAAGGGGAACCAATACTTTCAGCTAAAGACAAAGCTGCCCAACCTTTTCAAACCGCCGAGGTGTTCCCATGAAAAAAATTTTACTGACAGGAGTTACGGGGCAAGTTGGTCGAGAGTTACAAAAAACCCTAGTTCCTTTAGGCGAAATAGTTAGTGTAACTCGTCAAGATATAGATTTAACTAAGCCAGAACTAATTCGCAGTGCGATCGCCGAACTTAAACCCGATATAATTATTAATGCAGCAGCCTATACGGCAGTGGACAAAGCAGAAACCGAACCTAAATTAGCTACAGCCATCAATGGTGTTGCTCCGACCATCTTCGCCGAGTCAGCCCAAAAACTAGGTGCGACTCTGGTTCATATCTCTACAGATTATGTCTTTAACGGTCAAAATTATACTCCTTACACAGAAGAAGACCGTCCCAATCCCTTAGGGGTTTATGGCAAATCAAAATTGATGGGGGAAGAAGGAGTCAGAAATAATTGCGATCGCCATCTAATTCTCCGTACTGCTTGGGTTTATGGTTCTCGCGGGCATGGCAACTTTGTCAAAACTATGCTAAGACTGGGGGCAGAAAGAGAACAATTGCGGATAGTCGCCGATCAAATAGGTTCTCCTACTTGGTCTTATGATATTGCCACCACTATTACTCAACTAGTTTCTAAGTCCGTTACGGGTACTTATAATTTTAGTAGTTCAGGTGTAGCTAGTTGGTATGATTTTGCTGTAGCGATTTTTAGTGAAGCCAAACAATTAGACTTTCCTTTAAAAATTAAACAGATTATACCTATTACTACCGCTGAATATCCTACTCCCGCCCAACGTCCTGCCTATTCAGTTCTTTCTAAAGTCAAAATCACCCAAACCTTGGGCAACTATCCACCCCATTGGCAAAAATCCCTCAAACAAATGTTGTCAGAATGGCGATCGATAATCAGTTAACACTCATCAGTTATCAGTTATCAGTTATCAGTAAAGCAACAACGACTAACAACTAACAACTAACAACTAACAACTAACAACTAACAACTAACCAATGAAAGCAATTATTCTCTCTGGTGGAAAAGGAACTAGGTTACGTCCCTTAACTTATACTGGGGCAAAACAATTAGTACCTGTAGCTAATAAACCTATTCTTTGGTATGGCATTGAATCTATAGTTGCTGCTGGTATTACAGATATCGGTATTATTATCAGTCCAGAAACAGGAGGAGAAGTAAAAGCGAAAACAGGAGATGGCGATCGCTTTGGTGCCAAAATAACCTATATTCTCCAAGATAAACCCTTAGGACTTGCCCACGCGGTAAAAATTGCCCAACCTTTTTTGGGAGATTCTCCTTTTGTGATGTATTTGGGAGATAACTTAGTCCAAAGTGAGTTAGACTTATTTTTGGATAAATTTCAATCCTACCATCTCGATGCTCTAACTCTACTCTGTGAAGTAGAAAATCCTAGTGCTTTTGGGGTAGCCAAAGTAGATGCCCGAGGAAAAGTACTGCAACTAATCGAAAAACCTGCTGTACCCCCTTCCAATTTAGCATTGGTAGGAGTATATTTGTTTTCTCCTGCTATTCACGATGCGATCGCTAAAATAAAACCTTCAGCTAGAGGAGAATTAGAGATTACCGATGCTATTCAGTACCTCATAGACCAACAAAAAAACGTCGATTCTTTTCGTTTAGAAGGTTGGTGGTTGGATACAGGTAAAAAAGATGACTTACTCGCAGCTAATCAAATTATTTTAGACAGTTGCCTCAATTTGACTATCGAAGGGTCAATCGATGCTCCTAGCAAAGTTAGTGGTAGAGTTCACATTGGCTCTGGCTCTCGTATTATTAATAGTACTATTAGGGGGCCTGTAACTATCGGTCAAAATTGCCAGATCGAAAACTGTTTTATTGGCCCTTACACTAGTATTGCTGATGAGTCTACCTTAATTGATACGGATATCGAACACAGTGTCATTCTTAAAGGAGCAAAAGTAATTGGCATTCACCAGCGTATTGTGGATAGTTTAGTAGGAGAAAGGGCACATCTTAAAATCGCCCCTCAGCGTCCCAAAGCTCTTAGATTTATGATTGGTGATGATTCGCAAATTGAATTAATTTAAATTTCGGTTAATTTTTAATTGTTGATTGGTAAATTTTAATGGCATCTGTCAAACAAACTAATTCTCGAAAACCTCGAAAAATCTTGATAACTGGTGGTGCTGGATTTATTGGTTCCAATTTTGTTCATCACTGGTGCAATAATTATCAAAGCGATCGCATAGTAGTTTTAGATGCTCTTACCTATGCTGGAAATCGCAACAATATCGCAGCACTAGAAGACAATGCTAATCTTTTATTCGTGCAAGGAAATATTTGCGACCGTTCTTTGGTCGATCGATTATTAGCAGAAGAAGAGATCGATACAATAGCTCATTTTGCCGCCGAATCTCATGTCGATCGATCTATTCTCGCTCCCGATGCTTTTATCCAGACTAATGTTGTCGGTACTTTTACATTATTAGAATCTTTTCGACAACGATGGGAGAACCAAGGCAAACCCCTAGATTATCGTTTTCTTCATGTTTCTACCGATGAAGTTTATGGTAGTCTTGCTCCTGACGACCCTGCTTTCACGGAAACTACTCCCTACGCTCCCAATAGTCCGTACTCTGCTTCTAAAGCAGGTAGCGATCATCTTGCCCGTGCCTATTATCATACCTATGGAATGCCAACCATTATTACTAACTGTTCTAATAATTATGGCTCCTATCATTTCCCCGAAAAGCTGATCCCCTTAATGTGCATCAATATCCTTCTGGGTAAACCTTTACCAGTTTATGGAGATGGACAAAATATTCGCGACTGGCTATATGTAGAAGATCATTGTCGTGCTTTAGACGTAGCGATCCATCAGGGCAAACTAGGGGAAACTTATAATATTGGTGGCAATAACGAAGTTAAAAATATCGATCTAGTCGAGCAAATTTGCACGTTAATGGATGAATTAGCGCAAGACTTACCAGTAAGTCCAGCCAAAAAGCTGATTACCTTTGTTAAAGATAGACCGGGACACGACCGCCGTTATGCGATCGACGCTACTAAAATTAAAACCGAACTAGGTTGGAGTCCTCAAGAAACCATCGAAGGAGGCTTAAGACGTACAGTTCAATGGTATCTTAACAACCGTGATTGGTGGCAACCTCTATTATCTCCAGAATATCAAACCTATTATCAACAAGTTTATTCTGAGTAATTTTAACGTTTTAGAGCAATAATACTAAGATTAACGATATCTTGATTTTCCAATAAAACCTGAATTTCTAGTTCTGCTTTTGTGGGAATACCCACTACTGATAGAGAAGTTTCAAACCCACTTTTTCCTGCTGCTGCAATATCTGGGTAATATTGAGTAACACCAGGAGAAGGTAAATTCACAGGAGTCTCTACTAAAGTTTTACCTTGATGATTAAGCCTGATTGTAGTAGCTAGAGACTTTTTGCCCAGTACCCAGCCTTTAACTATAATTGAACCCCCTGATATTTTTGTTTCAGCCTTGGGTGAAGCAATACTAAAACCCCATAAAGAATCAAAATCTTCTTGGGGCAAACGTTTGACCTCTAAAACATCTACAGTTGTTTGTAGTTGTTGATACCAATCTTCATAACTAACTGGCTTAGTGGAAATTTGCTTTATTTCTTGCTGCTGTCGTGTTAACTGTTGTTGACAGCGAAGCAACTTATTGGAGGTCTCTTTAAGCTTTAGTTGAGTCTCTCCTAATTCTATCTGAAACCCTTGAGATATCAAAAGTTGAGCTTTAGCTTGTTCTTCTTCTCTTTTGGAGTACTGTAGTTGTTTTTTGAGATTATCTACATTTATCTGTGCCTTCTGTAGCTTTGCTTTAGTGGATTCTGCTTCTCTTTGATACTTTTTTAGTAACCCACCAGAAAGCCAATCTGATAGTTTTAATCGCCAACTCAAACTTTTGCTCCTTATTCTACAGTATTTATGCTTAAGATATTATTTCTAAGCTGCTCGAGTCAATTTTACTTCAGTAGTTATTTTCTAAATAATACCCGAATCTAATTTTTCTTTATTAAGTATTTCATTATACAAAAAAAAATACGCGAGTAAGTTTTTTGTATTCTAGGTTACAATTTTATTTTTTGTTGGTAACTTGAGTTGAAAAATTAAGTAGTTAATGCTTACTATAACAATTTGTTTTTTTTTTGTATTTTAGATGACATTAAAAACTAATTAAAAATTTGTAGCTCACAAAATTAATAGAGTAGATATTAATAAACAAGACCAGATAAAAAGTTTATTTCTCTCTTGACTAGTATGATAGAATTTGCGTAGCTTCTAAGTATTTTTGACTAATAAATAACTATTAAGTTGAAATATTTAGGTATAAATAGTTAAATATAAAAAACGAAAAAGCTATATCATCAAAAAAGATTTCGCCAAGAGAATTAGGTATTAAAACTTACATAAAAGTTATTTAATACTGCATATAAATAGTTGGTTATTCATCAAAACAAAAGCACTTTCTTCTTCCTAAGCTCGGCATTATACTCATGTTGAATCAATTTAAGAATATCTTCTCTTCACCTTTATCAAACCAAGAAGATATAAGCCATCAGAAAAAAGGTAGTTATACGCTTAAAAATTCTATATTAGCTGAAAGTTTAAAATTTCAAATACAGGAGGGAGACAAACTATATCATCGAGGTGAATTAGAGCAGGCGTTAATTTATTACGATCGAGCTGTGGAGATAGATGGAAACTCTGCTCAAGCCCATCAAAAGCTAGCTATGGCTTTGCAAAAGCAAGGCAATCTTCCCCAAGCAATGATTCATTATCGCAAGGCAATTGTCCTTAATAATGCTCGGGAAAATTTTGAAGAAAAGAAACAGTCGGTAGAATTACAAGTGAAAAATTTTGAACAAGACCTCAAAAAATCTACTCAAATTACCGCATCTAAGTCTTTTGAGCTTTCCTCTCCCCTAATAAGTACGCGGAATCCTCAACCATACCAGGAAAGTATAACTCAATCTGCTTTTGTCCCAGCCGAGAAAGTAACTCCAAATTTAAAACGAGAAGCAGCCGAAATATATTTGCAACAAGCTTTAGCTTATGGTGATGAACAGAAATGGCAAGAAGTAATCAATGCTTGTCAGCATGCAGTACAGATTATCCCAGATTTAGCAGAAGCTTATAAGCTGTGGGGAAATGCTTTACAAAGAATGGGTAAAACCTCAGAGGCGATGGGATTTTACGCTAAAGCCTTAGAAATTCAGCCAGATTTAGCAGAAGTGTATGCTAACTTAGGAAGTCTTTATGCCCAAAAGAAAAAGTGGCAAAAAGCAGGGGAATATTACCAAAAAGCAGTTATAATCAAGCCAAATTTCCCAGGAGTTTATCGTAATTTGGCAAAAGTATGGAAAGAATTAGGTGAGCCAGAGAAAGCAGCCGAATGCTACCAGAAATCCTTGAGTTTAGAGCCAAAGGCGGTTAACGCAACAGAATATATTCTAGCAGGCGATCGCTTAATTGGCGAAAGTAAACCAGAGCAAGCGATCGAGTATTATCTTCAGGCAATAAAACTCTCGCCAGATTCACGCATTAGTTACAAAAAAGCAGCCGAAACTTGGGAAAAATTGGGAAAATGGCAGGAAGCAGCCACTTACTATCGGCAAATGCTCAAATTAAAACCCGATAGCTCCGATAGACAACCTAAGTTACCAGGGGAGAACACGGTATATGCTTTGCCTTCTAAGCAATTTCCCCTAGCCAAGTTACCTGTAAGTAGAAAACCACTACAATTATCCCTAGCAGGACAGATCGATTCTTCCCAGCACGATGTTGCCACTCAAAATAACAATGACAAAATTAACAAGTTAGATATAGCTATTGCCAAATACGAGCAAAAAGCCCAAGAGGTAACAGATTCTGCCCCACTACAAGCTAATCTGGGTAGTTTATACGCACAAAAACAAGATTGGCAAAAAGCAGCCCAGTTTTATCAAAAAGCAATCGAGTTGAACCCTAATATGGCAGGAGCATATCGCAATCTTGCCAAAGTACTAGAGAAGTTAGGGAAGGAAGTCGAAGCAGCCAAATGTTGGTATCAGGCATTTAGTATAGAACCTCAGAGTGCCGATGCCGAACAACACTATCAGTTAGGAGATACATTATTCAAACAAAACCAACTAGAAAAAGCCATAACTTGTTATCGTCGGGCGCTCGAATTAGAGCCTAATTCTGCCCGAGCTTATTTTCAGATAGGTGAAGTGTTGAATAAATTAGGCAAGTGGGATGAAGCAGTGATTGCTTATGCCCGCGCTCTCAAACTAGACAAAAACATACCATCTATCTATCAGAAGTTAGGTAACGTCATACAACAAAGAATAAAGCTAGATAAAAAGAGAGCCTTAGAGCTATATTTGCATGCAATCCAACAACAACCAGAAAACGAAGAAGTTTATCTTAAAGCTATAGAAATAAAATCAGATGAACCAGAGCTTTATCTAAAGTTAGGGAATATCTTACTTCAGCATAAGCGTGTTGACGAAGCAATTTTTGCTTATTCTAGGGCAATCGAGCTTCAACCAGAAAATAGCGAACTTCGTTTAAAACTGGGCGATATTTTGATACAGCAAGAACAATGGGATAACGCGATCGATTGTTATACTCAGGCAATTAAAGTCAATCCCAATTCTGATTCAGCCCATCTTGCTTTAGGGAAAGTCTTAATAAAGCAAAATCAGTTGGATAAAGCAGTCGAGTATCTGCGCCAAGCAACTAAGCTCAACCCCAATTTAGAAGAACCTTATCAATATTTAGCAGAGGGATTATGCCAACAAGGTAATCTCGATGAAGCAAGTATAGTCTACTTTAAATTAGGTGAGATTTTATCTAAAGAAGGAAGATTAAACGAAGCGATTTCTGCCTTTAATCGCACCCTCCAAATAAATCCCAATTACTACTGGGCTTATCATTGTCTGGGGAATATATATGTTTGGCAAGACAAGCTTGATGAAGCGGTCTTTGCTTACCGTAAAGCTATTGAATTGCAACCCGACTTAGCTGCGTCTTACAAGAATTTAGGGGATGTTTTGGCGAAGCAGGGGAAAGTTGAAGAAGCAAGCGAGGCTTATCGTCAAGCCCTTCAATTTGACTCCCAAGTTATCCAAGTTATCTAAATTTTATAGACAGAAATCGATCGATGAGTCCAACTCCGCCATTTGCTAGCGTTAGTGAATTTATCCAAATACTCACTAATAGAAAACTCGATTATGCTAACTCTTTTGTTAGCGATCCACCAGCAGTATCCATAATATCTTCCTTTTATAATGTTCCAGAAGAATATTTTAGACAGGCAAATTATTCGATCGCGCATCAGACTTTCCAAAATTACGAATGGATTATCGTTGATGATTGTTCGACTGAGTCAGAAGCAAAAAAGTTATTTGATTTTTTGCCCCAATTAAATCCTAAAATCAAAACCTTGCGCCATCAAAAAAATAGAGGTTTAGCAGCAGGAAGAAATACCGCTATTACTAATGCAAGAGGTAAGTATCTATTGTTTATGGATACCGATGATATCCTCGAACCAACTTTTATTGAGAAGTGCGTTATTTTTTTAGAAACTCATCCAGAATTTTCTTTTGTTAATTCCTACTCTGTAGGCTTTCAAGCACAAGAATATTGGTGGACAAATGGATTCGATCGACCGAGTAAATTTATCGAACAAAATTGGGTAACGGGAAGACTTTTATATAAAAAAGAAGATTTCGATCGATTGGGACAATTTGATGAAAAATTAAGATTTTATGAGGATTGGGAGATGTGGCTAAAAGCATTTAGTCATCATCAAAAAGGATGGACAATTCCCGAATTTTTGGATTGCTATCGTCGTAGTAATTCAGGTTTATTAGCAATTTCGAGACAAAGAATTGCAGAAGAACAACAAGTTACTAATTTAATTAAATCTCGTTATCAAAAGTTTTTTGAAGAAAATAATTTAGCTGATATCTACATAGAAAGACCTATGTTTGATGTTAGTGTATTGAGACAAAAAATAGAAATTAAAAATAGTCTTTATTTGCATAAAAATGGTAAGCGGGTTCTCTGTTGGCTACCCCACATGGAAGTAGGAGGGGCTGATAAATTCAACCTAGATTTGTTTGCTGGTTTAAAACAGAGAGGATACGATCTGACAATCGTTACTACCGTACCTGCCCAAAATCTTTGGCAAGCCAAATTTTACCAAATTACCCCCGATATTTTTCATTTACCTGGTTTTCTTCACTACGGTCATTGGCTCACATTTGCCCGCTATTTAATTGAATCTCGGCAAATAGATATTGTTTTTATTTCTAATGCTTATTATGCTTATTATTTAGTTCCGATTTTAAGACAAGAATTTCCTCAAGTTGCTTTTGTAGACTACACCCATACAGAAGACCCTAACTGGCGGGAAGGAGGATATCCTAGAGTTTCCTGTCAATTTACCGATTTTTTAGACTGTCAGATAGTAACTTCTGCATATTTAGCTAACTACTATCAGCAACTCGCTCCAAAAACTCAAAATAAATTAAGAGTTTGCTATATTAATGTAGATAAACATAAATGGCAGTTTTCGTCGCAAAAGAGAAGAGAATATCGTCAAAAATTAGCGATTAATGATAATATCATTTTGTTGATTTTTCCAGCAAGAATAACTCAGCAAAAAAGGCCTCTATTTTTGGTAGAAATAATTAAGAAATTAAGCCAAAAATCTTTACCTATTGCTATACTTACTTTGGGTAAAGGAGATATGTTTGCTGAATTTAATAACAAGATAAATAGTCTGGGTTTGAGTTCGGTTTTTAAACTTTTATCCCATGTCTCTCCAGAAGAAATGGTAGGCTACTATTCGGCAGCAGATATTCTTTTACTACCATCAGAATACGAAGGAATTTCGTTAGCAATTTATGAAGCAATGGCTATGGGTTTACCAATTATTGCTTCTGATGTAGGAGGGCAAAAAGAATTATTAACACCAGGAAGTGGTTTTTTAATTCCTAAAACATCTGGAGATTTAACTGAAATTGAAAAATATGTAGAAGTTTTAGAATCTCTAATTAATGATCGAAAAAGACGGCAACAAATAGGTAAATCTGCTAGAGCTAGAGTGGAAAAGCATTTCTCTTTAGAAATTACGCTCGACAGGATAGAAACTATTTTTGATGAAGCGAAGAAATTGAGAATTACCAGCTTTAAAAATAAAATAAATTCTGCTATTTCAGAAGAAATGTTGCTTTGGATTCAAGAGTATTTAGCTTTGGATAGATTTTGGCACGAATCACAAAAATCGAGTCAGAGATTAAAAGAACTCAATGCTTGGAATAATCACCTTCAAAAAGACACAGATATGTTTAAAAATCAGAGCATAGCTTGGAAAAAAGTGGCACGACAAATGCAAAAAGAATTAGAGCAATTAAAAACTCAATACCATCAGGCGCAAGCAAATATAAAAGCCTTAGTATTCCAGCTTAAAAATGCAGATTTGAGTAGTAGTAATGAGTCAGTTATTGATAGCTTTTTATCGTAGATAGAAGCGGAAAGATAAAATCAACCAAAAATAGATTTTGATAAGAGAGATAAATACATGAATAGAGCTACCGTAATAACTAATGAGACTGTTGAAGATTGTATCGATAAAGCCAATCAATTAAGGCAAGAAGGTAAATTGGATGAGGCGATCGCTCTTTATCAGCGTGCCATAGAACTAGACCCCAATTCTTATCAGTCTTATCACTATATGGGAGAAACTCTGGCACAAAAAGATGAGTTGGAAGCAGCAGCTAACTTTTATAATTTAGCCTTAGAAATTAACCCCGAGTTTTTTTGGTCATATCATTGTTTAGGACTAGTTTTATTTTGGCAGGGTAAGTTGGACGAAGCGATTGCTGCATCTCGTAAGGCGATCGAGATAGAGCCAAATAAAGCCATATTTCACTATCAATTAGGACAGTATCTGGAACGTCAGGGACATATAGAAAAGGCGAGCGCAGCTTACAAAAAAGCGATAACAATTGAACCAGATTTTTCTATAGTCCGTCAAACCCTAGAAAATCTTGTTGAGAACAAAAAGACTGCCAACAAACTAGCATTTTTAATACCAGAACTAAGTAAATCAAGCAGTCAAAATGAAGATATTTTGCAAATTTTGCTATTTGCAGCCTCAAGAATTGAGCAAGAATTGGCAAGAAACCCTGACAATTTGGCTGTTAGCATAATTTCAGTAAATGCAGATACTAGTGGTTGGGAAGACTTATCTAATTTATTTTCTAAAAAAGCTTTAGATCATATATCTTTAGTTAAGCTTGAAGAGCCGACAACACCAAATCTATGCAGTGGCAACCATAAAACAACCTATGATTTGCTGGAATATCTGAAAAATAATCCTTGCGATGAAATTCACTATCTAGATTATCGTGGCGTTGCTTACTATGCCTCACAGGCTAAACATCTCGGTCTTTATTTTTTAGAAACCATTTTTGCTGCCCACATAGTTGGGGGAACAGTTTTTCGCAAGCAAGCTGACTCTAGTTTGGTTGATGATGTACTAGTTTTAATGGA
The DNA here is from genome assembly GCA_030065635.1 of Xenococcaceae cyanobacterium MO_188.B32. Lineage (GTDB taxonomy): Bacteria > Cyanobacteriota > Cyanobacteriia > Cyanobacteriales > Xenococcaceae > JASJDJ01. Next base: position 24,899 of record JASJDJ010000070.1, read on the forward strand.
CGATCTTCTGGAAATAGGAAGCATTGAAAAGGCAGACGCTATCTATGTCCATGACAACAAAGCTTGGTCATGGTACTTGGATAAGATAGAATTATCCTCCAATACGAAGATTTACGATTTATCTCACATAAAACTCGAACAGCAGATTCAAGAATTTATTCCCACAAATACTACTGATAAACTACCGATAGTGTTTTATGGTTTGTTAAGTGAGGATGGAGGACTTCCTCTATTTTGTAATGCGATTAGTCGAGTAATTAGTAAAATTGAAAACCCATTTGAAATAGTGTTTATCGGTTCACCGCGACCAATTGCTGGAATGGATGCGATAAGTTATATCAGGCTACGTAGTGCCAAATGGGGTGTACCAGTAAAAATAGAACATCAACTGACTATTACTGAGGAAATCGCTTTAATCGCTGAACTTAATGGGATTGTATTTTACAGCAAAATCAAGCGAGAAGGACTGAGATGCCGATTGATAGAAAGTTTAGGTGTTAGAAGTATAAAAATCGATTCTACTAATCCTAACAAGATCGATCGACCAGATAATATATGTTCTGCTAATCCAGGCAAGGTTGCTAAAAAAATAGTTGCCTTAAGCCAAGTTCCTATTCCCAGAATTCCTCAATTTTCCTTGAGTTTAACTGAACTTTGGCAAGCTGGCAGAATTGATTTTATCCTTGAAGGCTTAGAAGATATAAGTTCATCTCCCTCATTGCAACTACTAACTCCAGATCGACAACCTAAAGTTAGTGTCTGCATAACTCATTTTTCCCGTCCTCAGAAACTTCGAGAAGCGATCGACTCAATTCGCCAACAAACTTATAGTAATCTTGAAGTTATCGTTACCGATGATGGTAGTCCTGACCCTGAGGTTCAAAAGGAATTAGCAATAATTAAAGAAGAAATCCAACAGTTAGGTTGGAAGTTAGTCAGTCAAGAAAATAAATATTTGGGAGCAGCACGTAACTTTGGTATGAGTCACGCAAAGGGTGATTACATACTATTTATGGATGACGATAATTTGGCAAAACCCCAGGAAATTGAAACTTTAGTGGCGATCGCTAAAAGGACGGGAGGAGAAATTATCAATTCCTTTTGTGATACTTTTGAAACGGATAAACCACCTGAAGCCGAACCGCCAAGGATCAGATTTACACCGTTTGGAGCAGATCCTGCTCTGGGAGCTTTTAGTAATTGTTACGGCGATGCTAACGCTCTCTTTTCCAAAGAAGTTTTGGATAGGCTGGGAGGATTTACGGAAGATTATGGATTGGGACACGAAGATTGGGAATTGTTTTCTCGCGCCTCATTAATGGGGGTAAAAATGGTTTGTGTTCCAGAGCCTTTATTTTGGTATCGGGTAGATTCAAGTGGGATGTTACGCAGTCAGCTTCACAAGAGTGCGGATTTAAAGCGTAGTATTCGACCTTTTATCGAACATTTACCCTATCATCAAGCCAAGTTAGTCTTATTGGCTCAAGGACTCGTTAACAAGTTACCAGTTACCGTCGAACCAGCTACCCAAAGAGCAACACCTAAAAGTTTAGGCAACAAACAAAAAACTCTTCCCTATGGTCGAGTTGCGGTTATCACTAGAACAAAAGATCGACCTTTACTACTAGCTAGAGCAGTTCAAAGTGTACTTTCACAAACCTTTAAAGATTGGATACTTGTAATAGTTAACGATGGAGGTAAAGTAGAAAGTGTTGAGTTAGTAGTAGATAGGTTTAAAGAAGAACTTAATGGTCGTGTCGTCGTCATTCACAATCCTACTTCTTTGGGGATGGAAACCGCTTCTAACTTGGGAATTAGCAATTGTGATAGTGACTATATTGTTATTCATGATGATGACGATAGCTGGAAACCAACATTTTTAGCTCGCACAGTTTCTCACCTTGATAATTGTGCTTGGGATGCAAAACTTGGCGGAGTTGTCACTTGGTCTAACGTAATTATTGAAGAGCTTGAAGACAATGGAGAGATAACTATTCAAGATAGCTATATCTTTAATGACAGTCTGCGGAATATCTCAATACTCGAGTTGGCTGTAGAAAACCGATTTCCACCTATATCATTTATTTTTCGGCGTGCAGCATTAGATGTGGTAGGGCCTTTTGATGGCAATTTAAGGGTTCTTGGGGACTGGGAGTTTCATCTAAGAATTCTCAGAAAATTTAATATAGATGTCATTACTGAACCTCTAGCTAATTATCATCATCGTCCTAAAGTAAAAGGAGGCATTTATTCTAACTCCGTACACGGTCAAAGTGATTTTCATCAATCAACTCGCGTTAAGCTGATGAACGATATCTTCCGTCAAGAGTTAGCCAAGGAAAATGGATTATCGTTGGCTCAGTTATTATCGATGGGGGATATGCAAAGCTTGTTGATTCGCGAGCAAAATCAAAAATTTCAACAGCTTAATAACTATATTTGGACAATTGAGCAGTTTTTGAAGTTTCACATTACCAATTTAGACAAAGGAGTTGAGCAAGTAACCTCATATTTAGGAATTAAGCCTGAGGAACAGGCACAAAAAAGCGGTCGCAATGTTTTTTACAATGGAGATTTTCGCATTTGGGGAAAAACCGAAATTGTTGAAAATCAACCAGCTTATTCGGAAGTTTGCCCTAATGTTTTCGTCTCCTACAATGGAGACAATGTTTCCTACCGCATTACAAGTCATCAATGTCAGGAAGAAAATGAGAGTTTACCCCAGGGTAAAACTTATCTCCATTTGGAAAATGACGGAGTGACGGAAAATGGAAATTACTTTTTCCTAGAATTTCTTATATCTTCGGCTCTTATATTTTCTGATCAACCTGTATGCATCTCTGGTGTTTCTCGCCTTCAAGGTGCTGATTCGATTAAGATAAGTGGTCGTCACTTTTTGGGAAATGGTCGGCAAATCGATCTTCCTTGGCAACAAGTAAATTTATCTTCTGAGTTCAAGCCTTGGAGTTGTTCTTTTATTTATCCGTCAATTGACGAATCTGAGATTGCCACAGGTCATCATCACAGAATATTCCTAATTTCCCCTCACAATAAAGCTTTTGAGTTTGATTTAACTAATTTTCAGGTAGAATTTGGTGAAAAACCAACGGCATTTGAGTATTTATAAAGGCTTGCTTTTTCGACCGACTCTTAACGACATATCAATTAAGTAACAGGCATTAAATAAATAGAGATTATTCAATGGAAACAAACAAAAATAACAATTCCAACATAGTATTTTTGATAGCTAACGAGCGTTCTGGAACAAATTTTTTACGAAGTTGTTTAAATTCTCATCCTGAGATCGACTTTCGTGGAGAATGTTTATGGCCTGGTTTGTTTGACTGGGGATATTATCGGTTCTGGAGCGACAAAATCAAAGAAGATGCAGAAAATATCCTTCCTCCCAACCGAGTAAAAGTCTTTGAAGATTATCTATTTAAATTCAGAGCTAAAAGTCAGGCTGAATGGTTTGGACTTGACATTAAGTATCCGCAATTAGAAGGAAATTACTCTTTTTCAAAAGTTATTTTTTCTGGTCGATTTTATATTTTACACTTGCTGAGAAAAAATCTTCTTAAGCAGGTTGTTTCACAAGATATTATGTATAAACGTATTAATTCTGGCGATAAGAAGATACATAGAAATTATGTTCCCGAAATTTATAGATATAAACCAGACCCAAAAGTAATTATAAATAAGATTAAGAGATTTAAAAATTTGCAGGTCAAATATTCTCGAATTGCCAGGGAAAGTCAGGCAAAATATTTAGAAATTTATTATGAAGACATAGCTGACGAAAAAAGTGATTTTGGCAAGATTTTCAAATTCTTAGGCGTTGAAGAAATTAAACAAAAATCACATCTAAAAAAGCAAAATCCTTGGTTGCTCAAAGACATTCTTATAAACTATCAAGAAATACAACAAGAAATATCAAATACAAATTTCAAGCATATGCTTCAGCTTCCTGGTTAGAAATTCAATTAATAAGTTAATTAATAAGTTAGAAGAAATGAGGTTTTCAGCTAATGTATATTAACATAAATAAGAGTTAGAAGATAATTTTATTCTTATTTCAGAAATGCTCAGTACAGCTAGTATTGTTTTATGACAAGAGAACTAAAAATGGAAAGTGTATTCATTGGTGTTCATATACCTAAAACAGCAGGGACAACACTAATAAAAATTCTCGAAAAAGAATTTGGATTCAATGGATTTCATCAAACAACAAATCTTCAAAAAAATGCCGATATTGGTATTCCTTTTATTGAGGAAATGCACGATAATAGTAATTATAAGGTACTGTTTGGACATCATATTGATGAAAAAACCTTGTTTCATTTTTTAAATAGGAATATATATCTTTTTACTTTTATTAGAGAACCTATCCAAAGAATATTAAGTCAATATCGTTTTTGTATTGGACTAGCGAAAAGGCAGAATAGCCAACCAATTGATTTTGATAGTTTTTATTCTGCTCTTCAGAAAAATTTATTGTGTAATTGGATAATAAGTCGATTTCCTTCCTTTCTAGATGATAATGACATTTCTTTACCTCTTCATCAGAAAGCTATAAAGATTTTGCGTTGTTTTAGATTTATTTGTTCTACTGAAGAATTTGATTCAAAAGTAGTAGATCTTTTAGGCGAAATGAAAGTAAGTTCGGAGAACATGATTATTCCTAGAGCTAACGTAAGTGGTCAAAAGAATGTCGAAATGGAATTCGATCTCGAAACAATTAGGAATGATAATAAAGAAGATATAGCTTTGTACAGCAAGTTTTGCGAAGCCAGAAAAATAAATTTCTTGGCGCAAAATCCTTTGATTTTTGATAGTGATTATTATCAAAGAAAAATATTAGAGCTTTCATCTCAATCTTATAATAAACAACAACGTCTTAAGTCTTGTTTTAATCAAGCTGCAAGGGAATATAAAAGTTACGGCAATTTAGAGAGAGAGATTAAGAAAACAAAAATTGATATTTTAAATAAAGCTTTAAAATTAGAAGTTTTATTGTCACAATTTAATAATTTAGACCTTCAAGAAGCAGATTTTTCAAAAAAAATCGAAGCTGTTATTGATTCTGTTTGTAACCTAGATTGAGTATAGTAGTCTTTAAGTTAGATTTAAACAATAACCCATATCTTGGGAAGATTTTAACTATCTAAAAATCTCAATACAATTACTTGATTTGAAAAGCAATATGAGCAATTTATTGTCTATATTTTCTCCGAGCAATCAAAAGTGCCATCTAAATTCACAACAAGAATTTAAAAAAATACTATCAGTTGTTTCTACAGTTTCTTTCGACCTATTTGATACTTTAGTTTGGAGAGAAAAGTTATTCTCTCCTAAAGACCTATTTTATCAAGTAGAAGAAATGGCAAAAAGTAAGCTAGGAATTCCTCTTAGAAACTTCAATGCTTTGCGGGTTCGGGCAGAAGAAATAGCTCGCGTTCGTGCCTGCGGAAATAACTTAGAAGAAATTACTATAGAAGAAATTTATCGAGAATTATCAAGACTATTAAAAATAGATTCAGAACAAGCAAACAGTATCTTAAAAATTGAATTAGAACTAGAAAAGTCTAGAATAAAAACCCTTGACGCTGGTAAGCAACTTTTTGACAAAGCGATTTCGGCTGGAAAAAAAGTTGCGATTGTTTCTGATATTTATTTTGATAAAAATTTTATCGAGGATATTGTCAATCAAAATGGCTACTCAGAAGCTGCAAAAATTTATATTTCTTCCACATACCGTAAAACTAAAGCAGAAGGTTCACTCTATGACATTGTTATTAAAGATTTAGGTTGCTTGCCAAATCAACTACTGCACGTAGGAGATAATAAGCATTCTGACATTAGCATGGCTCTTAATAAAGGCATAAGAGTCTGTCTGGCATCTAACGCCAGAAAACAGTTTAAATGGAGGTGTGGAATTGGCGATGTTCCCAGCGGAGATTTAATTACATCTGCTATGTTATGCAAAATTAGTGAGATGTATTATGAACGACAAGACACAGAAATCAAAGATTCTGTCTTAAAACGTACCGCCATAGAAAATTTATCTCTGCTTTATTATGGCTATGCTGCTTGGCTATTAGAAAAAGTAAAAAAAAGGCGTTATCAGCGGATATATTTTGCTGCTCGGGATGGGTGGATTGTTAAGCGTTTCTTCGATCTTCTTGCTGATGCTGCAAATCTAACTGTAGATTCAAGATATCTGTATGTTTCCCGTGCTGCTCTTTATCCGAGTCTAATTTTTACAGAACCAGAAACTGCGCGTAAACAATTTTGTCAAAACTGGGATTTATTAACAATAGAACAAGCATTAAAAAGAGCATCTTTAAGTTTTGAAGAATGTAAAGATAGCCTTATAAAACATTATTTGGCCGAACCAGGATTATTACTCAATCACTCTACATTACCAAGATTTAAAGCTTTTCTTGAAGATATTTGGTCTTTAGTAGAAAACAAAAATAAAGAGCGTTACGAATTAATAGTTGAATATCTACATCAGGAAAAATTTTTGGAATCAGAAACAGTAGCTTTTGTTGACTTAGGATGGCATGGTTCTTTACAAAATTGCCTAATGAAACTCCTCAAATATCTTGGGATCAAAAAAGAAATAAACGGTTACTATCTAGGTACTTTTGCCAAACCTTCAAAAGCAGAACCTAATTTTACTGTTGAAGGATATTTACTAAATGACGATCGACCACACTGGATTTCTGAATTAGTTAGATATGGACCCTCCGTACTCGAACTATTTCATAATGCCAATCACGGAACGGTTGTTGGCTACAAACATCAAGATAATCAAATATCACCTATTCTAGAAAATAACCGAGTAGAACTTGAACAGTTTCATAAAATAATCGAGCCAGTTCAAAACGCTGCATTTGATTTTGTATCTCAACAACTCAGAAGCTTAGGGTTTACTACTATAAAAGCTCCAGAAATAGCACTTATCGCCAGAATGGCATTACGCGTAATTTATAACCCAACTATAGAGGAAGCTCAGACTTTTGGTCGCCTCAAGATAGCTTGTGACTTTGGTGAGGGAGCAACGATGAGAAGTATTACAGGAATGCTTGAGTATAATCTGCAAAATATTCAAGAAGAACACCTACCTGATGGAACTATTCCTATTTGGCGACCAGGTTTTAATACTTTAAAGTCATCTAATATTAAAGTCATCGCCTAGTAGGGAAGATTGGCTCTTTCAGACTAAGTATGACAATTTAATAATAAAAAAGAGTTGCAAGCTCAAGAGATTTTGAAATTCAATCGAGTGACAATCCCTACTGTGTATTGACTAAAGGCCATTTTAAATG
>JASJDJ010000007.1 GCA_030065635.1 Xenococcaceae cyanobacterium MO_188.B32
TCGACGGGGCTTTTAAAGGGCGGAACTAAATTCCGCCCGCAGCCCCTTGACTTGACAGGCAATTTCTTAGTCCCCCAGAGTCCCTGGGTACAAATGTTGCGCTTAAATAAGTTAAATATTTCCCTAAATTTTTATAATCACCATATGAGACAAGCACAGATAAATAAATTTTGGCGATTTAAGTTTTGATAATGATCGAGCAACTTGATAAAAATGTTTCTAAACTTCCTCTTCGCTTCGTCTTAATTGTTCCTTTTATTATTCAAATTATTATAACTGTAGGTTTAACTGGATATTTTTCCTGGCGTAATGGACAAAAAACCGTCGAGTCTTTGGCAATGCGATTGAGTCGGGAAGTAACTTCTCATATTGAGGAACACGTATATCAATATACCCATATCCCCAGTCTTTTTCTTAAAATCAACCAGGCTAATGTGAAAGCAGGAAATTTGGATTTAAATAATCTTGCTAATTTAGAACGGACTTTCTGGTTGCAAACTCAATTAACCGAGCAGATTACTACTCTCTATTTTGGTAATGACAAAGGAGAGTTTGTTGAAGTAGATATGACTGAAGAACCGAAGGTTGCTATTCGCAGTGAGTTTACCGCACCACTATGGGAAATATATAACTTAAACGATCGAGGTAATAAAATCGAGCTAATTAAAAAAGAAGAGTACGATCCCCGCTCGAGACCTTGGTATCGAGCTGCCATCGAACAAGGTGGATTAGTTTGGTCGCCTATCTATTTATTTGCCGATCCTCCAGTTTTAGGCATTACACCGGCAATACCCATTTACGAGCAACAGACAAAAAAATTAAAAGGGGTAATGGCGATCGATCTAACTTTAATTCAAATTAGTGACTTTTTACGTAGTTTAAAGATCGGCCCTTCTGGAAGAGCTTTTATCATGGAGAGGTCTGGCAAGATTGTAGCTACTTCGACAGAAGAACCTCCTGTAATTTTAACTAAGACAATAAATCAAAGACTAAATGCCAAAAATAGCCAAGACTTATTTGTCCGCTCGGCAGCACGGTATTTAGAAGCAAAATTTAACGGCTTAGATCGAGTCGATGACGACCGACAATTTATAGCTAAATTTAATCGTCAACGTCAATTTATCCAAGTAACTCCTTTAAATCATTATTCCGGTCTCGATTGGTTGATGGTAGTAGCGATTCCGGAAGTAGATTTTATGGAGTATATTCATGCTAATACTCGTACTACCATTATTTTGTGCCTCACTTCTCTAATTTCAGCCATTAGTTTGGGTATTTTTATCAACCAATGGATTGCCCACTCTATGTTTCGTCTCAGTTATGCTGCTCGAGCAATAGCTTCGGGAGAATTAGACCAAAGGGTAGAAACTCAAAAAATACAAGAATTAGAGATTCTGGCTCAGTCTTTTAACTCAATGACACAAAGATTACAAGCTTTATTTCATAATCTGGAAAAAGCTAATACCGATCTAGAACAAAGAGTCGCCAAACGAACCAAAAAGCTACAACAGGCAAATGAACAATTGCAACGTCTAGCTAATATCGATAGTCTCACTCAAATTTCCAATCGTCATTGTTTTGATAGTAGTCTCGAGCGACAATGGCGAATATGTCTTAGAGAACAGAAACCAATTGCTCTGATTTTATGTGATGTGGATTATTTTAAAACTTATAACGATTTTTATGGACATCCTACAGGAGATCGTTGTCTACAACAGATAGCTCAAGCTATTAATAAAACAGCGAAGCGTCCTAACGATTTAGTAGCTCGTTATGGTGGAGAAGAATTTGCTGTCATTTTGCCGAATACCGATCTTGATGGAGCTATTTGTGTGGCTGAAAAGATTAAATCTGAGGTCAAAAAACTCAAAATCCGTCATGTTGGTTCACACATCAACCAATATGTAACTATTAGTTGTGGTGTTACCAGTCAAATTCCTACTCAAGAATTATCGTCAGAATGGTTAATTGCTTTAGCCGATCGCGCTCTATATGAGGCAAAAGAGCAGGGACGCGATCGTTTAATTGCTAAAGCTGATTTCTAATTATTTAGCTCTCGAGCGAACGAAAAAAGTTTGACCTCAATTGTGATAAGCGATCGAGTTCGGGGAATTATATGGCTGTACTAACCAGATTTAAATAAACCCCGTATGTATTCTGCTGCCGATCTACCAACTGAAACGACACCAGTAAAACCAACACCAGTAATACAAACCTGGAATTTAGGGAAAGTGTATCGTACTGGTTTTTGGTTAAATCAAAAGATTAAATCGCTTCATAACTTCTCGATAACAGTGTATCGGGGAGAAACTTTTGGTTTATTGGGTCCTAACGGTGCGGGTAAGACAACTTTACTCAAAACATTACTGGGTATAGTTCGTCCTACTTCGGGAAAAGCGGAGTTACTGGGAAAGCCGATTGGCGATCGTCGTGTTAAACAAAGAATTGGCTATTTACCAGAAAATGCCTATCTTTATGACTATTTAACTGCTTGGGAATTTTTAGAATTTACGGCAGGATTATTTCAAATTCCCGGCTCGATGCGACGAAAAAAAATCGATCGATTATTGGATGTAGTTGGTTTGGCTAAGTCTACTGCCCGCAAAAAGAAGTTAAAACAATATTCTAAAGGAATGTTGCAAAGAGTAGGTATGGCTCAAGCTTTAATCAACGATCCCGATATAGTTTTTTTGGATGAACCTATGTCGGGACTAGACCCCATGGGACGCTATCGTATGCGAGAGATTATCCTTTCTTTAAAAGAGCAGGGTAAGACAATTTTTTTTAACTCTCATATTTTGGCTGATGTAGAACAAATCTGCGATCGCATTGCTCTTTTGGCTTTGGGGGAATTAATCTGTGAGGGTTCTCTGGGTCGACTTTTAGGTGAAGATCGCGATTATCAGGTAATTGTCAAAGGTGGCGATTCTCAAGCTTTAACTCCCTGGATTAGCAATTTAACTTGGGAGCATAATTGTTGGCACGGACAATTAAAAGGAGAACCAGAAAAGTTTCTTGCTCATCTCAGAAAAATTGATGCTCGACTAATCAGTATCCATTTGGCTCGTCTTTCTCTAGAAGAATTTTTTATGCAGCAGCTTAGAGAAAGGGGGGTCGATTTTAGTCGTTAACAAAAAATTAGGAATCTGAATGACTAATTTATCCAAAAAAAAGTCAAATTTAACTAAAATATAGCTTTCTCAATCTTTAAGAATGATGTAGAGAATGTAACTTATTCTCTCTCTCTCGATAGACAGATTGAGATGGTTCGATCTGGTATTTCACTAAATCGGCTAAGTCTTGCAATTGGTTGATTGCTTCTGCTCCCTCTAATTTCATTAGTTCGCGCTCGTCTCGCATTTCTGTCCAGGTGATCCCATAATCAGAAACTAGAAAACGAATGAGATGATTATCTCCCAAACTAACCATAAAGGAGGCACTATTCATCTGATTCCCACAAGTGTAGCAGGATGCAAGGTAACCTCTATTTTCAAGGACAATTGCCAAGGCTTGGAGATTCATTACCAAGTCGCGGACAAATTGTCGGTGTTGTTGTGCCAGTCTGATAAACACTTTTTTCCTCCTAACACCATCTACCATTGTAATGGTTTTATATTTTTTTAATATTTGTATTTTTGATGGACGATATAAGTCTTACTAAGCTATCTCAATAGATTATGTATCTAATTGACGGTAGCTTGAAGAGTTAAGATATACCAATCTACAAATCTTTAACTATTACGCTTTTTGAATTTCACTGTAACTTTATAACACAATCACTTGCTGAGGTGAGACTCAGAGTTAATCGGTGGCGACTCTTTTACTCATATTTTAATCGATCTGAGAGATTTATCAGCACTACAGGAATTATTCCAAACAATTCAACCAACGGCAGTTATTCATACTGCTGCTGCTGCTCAACCTAATTTTTGCCAAATCCATCCACAACAAGCATACGAGATCAATGTAAATGCTTCTGTTAATAGAGTTAAGCTTATTTATCGATGAATTCCGTACGCCTGTCAGTGCAGCAACCGCAGCTAAAGGACTCTTATTAGCTGTAGAGCAAAAAATAGCAGGAATATGGCATTTAGGAGGAAAAGAAAAAGTATCTCGCTATCAATTTGGTTGTTTACTAGCAGAGATCTTGCAATTTCCCTTAACTCTCCTCAAAACTTGCCGACAACAAGATATTGCTATGGCTGCACCGAGATCGCCCGACACCTCTCTAGACAGCAGCAAAGTATTCGCCTTGGGCTATCAACCCTTATCTCTTAGAGAAGAGTTAAGTTCGATCGCTCAATATCTTTAGGTAACCTGAGTTCGGGATAAGCTAAAATCCCTATTTTTTAGTCCTCAATTTGATTAATTTTTTGATTAACCGCAGAGGACGACGGGGCGTATAAACTGAGGAGGAGACCTCCTCAGACAGCCCCTCCAGAGAGCGCAGAGAGGTTTGTCTGCTATGTGTTGTGGCTTTTTTTGTAAGAAGATAAGGAGAGTTGAGTCGTGTAAATTTATTTTTAAACCGAACTCACGTTAGGTAATAAGTTATAGAAAAACAGCCCATCAGCTATTACTAATCCCCAATCACTAATCACCAACTACACTGTTTGTTCTTCTATCTCTAAATTAAATAGCATTTGTAGAGATTGAATGCAGTGACGACGAGCTTCTATATCTTGCTGTGCCCTTAACTGTACCATTGGTTCGTGGAGAATTTTATTGACGATTCCTCTAGTTAAAGCTTCAATTACTTCTTGATGCTTTTCACCGAATTCTGAACCTAGTCTGGATAAGGCTTTTTCTACTTCTTGTTCGCGGATAGTTTCTACTTTGCTGCGTAAACAACTAATAGTAGGTACGGTTTCGAGCGATCGCCACCACAAGAGATAATTATTTACTTCTTCTTCGATGATCCCTTCTGCTTCGGCTGCCATACGGCGACGACTTTCTTGGTTGGCAGCAACTACTGCTTTGAGATCGTCTACGTTATAGGCTTTGATTTGCTCGATTTCTTTAACATCTGCTGCGATGTTGCGGGGTACGGAAATATCGATCAGCATCAGACATTTACCATTGACACAAACTACTTCTAGTTTGGCTTTGTCTAAAATTGGTTCGGTTGCGCCGGTACTAGTAAAGACTATATCGGTAGTGGCGATCGTATTCATCATGTCTGGAAGGAGACGAATTTCTAATTCTGCGCCAGGGAATTTTTTCGCTAATTCTTCTGCTCTTCGGTGAGAGCGATTGACGATCGCTATTTTGGTTGCTCCTTTAGCCAGTAAGTGTTTTACTAGCAAGCAAGACATTTTTCCTGCCCCAATAATGGTGATGTGATAGGGGGATAAATCTTCTACTTTACTTTGAGCCAATTCTACCGCAGCGGAACTAATCGAAACTGCCCCTGTACCAATACTGGTTTCACTGCGTACTCGCTTACCAGTCGAGATTGCTTGTTTAAATAAGCGATCGAGCAGTCTGCCTAATGCTTGATATTTTTGTCCGAGTTTATGAGTCTTTTTTACTTGTGCTAAAATTTGTCCTTCGCCGAGAACTAGACTTTCTAAGCCAGCAGACACTCGCATTAGATGGCGTAGTGCATCTTCGTGTAACAAAGTAAATAGATGCCCCCGTAACTCTAATAAATTAATTTGCCCTTTTTCTGCCAAAAACTGGTTTATTTCTTTTACTCCCTGTTCTGTATCGTAGACAACCGCATATATTTCTAGACGGTTACAGGTACTAATAATTGCTACTTCGCTAATATGGGGATAGTTCCGCAACTGGGCGATCGCTTCTTCTATCTGGGTTTCGGGAATACTTAGCTTTTCTCTGATTTCGACGGACGCTGTTTTATGACTTAAACCGATAACTACAATATTCATGCGCTCTTCTCAAGGTTTTAAACTGATTGACTCAGATCGATTTCTGAGCAAAACGAGATAAGGGTATATATCTATTGTTAATTAAATTTATTTAAACTCAAATTTAGGAAGAAATAGTGAATTCCTAAAGAAAGTACAGAAATAAGAGGAGTTGCAGAATAAGCCGATCGACATAGAGTTTTACAGAACGTTCCAAGCTATATATAGGGATTAAGCGTTGGAATTATGCAAGTTAAATGTGGATCGGCCTACAGGAGTTCAGTAGTCTAGTTACAGAATAGCTGTAACTTCTGTAACTTCTGTAACTCCTAATATATAGTCTTTATCTGTGTTTATTTCAGTTGGATGCTTTTTGGTTTTTCAAACATATGAACTGTATCTACAAAGCGCGCCGTTTTCGACTGAGAAGAGATAACTAAACTTTGAGTTCTCGCTCCTCCTTTAAAGAAACGGACTCCATTCATTAAGGTTCCTGGAGTGATACCAGAAGCAGCAAATAGTACTGTTTCACCATTAGCTAACTCTTCTGCATTGTAGGCGCGATCTGGGTCGGTAATGCCCATTTCTTTCAAGCGAGCCAAATTACTCTCTTTACTTTCCCCAATTAAGCCTGTTTTCACGATTTCGGGATCGTAAATTAGCTGTCCTTGGAAATGACCGCCCAAGCAACGCATAGCTGCTGCGGAAATCACTCCTTCTGGTGCAGCCCCAATACCCATTAGAGCATGAATATTAGTACCAGCGAAAGCACAAGAGATGGCAGCGGAAACATCACCATCGCTGATGAGTCTTACTCTTGCTCCTGCATCACGAATTTCTTTGATTAAGTCTTTATGACGAGAACGATCCATTACCACTACGACTAATTCTTCGATCGCACGATTCATACAGTCGGAAATGATTTGTAAGTTTTCGGTAGCGGATTTGTTAATATCTACATGACCCTTAGCTACTGGTGGTGCAGCTAATTTTTTCATATAGAAGTCAGGAGCAGCAAATAAGCCACCCTTTTCGGAGATAGCCAGAACCGCCATTGAGCCTGGTTGTCCGTAAGCAACTAAATTAGTACCTTCACAGGGATCGACTGCAATATCGATTTCAACTAATTCGTCTGGGTTACAGTAATCTTTTGCGTCTTCGCGGGCACAAATGCCTACTTCTTCGCCGATGTAGAGCATGGGAGCGTCATCCCTTTCCCCTTCACCGATAACAATGCGACCTTTCATATAAATTTTATTCATCCGCTCCCGCATGGCTTCTACTGCCACTTGGTCAGCAGTATCTTTTTCGCCTTTCCCCATCCATTTGGCAGAGGCGATCGCTGCTTGTTCTACTACTTCAATAATTTCTAACCCGAGGGTATTTTCCACGAAGATTTCCTCCCTACTGCATATTTTTCCCTGGTTTTAGTCTGCCTACTCAAGTCAAAAGTCTATCAGAGAGTGGTATCCACTTTAATATTTATTAAGTTTTAATAAGCCCTCTCAATAGGCAGACTTTAACTATTATCCTCCGATTGGGTACATTGGCATATATGAGTTCGGAGTTCGGAGTTCGTAATTCGGAGTTAATAAACCGTTAGTTACTTGTGGGGTGAGCGATAGAAGGGTTTTTTAACTACTTGGGCAGGATAGTTTTTACCCCGAATCTCTACTGTTAGTTTTTGTCCTACTTTATTTAAGGGTTTGGATACATAAGCAAGAGCGATCGCTAACCCAAGAGTTGGGGCTAAAGTTCCGCTAGTTACTTCTCCAATTACTTTATTTTCCCAGAGTACTGGATAACCATGACGGGCAATATGTCTTCCTTCCATTTGCAAGCCGACTAATCGTCTGGAGACTCCTTCTGTTTTTTGTTTTTCGAGGAGCGATCGACCGATAAAGTCTCCTTTGCTATCTAAATGCACTAACCAACCTAAACCTGCTTCTAGGGGAGTTGTGGTTTCATCTATATCTTGTCCATAAAGACACATGGCAGCTTCTAGGCGTAAAGTATCTCTAGCACCTAAACCGCAGGGAATAACCCCCAGTTTGAGTAAGTCAAGCCATAATTTTTGACCTACTTCTGGCTTGACCATCACTTCAAACCCATCTTCTCCTGTATATCCTGTTCGGGCAATAAAAGCGGGTCGATCGTTGATGGTGACTTCTCGATGAGCAAAGGCTGACATGGAGGTTAAATCTTCTTTTACTAAAGATTGCAGTATAGTAACTGCTTTTACCCCTTGAATTGCTAATAAAACGCGATCGCGAGATAGGTCTTCTAATTTAATCGAACTAGGTAAATGCTCTAGTAACCAGGCTTTATCTTTGGCTGTAGTTCCGGCGTTGACAATGACAAAACCTTTTTCCTCTCCTTGATAGTAAAAAATAATATCGTCGATAATCCCTGCTTGAGAATTTAACAAAACCGTATATTGTGCTTGACCTGGTTTTAATCTAGATAAGTCTGAAGGTACTAAAGTTTGTAGCTGCGAAATTAAATTTTGACCGACTAGAGCAAATTTACCCATATGGGAAATATCGAACATCCCCACACTAGTACGTACTGCTTGATGTTCTTGTTTTAATCCTTGGTACTGAACTGGCATTTCCCAGCCAGAAAAAGGGGTAAATCTAGCCTTTTGTTGTTGGGTAAGTTCAAATAATGGCGTATGTAATAATTCTGACTCGGTCATAACTCTAGATTAAATAGTCTAATTTTAGCTATTTTCACGCTTTTAACTACTTTTTTTCGTTGTCGATCGCAAACGGTCACTTTCTGTCTATATATTGAGTTAAGCTTTGTTTAAGTTAACTTTAAAGAAGGTTAACTCATTTAGTAAAACTTAAGTTTTAATTGTGAGCATTGTATTTTTATCTTTAGCAAGTTTTAGTAGTTGGTTAGTTAGCACTTTGGCAGGAGGAGGAACGCCATTAATCTTAATTCCTCTGATTGGCTTTTTTTTGGGTTCGGTTGCAGTACCCCCTGTGTTAACAACAGTGATGCTTGTGGGTCATCCTCAGAGGTTGTTTCTTTATCGGCGACATATTTGTTGGCGTTTGATGTGGTGGTATCTACCGGGTGCTATAGTTGGGGCTATTTTAGGAGCTTTTATATATACGCAAATTCAATTAGAATGGCTACCGATTTTACTAGCTATATTTCTGATTACTTCTACGGCTAGTTATGGTGTCGGAGAACAAGAGTCATCTTTTAAAGTTGCTCCTTGGTATTTTTTACCGTCAGGGTTTGTTTTTGCTTTCATCTCAGGATTAATTGGTAGTACAGGACCTCTATTAAATCCCTTGTATATAAACTATGGTTTACTCAAAGAGGAAATGATCGCCACTAAGTCAGCCCATCTAGTGGTAATTCATATCGCTAAGATGATCACTTATGGTATTTTTGGGGCTTTAAATTGGCACTACCTTGGTTATGGATTATTAATGGGAGTTGCTGCGTTTCCTGGTAATTGGATCGGTCAAGTTATTTTGCAAAAAGTGAGTGAACAAAACTTTCGTAAGCTTCTCGTTGGTTCTGTTTTAGTGTCTAGTTTCTTTATGCTTTGGGAGCAGAAAGATTTCTTTCTTCATTTGGTAATTCTGTAATCTATACAAATTAAAGTACAATTTTTTTAACAAAGAGTAAGCTCACTTTGATAAGATTTTTTTAGATTCATAGGAGAAAATTAAATGGTAACTCTCAAAGTAGTTGTTTATATCACTGTATTTTTCTTTATTGGTTTATTTATTTTCGGTTTCCTTTCTAGCGATCCTGCTCGTAACCCAGGTCGTAAAGATTTAGAGTAAGTAGCTTAGGCTTAATCTTAAGGATTAACTATATCTATCTAATCGTTTGGAAAAAATATTTGATATTTTCGGGAATACATCTTCTTTCCCCTATTTATTTCGGGAAAGGAGATTAGTTGATAAAAATTTGGTACTATTTGGGGGCGAATGGTTATTTCGCCCCATATTTTTGGTAATAATGAATAATCCTCAAAGCTGGTATATTATTAAGCAAGAAGACCATACTTGTGAAATCATTGCGGTTACCGAGCGACCACCAGAAGCTAAATCTAGTTGGGGTCCTTTTGATTCTCAAGCAGAAGCGATCGCTAAAAGGGTAGGCTTAATTAGAGCGGGTAAGTGTAAACCCGTGTAATTAATTTTTAACGTGAGTGCGACAAAGCTTGGTTGAGTCGTTAGTCGTTAGTTGTTAGTAAATATCTAGGTCATCATGTCTAATTGGCAAGATATCCACAGTTATATTGACAGTTTTATTAATCATAAAAACCGACTGAGATCGAATTCTTCGTTGGTATCTTCTTCTTGAAATCTTTCTGCACTGAGAATTAATAGCAGTCTCTCTGTATAGTCTACTGCTCCTCGTAATTCGTCTTTTAGTTTAGCTAAACCGCCGTTGGCGTACTCTTCAAATATTTGTACTCTTGCTTCTTCTATTTTGGGGTCTTCAGTGGAGAGTACTTTAATATCTTGGGTTTGTGTGACTGCAATTAACTTAATTACCCAGTCGTAACCGCGAGAGATAAACACTTCTAAGCTAATGGGTGCAGGTTCGCTATTTGATATTTCTTTGAGAGGAACTCGTTTCTGATATTTTGCCCCTAAGCTAGCTGCAAAAACTATGACATCAGCATAAGTCTGAAACGCTCCAGTTGTTCCTTTTGTATCTAATAATTTTTGAACCAATTCTGCTTTGTCTTTGGCTACTTTGATTCTGGGTAATGCCATGTTTGTCTAACTAGGGAATATTGTGAGCTATTTTTTGTATCAAAATTCAAACTTTGATACTTTCTAGCTTAAGGGATAATCATGCGATCGCCAGATTCTTTGCATAATATTGTGTCAGAATTCAAAATTTGACACAAATATACTCAAAATTTAGATACATAGTACACAGATAAATTCCCATCTTAAATAATCGGCGGACTTTGCTCCAACTTAGTCAGAATTGCCTAGAATTTTAAAAAAGTTAAATGTTCTTGTCTCCATAATTTATGAGACGCTTCTTCTGCTTAAAAAATTTTCCTCGATGTCATCAAGTCTTCGCTGAAGTTCGGACTCAAATTCTGCTCTGTTATCTCGGTTTGATGGCAGTTTTAATGGGAATATCAATTCCCACAATCTATCAAGTAGTGTTTCAACAAATCGATCGACGTTTGCAGACAGAAGTAGTTTCTGAGATTGAGGAGCTTGAAAATGAGTTGGCAATAAAAAATCCTCAAAATTTGTTTCAACTTAAACAACTGATAGTTGAATATTTAGATGATGAATTAGTTGAGGAAGACCAGTTTTTAATCATCTTACTCGATCGACAGATTTTTCAGTCAAGTCCTCCAGTTGAAGAATTGCCCAAATCATTTCAACCAAATTCTGCCTTCATCAATAAGTTGACATCAACCGAACAACCCAATCCAAAAAAGTTTATCGTTAACGATCCAGAAATTGGCAAAATTATCTACGGTCTTCTTCCGCTTCAACTAAATAATAAAAATCAAGGATTTTTTCTGGTAGCTAACGCCACCTTAGGCCTTTTCCCGGAAAGAATATACCACCTTTCATAGATGGATCTAGTTACGCAGCATTAGTTTTACCTTTTAAAAGGTGGTATATTCTTTCTTGGAAATCACCTTAGAAGAACACCAAGAGGCAGCTTCCGCTATGCGATTTGTCATCGGGGTTATTAGCATGCTTTTTTTGCTGACCTCCGCAGGAGCTTGGTTTCTTTCGGGTTTGGTACTAAAACCTTTAAGAGTAATGTCAGCAACAGCAAGACAAATTAGCGTAAAAGACTTATCGCAAAGACTTCCGGTAGGGGGTAAAGGGGAGATGGCTGAAATTGCTGATACTTTTAATGAGATGATGGACCGTTTGCAAAGAGCTTTCTTGAGTCAACGCAATTTTATCAATGATGCTAGCCACGAACTGCGTACTCCTATTACTATCGTTCAAGGTCATTTAGAGTTAATGGGTGATAATCGAGAAGAACAGCAAGAAACTCTAGCGATCATTCATGAAGAACTCGAGCGCATGAATCGATTAGTTGGCGATCTACTCACTCTAGCTAAAGCAGAGCAGCCAGATTTTATTCGACCAGAATTATGTGATGTCGAGGTTTTCACTAACGAATTATACAACAAAGCCAAGGTATTGACTGCGGTTAACTTGCAATTGGAAGCAGTAGGAAAGGGAAATTTATATATCGATCGACAACGGCTAACTCAAGCAATAATGAACTTAGTAGATAATGCGGTTCAGCATACACCGCCTGAGGGAACTATTTTTTTAGGTTCTGCTTGTAATGAGCTAGATGTCCGCTTCTGGGTTAAAGATACGGGTATAGGAATCGATGTATCCGACCGACAGCGAATTTTTAATCGCTTTGCTCGCGCTTCTAACAGTCGTCGTCGTTCCGATGGTTATGGTTTGGGATTGTCTATTACTAAGGCGATAGTTACTGCTTGTGGTGGCTCGATTGAACTAGAGAGTTATTTGGGGAAAGGGTCTACTTTTACACTGATTTTTCCTGTGAATTCTTTGAATATTTAATCATAAATGATATGACGTTAACTATTTTTTGTGTCAAAATTAAAACCCTGACACAAAAAGAGAAAAAGCGATCGCAATGTTCATTGAAGGTGAAAAGTATACCTATCGTCAACTTATGGAGGAGACTGGTTTATCTAGAAGTACACTACACAGAAGAATTAAAGCGTTGAAAGAGTCGGAAGTACCTTTAACCATAGGTGCAATTATTCAGTTTCCTACTATTTGGTCATTTCACGACAAGGATGGCACTTACTATTCATCTAAGACTGATTATGCGGTTAAAAATAGTATTCCTTACTATCAAATGTTTCAAGATTTGAATTCCGATACAAAATAAACTGATGTTGATGCAACCCAGATTACGTTTATCGACGGTCTGGCAATTGGAGCGACTGTAACCAATGCTGACTTTAGTGACTCTACTTTGATTAAGTCGAACTTCACTGATGCTATTGACATAGATAAAGCTATCTTTACCGGTGCTGATACTACAGACGCGATTGGAATTCCAGTATAATTCTGAGGATTTTTCTTTCTCGTCACCAATAGCGCGATCGCCTTTCATTGAGTTTAGAGCGATCGCTCTCTTTTCCATCTGTCTGTTTACTGGCTGCCGTATTAGGGCATATTTGAATCTATTCAATTACTGAAATTCAATGTTTGGGTCTACTAGCTCTCTTCTTCTTGCCCCTGCTGTGTATTCGTGACCAGGAACCACTCTGCTATCAACGAAATGGATTTCCCAATTCAATTTCCCTGAGCGATCGGCTTGCTCTTATGTGTCAAAATTAAATTTATGATACACAATAATTCTTTTAAACTCGATCGAGCGATCGATGTTTTACCGTCTTTCCCTGATGTGCGTCACCTTCTATACCTAACCCTGCTATCAGTCGAATACTGTCTTGGTTGGATTTGCTAAAGGTGTGGGTTGTGCTAGTACTAACTGCTGTTACTATTCCTATTCCTTCCATCGATCGCTTTATTCTTGCCTCAAATTTATTCTACAAGTGTGTCAAAGTTAAACTTATGACACAAAATCAATCATTAAGAATTAGTTGTACATTAATTGGAAAATAAGTCTTGCAAAATATATCATGAACAATTCGATTGAAACACAAATTCTCGAAGCTGAAGAACAGCTTAGACTTGCGATACTCAATTCCGATGTAAATGCTCTTAATCAGTTGCTTGCACCCGAACTTATTTTTACCAATCATCTCGGTCAAATATTAAGCAAAGAAGACGATCTTGTTGCCCATCAATCGGGAATAGTTAAAGTGAAAGTATTGACACCTTCTGAGCAATACATTCAAATTAGAGGAGATATAGCGATCGTTTCCGTTAGAATGCATTTATCAGGTAGCTATGATGGCATCGCATCTGATAGTGATTTTCGTTTTACTCGTATTTGGACTCTTTCTTCTACTAATACTTGGCAAGTCATTGCTGCTCATTCCAGTATCGTAGTATAGCTAAGTAAAATTTTTACTTACTAATTAGCTGCTTCATCAAGCTCTTAATATACCTGAGATTATCATAGAGTTTTAACCGCTCAAAAATAATATCATGACCAACACAAGAACCTATATACAAAGCCTTTTAGGTATTAACGATAAGATGGAAGCCAAGTTAAAAGAAACACATAAGATGAGTATTATTTCAGATTGCAATACTAATAAATTGAGCCTAAGCAATAGTAATGACCACGTCAAAATGCGACTATTTCTACGAAAAGAAACTAGGGACAGACTGCATATTCACAAAATAAACACTGGTGAGAATATAAGCGATATTGTGGATGCTGCGGTTACTGCTTATCTCGATAAGATTTCTTAGTGCTACTCTAATCAAGCTCTAGTCCATATTGATCGTAGTAGTCTAAGATCATTAACTTCAGTTGCTCTTCTGTGGGTGCTACAAATTTCGAGCGATTACTTTTTACGGGGGTAGTGATGGCATCTTTGAGCGTCATTCCCTGCTGTATTCTCAGTCTCAACGATCTTACTTGCCACCCAGAGATTGCAGCCCATTTTTCTAGGGATAGACTAATACCACTATACTCATAATTTTTATTTGGTTGTTTAATTTTCTGACCTTGAGTTGAGACTGGAGTAGTGAGAGCTTCTAATATTGTCCATTTACCCATCATACGTTTTTTCACCACGGAATACTTAATTTTGTAGTGCTTACACCAGTCTTTTAAACTCTTAACCTCACCATTAATCTCATAGGTTGATTCTTTTTTTTGGTATATATTTTGTTTAGGGGCTATTATACCGATAGGGGTAATTATCGGAATTAGAAAATTATTTATGGCAATTATTCTATATTTTTTATGAACCAAAACTATACTCGCCTTTCCAAACAATTAATAATACGATCGGCAAGACGTTTAGCTACCACTGGCTTATAAATAAAATCATCAGCACCAGTAGCAAAAACTTGCTCGCGAATAGCTATATCTGTATGAACACTCAGAAACAGAACGGGTAATTTACACCAGTAAGGATGAGTCCGTAGCACCTTACATAATTCAATGCCACTCAGGTAAGGCATTTCGATATCCAATACCAACAAATTAGGGTTGACAGCTTGAAGAACGTCCCAGAATTGTCGAGAATCTTCTAGAGTAGTAACTTGAAATCCCCAAGGTTGCAGCAGAGAAGGTAAAACCCTGAGTAATTCTACATCGTCATCGACAATCATGACTTTTTTACCCAGAGAAAAGTTGCGTAAAACTTGTTGGCAAAAGGTAATAGTTTGTAAAGGAGTTATGGGGTGTTGTAAATAAAAATAGCCTCCATGTCTGGCTACTTGGAGTCGATCTTGAAATCGATCGCGATCGGCAAGTACGATAACTGGTATAGATGGTTCTATTAATTTAAATTCAGCAATTAGAGATAAACGATTCCATCGAGATAGGGGATTAGTAGAGTCAGCAAAAGATATTTTCAGTAAAACTAGATTGGGAAGAGTATTTTTTGGTTGTTCTTCCAGCCAAATTTTCGCTAATTCTGGAGATGGTACGATCGCGGTTTTAATTCCTAAGTTGTTTGCTTCTTGGACTAGTTGTTCGGTAAAGATGGAGTCATCATCAACAATCAGTATTAAAGGGGAATGTTCTTCTAATTGGTAAGATATCTGCTGAGAAAAATTGCTTTCCTTCGTTAATTCTTGACGTAAGCTTTGGAGGGTAGTTTCCAACTGCCATAATTGTTGGGGATTTTGTTCCCCTTGAAGTAATTGTTCTAGTTGTCTGGCTAGTCGAGAACCTCGATCGAAACCAAACAAGCCCAGATTTCCCGCCAGACTATGAGCCGTCACAATCGCAGATAAACGATCGCTCGTTTCGATATTACCTTGTTTTAAAGCTGCTATAGCTGAGTCTAAAGTGATTAATTGCTGATGAGATTTAGAGCGATATTTTGACCAAGCTGTAGTTAAAGCGGCGATGTGTTTTTCTCGACGGTCTTTGGGTTGCTCTGCTCGATCGAGAAGAGAGTTATTCTCAGGTGGAGGTTTTAAACAATAGCCTCTTCCCCGTACAGTGTCAATCGGATCTTCAGGTAAACCAGCTAATTGTAACTTTTGTCTCAAGCGTCTGAGATGAGAACGAACCGTTGCTTCCGCTGGATATTCTGCCGATGACCAAAGATTTTCGATAATATCTTCAATACTTAAAACTTCTCGATCGTGACGGAGAAATAATTCTAATAATCTGTATTCTTTAGCTGTTAGAGATAATAATTCTCCCTGATAAGTAACTTCACAATTACTAGAATCGAGTTTCAATTCTCCCCAACTCAATACAGACAGAAAATCACAATTCAAGCGACGTAGCAAAGCACGAATTCGGGCTGCCAATTCTTCCACATCAAAAGGCTTACAAAGATAATCATCGGCTCCTGCATCCAGTCCTCTAATTTTATCTTGGCTAGTATTACGAGCAGTTAACAACAGGATAGGAGTATCACAACCATGGGCGCGAAAACGCTTACACAAACTAATACCATCGAGTTTGGGTAAAGACCAGTCTAGAATGATTAAATCGTAGTTATAAGTCGAACCATAAATCCATCCCTGTTCCCCATCAGTCGCCGTATCGATGGCATAATTATGCTTTGTCAGCATTCTTGGGAGTACATCAATTAAAGTTGCATCATCATCAACTAATAAAATTCTCATTCGTAACCAAACTAATTCAACATCTCACTAGTGCCCTATTTTCTATTTCCCATTCTCTCTTTACGGAAAAACTCCGAACTCCGAACTCCCTATTCCCATTGCAACATTTTAGCGATCCGACTAGCTAAAGTCATCGAGTTAAAAGGCTTAGTAATTACACCCACAACTCCTAAACTGTGAAACAGGTTTTTATCTGCAGCTTGAGTTTTCGCCGTCAGAAAAATGACAGGAATCGATTGGGTTTTGGCATTGGCTTTTAACTGAGATAGGGTAGAAATTCCGTCCATATCAGGCATCATTACATCCAGAAGAATTGCATCAGGTTGTTGACTGGCTGCTACAGCAATTCCTTCTAAACCTGAAGACGCGATCGCTACTTGCCAACCAGTTTCAATCTCGATTCCCACTTGAACAACTTCTTGAATAGTTTCTTCATCGTCGATCAGTAAGATGCATTTATTGGTCATTGCTATCGCCTCCTTTTGGTAAGACTATAGGTAGAGTGAAGTAAAAAGTACTACCTCTTTCCAAACGACTTTTCGCCCAAATTTTTCCGTTGTGTTCTTCAATAATTTGACGACAAATAGCCAAACCCAAGCCAGTACCACCTTTTTTCCGAGAATCAGAAGAATCGACTTGCTGAAAACGCTCAAAGATAGTTTCTAGTTGATTGGCAGGAATGCCTTGTCCTTGATCTTTAACTTCAAAGGTGATGTAGGAAATTGATTTTTTTCTTTTAGTTGTTTTTCTCTGATATTTCCTCTTTGCCGATAGCCATACGGTACTATCAGGAGGAGAAAACTTAATTGCATTACTCACAAGATTGGTAAGAGTTTGTACAATGTAATCGGGATCTGCCCAAACCATAAAATTAACAGGCTTAGCCAAGAGTTTAACTTCATGTTCTTGTGCCATAGTTTGCATAGTTTGGACAGCTTCAATCATTAATTCCTTGGCTTTACAGGCTTTTTTATTCATCTTGACTTTGCCTGATTGAATACTCTGTAAATCGAGAACATTGTTAACTAAGCGCACTAAACGTTCAGTTTGTTCATCCGCAATATTGAGCATTCGTTGTCCCTTACTAGAAAGGTTGCCTAGTTTACCTGTCGCCAGAATTTTGAGAGAACTGTGAATTGAAGTGAGAGGAGTACGTAATTCGTGACTGACAACAGAAATAAACTCGTCTTTCATCCGTTCGATCGCTTTTCGATCGCTAATATCACTGGTGAGAGCAAAAAATCCTTGTACTACATTCTTTTTACGTTCATTAAAATGGGGGATATAAGTAACACTAAGAGAATGAACCCATCCATCAAGGAGAATAATATCGGTTTCATAATTAACTGTTTGTCCTGATAGTGCTGTCTCTACATATTCGCGAATCTTCTGGTATTCTTCCTCTCCGTGAACTTTTTTAAGATGACAACCATCAATCTTAGTCGGAGAAAGTCCCAACCAGGTTTGATAAACTTCATTATTGAAACGATAACGCTGTTGTTTATCTACATAGGCAATTAAAACTGGCAGTCCATTAGCGATCAGGCGTAATTGTTCTTCACTACGACGTAAAGCTGCTTCTGCATCTAGTCGATCGTTAATTTCTTGTTGAAGATTGCTATTAGCTTCTCTTAACTTAGTGGTACGTTCAGCAACTAAGTCTTCTAAATTCTCTAGTAACTCTGCTTGAGATAAAGCAATCCCAATCTGATCTGCTAATTGCTGCATTAGTTCCAATTCAAAATCCGTCCACTGTCTGGGTGTGGCACATTGATGAGCAATCAACAAACCCCATAATCGATCGCGATGTTGAGTTTCCTCAGTTTGGGATTTAAGATTTTGCAGAATAGGTACTACCAATTTGGCTTTTACCATCCACTCATCCATAAATTCAACTAGACATTCAGCTAATGCCTTGTCAGCACGATGGACATCCGCGATCGCTTGAACTCTCCCTTCTGCATATAATTCTCGGTAATCTTCAGGAAAAACCTCTTCAGGAAACTCTACCCCTAGAATAGGAGCGTAATCAGGTAAAACTGCCTCGCTAATTGGCATACCAGTTCCATTAGCAAAAACCTGATAAATTAGTACTCGATCTGCTTGGAGAATTCTTTGTACTTCTGTAACCGCAGTATGCAGGATTTCCTTAAGTTGAAGCGATTGACGAATTTTGAGAGTAACATCGGAAAACAACTGCACTCTTTGGTGTTGGCGATGAAGTTCTGCTTCTGCTGCTCGTTGAAGATTAGTAACGTCTCTTAAAACCAGTAAATTGTATTCAGGTAATAAATCCTTCACTCGACTATACTCTACAGTTTTGCTCTCGCCTTGGGGATGTAGAATTGGCATTTTGGCAATATCTTGACCTTCCAAGTCCAAAGGACAAGTCACAAAGTTTCTTATAGATTGACCGATCAGTTCCTCTCTAGTCGAACCAAATAACTCGCAAGCCGAGGGATTAACTTCCACAAATCGCAAAGCGCGATCGATAATGATAATTGCTTCAAAGGAGCGTTCAAATACAGCTTGGAGCAATAATTTCTGTTCGGAAAAATCTCCTACTCGCTCCATAATTAAAAGATTATTAAAGTTTTTTACTGATGGTAACGCAAATTAAAGTTTCTTAAATCAAAGCTTCAATAAAATTAATTTATGGAAAAATCGTAACTCCGAACTCATATTAGGGAGCATCAAACAACATAGTATTCATGTACTGCTCTGTCCAAGTCTGACCCAAAGACTTTGCCAATACCCTGCGCGTCTTATCATTCTGTTGCTGCTGAGTGCAATAATAACGTTGTCCTGCCAAAAGTTCTGTTTTCTCAAAGCTAGAAGTTACGGGACAGGTAACTATAGCCATTTGACAGTGCAAAGTTAAAAACTGTCTAACTCGATAAAGAAACAGTCTTTCTTCTTCAGCATTTATAGGACGGACAAATAGACAAAATTTAGAAAAAATATTGCCCCATGGTGGTAAATCTCTGGGTTGAGAAAATTCAACAGGAAGAAGATTAGCTAAGACATATCGATAAGCCTTAGGTAAAATGCAATTTTGAGTAACAGGAGATAGATCGACGATCGCAGCCGAAATTCCCTTTTGACTACCAACAAGATCGACCCCAAATATAGGTAGAGGATAATTAGGACGGGGAAACATTACACAATGGAGAATATCCAAGCGATCGCCAACTTGTGCCAACTCCAAATGTAACTTACGAAACTGAGGAGTTTGATAGCAGTGATTTTCGATAATTAGCTTTTCTCCTTCCAAATTCCCTTCCACATAACCAAGGTCTTCGGGGATATCATAGGGGGATAGATTTAAGTTACGTTCCCAAATCTCTTCGATAAAATCTGCCAATTTACGAATGAGAATGTGTTGACGTTCTCTGAGAGAAGATTGAATAGTTGTAACCATTGCCTTAAGCATGAATTATGAGGAATAAGTAGGGGCGAATGGTGAAGCACTTGCGGGGGTGAAGCATTGCCGCCAAAGGGGGTCTCCCCCATGAGCAAATGCTGAAAGGGTTCCCCGACATAAGCAAAGTGCTTCACCCGAAGGGCCATTCGCCCCTACAGTAATTGCTTTCCAATAAATTGCTAATCACTAATTAGTTTCATCAACAGCATTAGAATCATTACTTTCAGATGCACCTAGAGGTTTGATATTAACGATCGAGCCTCCCATGCGGGTAATGCGTAGCATTTCTTCATTCATACGATTGTAAGGAACTTGAATAAAAACGTTACTACTATTACGGAAAGGATAACTATTGCGATCGTTTTGGGTGTTTTGCCTTAATCCAGTTACCTCATAGACAAAAATACGGTTTTTAGCAGCGGAACTAGTTCTACCACCGAATACAGATTGACCCAACATTTTTTTATCTCCTTCTATTCAAATTAAAATCAGTACTAACTACTGTACGGACGTTCCCTGGAACGTCCCTACTACCTACTTGCACAGACGAACAGCCCTTCGCCCCTACAATTTGAGCATTATTACTAAGCCAAAGTAACGCTAGCAACCTTACCGCCCATTTTGTTGATTCGTTGGAGAGTGGGTGTTAACTGTTCGTAAGAAACTAATAACGCCCGACTGGCACGGCGTACTTTCGGGTATCCCGCTAAACTCATACCCGCGATCTCAACCCGATAGATGCGACCTTCCTTGTTAGAATTTCTAAAGGTGCGCTCTGGAGTAACCCCACGATTAGAATCTTGATATGCCCAACCGCTACCACCACCAGAAGGGGCAACAACTGCTGAGGCATTATTTTGAGCTAGTTCTTTTGCCAACCGAGATGGTTTACCTGCCACTTGAGCGCGATCGCTATTAGCATAGCCCCGATAAAGTTGGAACATACGGGTAAAGCCAACAGTTTTTTGCTGAGTTTGAGTATTAAAACCTCGGTAATAGGGAACAATATCATCCCCAAAGTTTTCATCGTATTCAGCAGAATCAATATAATCATCAATATCTGCCTCAAAACCTTTATTCTGATAGAGATCGAGGTGGTAAATTACCTCAGATTCATCATAGGGTGCGCGACCGAGTAAATGTTTTAAGTTCAACTCGATCACTCTGGTTTGAAAATTGTTGTAAAGAAACTTGGTTTTATATAGTTCTGATTTTGCTACTGCCCTTACAAAGTCCCGTACCGTAATTGAGCCATTACAGAGTAAAGATTCTGTAGCCGTCAACCGTTCAGAAGCCATAATATAATCATTGCCCAGCACTTGACGGTAAACTGCGCGAATAACTGCCTGAATATTTTCTTGACTACTGTTATAGCGTAATTCTAACGGTTGACTATCGTTGAAGGCAGAAACTCCGAGACGAGATGCTGCTGCTGTAATTGCCACTTATGTTTCTCCTATCTATGAGTAGACATTTTCAAGACTGCTTTCAAACACCAATTCAGTATTCACACTTCTTGGTTGAATAAGATAAAAGAGAAGGAAAAGAGTGGGAAAACAAAGGATTTTGAGCAAATTTCCTCTTTGTCTACCTTGTCTACCTTGTCTCTCTAATCCAGGATGTTTGCGATCGCTGAATCGACACTCTAGGCATTGGTAATACTTAGAACTTGGCAGCCTTTTTGATTGAGTTTTTGTAAAGTTGCAGAAAGTCTTTCGTAAGGTACGACATACTCTTTCAAACTACGACGCAGTTGGGGCGATCTTCCCCTTGCTCCCTGAGTAACCCGAAGTCGATATAAATTACTTCGCTCGGTGGTAGTCGTACCAGATAGAGAGCCTCCACCTCCTGGACTACGAACAGGAGTTGCTATATTGCGAGCTAAATCGTAGGTTAAACGAGGTCTACCCGTATTACCTTGAGCGCGATCGCTATTAGCATAACCCCGATACAATTGAAACATACGAGTAAAGCCTACAGTTTTTTGCTGGGTTTGGGTAGCAAAACCTCGATAGTAGGGAACAATGTTTTCACCAAAGTTTTGTAGGTATTCCGCTGAGTCGATATAAGAATCAATATCTTTCTCAAAACCTTCATTTTGATAGATATCTAGATGCTCGATAATTTCAGATTCATCATAGGGTGCGCGACCGAGGAGATGCTTAAAATTCAACTCAATGGTGCGGGGATGATAGTTGTTATAGAAGAATTTTGACTTGTATAATTCTGATTTAGCCACCGAGCGGACAAAATCTCGTACATTTATAGAACCATTACAGAGCAAAGATTCTGTAGAGGTAAGACGCTCAGAAAGCATTACATAATCGTTGCCCAAAACTTGACGATAAACTGCTTTGATAGCTGCTTGGGCATTTTCTTGCGTCCAGTTAGAACGCAGTTCCAAAGGTTCAAGAGTGCTAAAAGCTGAAACTCCCAGACTAGAAGCTTCATAAGTAATTGCCACTAATATTTCTCCTATGTTTATAGACTATTCAAGACTGCTATTAATTCAAGCATTAGTAATACTGAGAATTTGACAACCTTTTTGATTGAGTTGTCGTAAAGTCAGAGAGAGTCTTTCGTAAGGAACGACATATTCATTTATAGTGCGTCGGAGTTGGGGAGCTTTTCCTGTCGCTCTTTGAGTTGTTCGTAGTCTATACAACCCTTCTCTTTCAGTAGCTTCTTTGCCCTTGAGTACTTTTCCTCGACTCGCACTAAGTATAGGAGTTGGTAGATTACGAGCCAAATCGTAAGTTAAACGAGGGCTACCCGTATTACTTTGAGCGCGATCGCTATTGGCGTAGCCTTTATACAGCTGAAACATACGAGTAAAGCCTACTGTTTTCTGTCCTCGTTGAGTAGAAAAGCCCCGATAGTATGGGACGATATTGTCACCAAAATTCTCAACATACTCATCAGAATCGATATAGGAATCTATATCTGCCTCAAAACCTTCATTCTGATAGATGTCGAGATGCTGAACTATCTCAGATTCATCATAGACGGCACGACCGAGCAAGTGTTTAAAGTTTAACTCGATGGTGCGAGGATGATAATTGTTATAAAAGAATTTTTCCTTGTATAGTTCTGATTTCGCTACTGCCCTCACGAACTCCCGTAATGAAATCGAGCGATCGCGCAATAAAGACTCAGCACTAGTAAGGCGTTCGGAGTTCATCAGATGATCGTTGCCCAAAACTTGTCGATAGACAGCATCGATCGCAATTTTAATATCCTCTAGACTACTAGTAGAACGTAATTCTACTAAACTGCTATCTTTAAAGGCCGAGACTCCCAGACGAGATGCTGCTGCTGTAATTGCCACCGGTCATACTCCTATATTTTGTTTATTTGTTTTGTTAAAAACTAGTTAATAGTCTTTGTTCTTTAGTTTCTTGCTAATAACTAATTACTAAGAACTAAAAACTTCTAGTTAAAAAAAACTGCTCGGAACTACAGGCAATCGTCAAACAACAAAATGCGCTCGATAATCACCTGCTATTCCGAGCAACTAGAAAAAATCTAGCTGAGAGCGTTAATAGCGTACTCAATATAGGAGTTAGCTTCTACAGCAGGGTCGCCACTTAAACCGTGGTTTGCTTTAATATATTTGAGAGCTTCTACATACCAGCTAGGAGATAATTCAAAAGTAGCGTTAATTTCAGCCACTCCAGCAATCAAATAATCATCCATGGGACCAGTACCACCTGCAACCAAACAGTAGGTGATCATCCGTAAATAGTAGCCGATATCACGAGCGCACTTAGCTTTACCTTCAGGAGTAGAAGCATAGTTTGGTCCCTGCATTTGAGTAGTGTAGGGAAACTTTTGGTAAACTGCTTGAGCAGCACCATTAACTAAGCTTTCAGCTTTGTTAGTCAGAGCTTGAGCAGCTTCTAAACTAGCGTTAGCTTGACGAAAACGACCAAAAGCAACTTGAATTTCGCTGCTGCTGAGGAAGCGTCCTTGAGAGTCTGCAGTAGATACTGCTTCTGTAATGGGGGTTTTCATAGTGTTATGCACCTCTGAATAAATTTCTACTATCGACAACTAAACGATGAAACAAGGAGACAACTATCCAACTGCTGCTGCTGCGCGATCGAAATAACTACCTAATTCCGACATCAAAGAACTACAATCTCCTTGAGTTATGCCATCTCTGTCATTAGCAATGGCGATGGCAGCATTTTTCATTTTGTTGACAGCCTCAGATACTGAACCACCAGGAACACCCAAAGCTACATAAGTTTCCCGTAAACCATTCAAACAACGATCTTCTAGAACACTTCCATCACCAGAAAACATAGCGTAAGTTACGTAACGCAAGATAATTTCCATATCTCGCAAACAAGCTGCCATCCGTCGGTTAGTGTAAGCATTACCACCAGGAGCAATTAACTGAGGTTGTTCGGCAAACAGAACACGAGCAGCATTAGCAACAATAGCAGAAGAGTTACCAGTGATGCGGTTCACCACATCCATGCGTTTGTTACTTTCCGCTACCATATTTCTGAGCGCATCAAATTGACTGCTATTAAGATAGTCACCTCTGGCATCAGCTTGAGAAATAACTCTGGTAAATGCGTCAAACATTAAAATTTCTCCTGAATAATCAAATTTTTAGAGACCTGAATCCTAACCAACGTTCACAGCAATCTATGAGGTTTAGGCAGAGCTAAAAACAAGTTAAATGTAGAACCTAATACTTTTATTCATGAATTAACCCAAAAATTAGCTCTAGTAATTTTTTGAGTTAGGAATTCAGTGGCTTTTGGACTAAGACTATTCAAGCAATGTCTTTGTGCAATTTTCGTGCAGTTTTAGAGATAAATACTAAACTATTGTTGTTTTTTGTAACTAAAGATTAAGCAGAAATGGGCATAATACTCAATCCTGTTGAAATGCACCATTTAAAAGTTATTTAAATAAGCAATGCGGATTTATGGGATTAAATCCAATTTTTTGCTCTTTTTACTGCTTTTTGCCAAGTAGAAAAGTTATCTCGAGCCATTATCTTACCTTCTCCTGGTTCAAAAACTCGCTCGACTTGACGACTGGCGATTAAATTACTATAGTCATCCCAAAAACCCACGGCTAAACCCGCACCAAAAGCAGCACCTTGGGCAGTAGCATCGAGAATGACAGGGCGTTCGATGGGTACTCCCAAAGCATCAGCTTGAAATTGCATCAAAAAATCATTCCGAGAAGCACCACCATCGACTTTCAGACGAGCTACCGCCATGTCACTATCTTTGTTGATTGCCTCTACTACTTCTTTGACCTGATAGGCGATCGCTTCTAAGACAGCTCTAATCATATGTTCTCGCTTCACTCCTCCCGTAATGCCTAAAAAAGCACCGCGAGCGTTCATATCCCAATGAGGCGCACCCAAGCCACTTAAAGCAGGGACAAAATAAACTCCGTTGGTATCGCTGACTTGTCTTGCTAAAGGTTCGGTTTCGGCTGCTGTATTAATTAGTTTTAAACCATCTCGCAGCCATTGAATACAAGCACCTGTGGTAAAAATTGCTCCTTCCAAAGCGTAGTTAGTTGAATTTGTCCTTGTCCAAGCGATGGTAGAAAGGAGTTGGTTGCGCGATCGCGTCAGATCGTTTCCTGTTTGTACGATTAAAAAACAACCAGTACCATAAGTACATTTTAATAAACCAGGGCGATCGCAGCCGTGGGCAAAGAGTGCAGCTTGTTGATCGCCAAAAATAGCAGCGACAGGAATTTCTACCCCTAACAATTCTGGGTCTGTTGTACCAAATACACCCATACTCGGTAAAATTTTGGGCATCATCGAGGCAGGAATATTAAATAAATCCAGTAACGAAGCATCCCACTCTCTTGTTTCTAGATTCATTAACATTGTTCGACTGGCATTACTATGATCTGTCGCGTGAACTTTACCACCAGTTAAATTCCACAATGCCCAAGTATCTACTGTACCTGCTAAGACGTTATCTAGATTTATTTCTGGTTTTTCTTTTTTAATCCAATCTAATAACCAAGCCAGTTTAGTTGCCGAGAAATAAGCATCGAGTACTAATCCTGTTGTCTGTTCGATCTGGTCTGCTTTGCCCTCTTCTTTTAAGGTTTGACACATCCCTGCCGTACGCCGATCTTGCCAGACAATGGCTTTATGTAGAGGTTCTCCTGTCGTTTTATCCCAAAGTAAGCAAGTTTCCCGTTGTACTGTTAAACCAATAGCTGCGATCGAGCTTGGAGATATACTATTATCTTTAATTACTTTTTGGATGCAAGTGAGAGTATCTTGCCAAATTTCTTTGGGGTCGTGTTCTAACCATCCTGGTTGTGGGTAATACTGAGTTAACTCTTGGTAAGCTTGACCAATAATACCTCCTTGAGAATTAAATACAATAGCACGATTTCCTGTTGTACCGAGATCGAGGGCCAGAATGTATTGAGGAGTGTTGGTAGTCATAGCTAATTCTTTGATTGCTTTCGATCTGGTTTACCAGTTATAGAGTAGCTATGGTGTAATTGTTAGGTTTTTTTAATTAAATTGGACGCTCGCGTTAATATACTAAATCAAAACTAAAAGCGAGTAGCTGATTACGTAGTCAACTGAGGGGCAAGAACAACCCATATTCACAAGGGTAAAAGACAAGAGGCGTATATTATACGCCCCTATAATCTATCTTTTATGGATAGTTTTTGGTTTGGGATATAAAGCTAATGAGGTAGCCAAGCATTACATCATGCCCATACCGCCCATACCGCCCATACCGCCCATACCGCCCATACCGCCCATGCCACCCATACCGCCCATGCCACCACCAGGTGCAGCAGGAGCTTCAGGTTCGGGTTTTTCGACGACGAGAGCTTCGGTAGTTAAAACCATACCAGCGATCGAAGCAGCGTTTTGTACTGCCGAACGTACTACCTTAGCGGGATCGATTACTCCAGCAGTAATCATATCTTCTATCTTGCCAGTCATAGCATTGTAACCTACATTAAACTCGGTATCTCTGACTTTTTCGACAATGACAGTACCTTCTACTCCTGCATTATCCGCTAGCTGACGGAGAGGAGCTTCTAAAGCTTTAGCAAAAATATCTGCTGCTACTTTTTCTTCCTCATTGCTGTCTAGTTCGGCTTTAAAAGTAGCTACTTTGCTAGCTAGATGAATTAAAGTTGTACCACCACCAGGAACAATTCCTTCGTCTACAGCTGCTTTGGTAGCATTGAGTGCATCTTCAATTCTCAGTTTACGGTCTTTGAGTTCGGTTTCAGTTGCTGCACCAACTTTAATTACTGCCACACCACCAGCTAATTTAGCAATACGTTCTTGTAGCTTTTCTTTATCGTAGTCAGAGTCAGTTTCTGCTAACTGTTTACGAATTTGAGCAATGCGTTTTTGGACGTCACTGCTGTTACCACCACTAGATACAATGGTAGTGTTTTCTTTAGTAATGGAAATTTTATCTGCTTTCCCTAACATATCTAAAGAAACAGCTTCCAAACTTAAGCCCACTTCTTCAGAAATTACTTGACCGCCAGTAAGAACAGCAATATCTTGTAACATCTGCTTACGTCGATCGCCAAAACCAGGAGCTTTGATTGCAGCTACATTTAAAACACCCCGCGCTTTATTCACAACGAGGGTAGCTAGGGCTTCTCCTTCTACATCTTCGGCAATAATTAGCAGAGGTTGACTTGCTCTAGCGACTTTTTCGAGTACTTGAACTAGATCGGCGATCGCGCTAATTTTTTTATCAGTAATTAAGATAAGAGGGTTATCAAACTCAACTACTTGTCTTTCTGGATCGGTGACGAAATAGGGAGAAACATAACCGCGATCGATCTGCATCCCTTCCACTACATCTAATTCTGTGGCTAAAGATTTAGATTCTTCGACGGTAATTACACCGTCTTTAGTCACTTTCTCCATTGCCTGGGCAATCATTTTGCCTACTTCTTCATCGTTACCTGCCGATACAGTAGCCACTTGAGCGATCGCATCTCCAGTCACTGGTTTAGCTACTGATTGAATTTCTTCAACTAAATAGGCAGTAGTTTTGTCTAAACCTTTTCTGAGAGCAACAGGATTAGCTCCTGCTGCGACATTTTTCAAACCTTCTTTAATTAAGGCTTGAGCAATAACGGTAGCAGTAGTAGTACCGTCTCCAGCAATATCTTTAGTTTTGGAAGCAACCTCTTGAATGAGTTTTGCGCCAGTATTTTCTAGAGGATCTTCTAATTCAATTTCTTTAGCGACAGTAATCCCATCATTAACGATTTGGGGTGCGCCAAATTTCTTTTCTAACAAAACGTTGCGACCTTTTGGGCCAAGGGTAATCTTAACCGCATCAGCTAGAGCATTAACCCCTTTTTCTAACGATCTTCTGGATTCTTCCTTGAAAGAAACTATTTTTGCCATAGTGATGTTGCCTTGGGTTTCATCATATTTGTATCTGCTTTCTTTAGCACTCTTACCATGAGAGTGCTAACTATCAAAATTTATCAGAAGAAGATTACTCATGGTAGTAGGGTTAGATTTACGGTTTACCGTAATTCATTAGGCAGGGGGAGCATCGGCAACGCAGAGGAGTAGGAGAGAGAAACTCATTAGGTTATTTTCTTTCCAAGGTAGACATAGAATTATTGGCCATCAGCTTTTAGCTTTCCGAACTCCGAACTCATTAAGCCATCACCATGCCGCCATCCACATTAAATACTTGTCCTGTAATATAGATTGCAGCAGGATCGGCTGCTAAAAAACGAATCATGCCTGCAATTTCTTCTGGCTTACCGTAACGACCGAGAGGAATAAATTTAATAATATCATCGGATTTAAGCTCATTAGTCATATCCGTCTCTATAAACCCCGGTGCCACAGCGTTAACAGTAACTCCCCGACTAGCTAATTCTTTAGCAACAGTTTTAGTAAAACCAATAACCCCTGCTTTAGCAGCACTATAGTTTGCTTGTCCTGGGTTGCCCATTTGTCCTGCCACAGAGGCAACATTAATAATTCTGCCACTACGCTGTTTGAGCATAGTTTTAGTTACAGCTTTAGTACACAGAAAAACACCAGTCAAATTTAAATTAATTACAGCTTGCCAGTCTGCCGTTTTCATCCGCATTAGTAAATTATCGCGAGTAATACCAGCATTATTAACTAAAATATCGATACGGCTAAATTTATCGAGAGTTTGTTTAATTAAGTTATCTACTTCGTCTGCTTGAGAAACATCTGCACCGATAGCAATAGCTTCTCCCCCTGCTGCGGTAATTTCTGCCACTACTGCTTCTGCTGCATCACTAGAGCGAGCATAATTAACTACTACCTTTGCTCCTTCCGTTGCCAAAGCCAAAGCTGTTGCCCTACCAATTCCTCTCGATCCTCCCGTGACGATCGCCACTTTGTCTGCTAATTTTTGTAAATGTTCGGGCAACCTCTCCATAACTAAGCCTCTCCTTGAAAGTTTAAGAAACTAAATTATCTTACGCTGATTTGGGTCGCTTATAGTTATGATGTAAACCAATTCAATCTTTGTTCTTGATTATCCACGAATAACGAATTAACTACAGAGAAGCGAACCACAGTTCGTACGTACTCACTGATAACCGTTTACTGTTAGCTGATAACTGAATATATGGCAGTCAAAAAGAATTTTTCCAGTTTCCAAGAACTTTTAGATGGTTGTGAAAAACCTGTTTTAGTCGATTTCTATGCTACTTGGTGTGGCCCTTGTCAGATGATGAGTCCTATTTTAGAACAAGTAGGAGCGCAATTACGCGATCGCTTGCAGGTAGTAAAAATCGATACCGATAAATATCCACGCTTAGCCTCCAACTACAAAATAGAAGCTCTACCTACTTTGGTACTATTCAAAAATGGACAACCGACAGAGAGAATTGAAGGTGTCATGCAAGCACCACAGTTAATTCAACATCTACAAAGTTTAATTTAGCTGCAAATAGCGGTCGTCTTGAATATGATTTTTCCCATCAGGCGATCGCCAATATTCTCAAAATTTATCGATCATTTTTTAGTTCTTTGAGCGATTAAATCTTCGATAATTTGTTTCTCTTCTTCTGGAGTAGCACCAGCAGGAACTTTCTTCCAATCGAGACGAGAGCTATATTCTAGAAAAGCTAACTCACCAGCTTCATCATCAAGACAATCGTTAATGTACTTTTCAAGTTCATCATCAGTCATATTTTTAAATGACTCAGACATAAGTAAAATCTCCTCGATCGTTAACTACTATTTTTATCTCTTTGTCGTATCCAGCCACAATATATATAATTTTAGCTACTCGATAATATCTAAATATTATGATAGGCAACAAGCTTCTTGTAATGTACTGACAAAGAATTGCTGCTTTGATTGCTTGTTTTGCTGTTGGCATTTATTTCTTTCTTATTTTACCCAAACTAACTTTACCTAATAAAAAGCGCGATCGCTTTATTTTCTCTTGATAGTTTCTCTGGTAAAAGTTAATTTTAGTCCTGGAAGATTAGCGTTTTTAAGTCGTTGTCTAATTTCTTCTTTAGCTTCTTCAAATGTAGGATATTTCTCACAAAAACCAAAAGAAACCCAAGCACTATAATTTATTGATTCAAGCTTAATATTTACTTTGGCAGGGACGATATATTTTCTAGGAGATACATAGCTCCAATACATTTTTTCAACAGCGTAACCATTTACAACAATACGATACATAAAAGGATCGCTAGAAGGAAAACCCTCCCATTTACTAGCATACTTTTTACGAGTATTAAATATTGTTTTTAACACTCCCTTTTGCTCTTTTGTATCGGGGTCAGGATTGAATATTTTCTTAAAAGCAGGTATATCTAAACAAATATGAATAATAGATAGTTCTAATATATTTTTGTACTTACTATTTTTCATCCAATTCATACTAATTTGAGATTCAACCTCTTTTCTAGGTGGTTCTACTCCTAAAATAAAAGCAAAATCAGAAATAGCAGCAATTGTTTCTCTTAATAGTGTTTCTGTGGGACGTACATTTTTTGTTTTAACTGGACTAGCATTTAAATGAGGATGATATTTTTTAATGCGTTGTTTCTCTATTTTATCTAGTTGGGATAGATCGACTTTCTCGTAATAGATCGTAAAATATTTCTTTTTTTGAGCTTCTAATTGGTAGATACGATGATGAGCTTTCCCTTGCCAACGTTTGCAAATATTTTTAGCTTTTCCTATATACCAAACCGTGTTTACTTCATCTACAACATAGTATATTCCCGAACATTCAGGAAGTAGTTGCTTAACTTCTAAAGCAACTTTGGGAAGATTTAGAATATTAGTATCGGCGATCGACATATCAACCTCTATTTTCTAATAATATTCCCTATCTACAAATTTTTGTTGGCTATTCTTCAGCTTGTGACATTGATGTAGTGTTAAATCCAATTATATAAGCAGAAAATCAACTATATTAAAACTATGTTTGTCTTGGATATGATTTTTCCCATCAGACGATCGCCTAGTCTAATGCTTTACTAATAATAAGGAAAGCAATTAGCCATTAGCAATCTTTCTCTCTCGATCGAGAAGCTTATTCGAGAAGTATTGCCCCATATAATTACCTCTTAAATCCATATTTAGTGTCTTTCGGAAAAAATTTATGTTTATAACACCATATCTAGTGTTATGATTTGATACCCGTGCAGAGAAAGGCGAAAAGAGATGGATCATTTATTGGAATGGAAAGCTAGTTGTGTAGACGAAGAATTAACCAGTCTGAATGTCATTCCCTTGAGTGGTTCTTGTCCTTCAGAATATTTGCTCTATTCTGATGGTATCCCTAGACGTAATGATGGGAGAATAAACGAAGGATTTCTCCAAAGATATGCTCATACTACTGAAGGGGGATGGTGGTGTTCGGGTATCGATCTTTTGACGGGAGAAGAAGACTTATGGGGTTGCTTTAAACCAGATAATCCTCGCTTGAGCCAAAATAAAGGAAAAATAATTAAATACGAGCATCCACCTAAAGCACCAACTGGCTTATTTGCGCTTAAAGTTCCCCTGCACTTATGGGAGCAGATTGCTAATCGCTACGGTGTAGATATTTTACCAGCAGACATAGATAAGAAACAACCCGATCGAGGTTTTTGGCAGTGGTTAATTAAACATCCTCTTATTCCTTTGTGTATTACAGAAGGAGCAAAAAAAGCAGGAACATTATTATCGGCGGGTTATGCTGCGGTCGCGCTTCCTGGAATTAATAGTGGTTATCGCACTCCTAAAGATGAGTGGGGCAACCGTATTGGTAAATCCCATCTTATTCCTCAGCTACAAAAATTAGCTAGTGGGGGACGAGAAATATATATTGTTTTCGATCGAGACTCTAAACCCAGTACGGTTAAAGCTGTTAACGCAGCGATTAGAAAAATAGGCTATCTTCTACAACAGGCTGGTTGTTCGGTTAAAGTAATTACTTGGGATTCTGCTTTAGGAAAGGGCGTAGATGATTTTATTGCTACGGCAGGTCAAGACAGTTTCGATCGCGCCTATGATACCGCTTCTTCTCTAGAAGTTTGGAAGGCTAAGGCGGGAACTCGTCTGACTCATACACCCCAAATTCAAGTTAATTCTCGTTATTTACCAGATTTAGAAATTACTGCTGAGGCTAAGTTAATCGGGATTAAATCCCCTAAAGGCACGGGAAAAACCAGGTTACTAGAGAGTATAGTATTAAGAGCAAAACAAAGTCAACAGAAAATATTAGTTATCGGTCATCGGGTACAACTAGTACAAGCTCTTTGTCAGCGTTTTGGCATTAAATATATTACGGAAATTGGGAATAATGCTCGTAATAATAGCAAAATTATCCAAAATAATGCTAAAGATTCATTCCCGCGTCCCTGCGTCCCCCCATCTCCCCATCACTCAACCGCAACCAACTCAAATAAAAATACTATCAATGGCTATGGTCTTTGTATAGATTCTCTTCATCCCAACTCTCAAGCCCAATTTAACCCCGCAGATTGGGAGGGTGCGATCGTTATTATCGATGAAGTAGAACAAGTTCTATGGCATGGGTTAAATTCGAGTACTTGTAAAGATAATCGAGTAGCTATTCTCAAGTCTTTAAAAACTTTGATGCAAAATGTTTTGAGGACTCAAGGACAAGTATATTTAGCTGATGCGGACTTGAGTGATATCGCGATCGACTATTTAATTTCTCTGTCTGGTATTAATCTACAACCCTATATTATCCAAAATGACTGGAAACCAGAACGAGAATTATCTTGGCAGGTATATAACTATTCGGATAGTACCCCCAAAAGATTAGTTAAAGACTTAGAAAAACATATAACTGAAGGGGGAAAACCTTTTGTTTGTCTATCGGCACAAAAACTAACCAGTCAGTGGGGGACGAGAAATTTAGAGGCTTATTTTCAACAAAAATTTCCTCAAGCTAAAATTCTGCGCATTGATTCAGAATCTCTTGCCGATCCCCATCATCCAGCCTATGGTTGCATTAACAAGCTAGATCGGACTCTAGCTGACTACGATCTGGTTTTAGCCAGTCCCTCGATCGAAACAGGAATTAGCATCGAACTAGAAGATCGTTTTACTTCGGTTTGGGTAATTGCCCAAGGAATTCAAGGTGAAAATAGCGTCAGGCAGACATTAGGTAGAGTTCGTGCCAATGTACCCAGACATATTTGGTGTGCGGGTTACGGTTTTAATAAAATAGGTAATGGTTCGACTTCTATTCCTAGCTTACTTACCTCTGGACATCGTTTGACCCAACTAAATATCCGTCTACTGCAACAGTCAGACTTTGCCAGTATTGACGATATCGATACTGGTTTTCAAGCCGAGTCTCTACTTTGTTGGGCAAAAATGGCAGTAAGGTTT
The DNA here is from genome assembly GCA_030065635.1 of Xenococcaceae cyanobacterium MO_188.B32. Classification (GTDB taxonomy): domain Bacteria; phylum Cyanobacteriota; class Cyanobacteriia; order Cyanobacteriales; family Xenococcaceae; genus JASJDJ01. Next base: position 33,937 of record JASJDJ010000007.1, read on the forward strand.
AATGCAGGCATGATTAACTATCGCGAGTCGATTTTATCCGCATTAAGAGAAGAAGGACATCAGGTAATTGATGCCCTAGCGTCAACTAAAGCTAAACCAGAAAAGCCATCAAATAGTAAAAAAGAACCCTCTTCCTTAATCGAAGCCATTACCGAAGTCAGAGAACAAAATTATCTAACTGAATGTGAAGCGATATCCAATGCTTCTCCTCTTAGTAATAAAGAATATCAAATTCTCAAAAAACGTTTGGTTAAAACCAATACCCAACGGCATAGACTCAGAAAATACGAACTGCAACAACGTTATTATCTGCCAGTAACACCCCAAATTGTCGCCTTAGACGACGACGGTTGGTATCAAAAAATTAGATTGCACTATTTTCTTACTGTTGGTCGTGCTTATCTTGTCGATCGCGATGCTAAAGTGGCACGTAAACTAATAGAACGGGGAAATGGTAGTTTATTTTTACCCGATTTTAATGATTCTCAATTGGGGGCAATAGTCGGGACAATGGAAGTTATCGGTATTCCTATTTTACTAGCCAATCCTAATAGGGAATTACGTAATAGCGATCTTGACTTACAAGAAATTGCTGCGCTCGCTCTCAATCATCGTAGCGAAATTAAAACCACTATGGGTATCGGTATTGCTAAAAATTATAGTCCTGTCACTATAATCAGACGTTTTTTAGAAAAAATTGACTACGGACTCAAATATATTCGTTGTGAAAGCGAAAATAAAGGCAAAAAAAGAATTAGAGTCTATCAAATTGCCAAACCAGAAGATAATAGAGAAGAAGTTTTTAAACATTGGTTAAAAAGAGATGGCGATCGACCTGGTAGTTCTTTATTCTGGAAAGATGGTAACTTTAAGTTAAATAGATCTCCCAATCCTGAAGATACAAATTATTTACAATTAAGCTTAAATCTTTGATTATTTTTCGATCTTTGTATGCCTTAAACCTCTTACCTCTTACCTCTAATCTAATGACTCCAGAATCTAACCACGTTCAACAACCTATTACCAGTGCCCCATTTTTAAATTTAGGTAAGTAGTACGCAAAATGAATTACTCATAGGGTAGGGGTGTAGAAGAAGAAAACTAATAGCTGATAGCTGATAGCTACTTATCTAAAGTGTACAATTAATTTCGTTTAGGTACTTAATAATTTCAATGAGATTAATTTCTCTACAGTTATGTAATTTTCGTCAATTTTACGGACAAACTCCCGTAATTAAGCTGGCTAGTGGGGAAGAAAATACTACAGTTATTCATGGAAATAATGGGGCAGGTAAAACCACTTTACTCAATGCTTTTACTTGGGTTCTATATACTAAATTTACTGCTGCTTTAGCTTTTCCCGAATTATTAATTAACAAACGATCGATTAGAGAAGTAAAACCCGGTACTGCCGTAGAATGCTGGGTGGAATTACAATTCGAGCATGAAAATAAACACTATCAATTAAAACGTAAATGTTACGGGACTAGAAATGACAATAATGAAGTAGAATATAGTCCTCATAAGTTATTTATGTTAGTTACGGCCGATGATGGTCGTTGGTATCCTCCTCTAGAATCTCCAGAAGATATTCTCGAACGCATTTTACCTGAAAGTTTGCATCAGTATTTCTTTTTTGATGGAGAAAGAATAGATAGTTTTTTTCGTGCCGGGCAGAATAAAAATCTTGCCGAAGATACCAAAGAATTGCTAGGAGTTAAAATTTTAGACAGATCGATCGAGCATTTAAAAAAAGCGAAAAAAACTCTACAAGAAGAATTACAAGCTATTGGCGATCCAGAAATTCAAAAAATTCTCAAAGAACAAATACAATTAGAACGAGAAAGCGATCGACTTACACTGCGTCAACAAGAAATAACCAAAAAACTTCGCGAACTAGAACAACAAAAACAAACTTTAACTAATAAATTGCTCGATTTAAGTGGTGCAAATGAACTGCAAAAACTCAAGGAAAAATTAATTCAGCAAGAGAAAGCAATTAAACACAATCTAGTCAATCAAAAAAATGTCATAAAACAATTAATTTCTCGTCAGAGTTATACTATTTTTTTACCCACAATAACAAGTGAATTTTTAAAATTACTCGAAAAATTAAGATACAATAAGCAGCTAACTACTGGAATCAAACAAGAATTTATCCAACAATTACTTTACACCCAGCAATGTATTTGTGGTCGTGAACTTTGTCAGGGTTCAGAAGCTCATAGCAATATTCGGGCTTGGCTCAAACAAGCAGAAAGAGCAGAGATAGAAGAAGCAGCTATTCGCTTAGAAATTCAAGTTAAAAAATCAGAACAGAAATTAATTGATTTTTGGCAAAGAGTAGACCGAGAACAAACTAATATAGATCGGCAATATAGAGAGAAAATAAAGCTAGAAAGTGAATTAGGGCAAATTGATAAAAAGCTGAGAAATTATCCAGATGATAAAATACAAACAATACAAATATCAATCGAACGAATAGAATCGGAAATTAAAAACTTAATTAGAGAACAAGGAGCTAATCAACAGCAACTAGAGATACAAAACAAACAAATTATTCGCCTACGTCAAATCAACAGCAACTAGAGATACAAAACAAACAAATTATTCGCCTACGTCAACTACTAAACATAGGTCGAATTAAAAAAGGTAAGCAAGCCCTAGCTAAAAATAGAATTCAAGCAGCCCAAGAAGCGATTGAACGATTAATCGAAGTAAGATTGCGCTTAGAAGATCGATTTCGCCTTTCTTTAGAACAAAAAGTACAAGATATTTTTAAATCTATTTCCTTTACACCTTATATACCAAAATTGAATAATAATTACGAACTAACTTTAGTAGAAAATACTTCAGGAATATCTACAATCGTGGCTGCGTCTACAGGAGAAAACCAAATTATTAGTCTATCTTTTATCGGTGGAATTATCGATCGAGTAAGAGAATGGAGTAAACGTAATACACTGATTGGAATTGATAGCAGTACATTTCCTATCGTGATGGACTCTCCTTTTGGTAGTTTAGATGCAATCTATCGGCGACAGATAGCTAAATTAGTACCCCAACTAGCCAATCAATTAGTGTTACTTGTCACCAAAACTCAATGGCGAGGAGAAGTAGAACGAGAAATACAAACGTATATTGGTAAACAATATGTGTTAACTTATTACTCTCCCAAACACGATTGTGAAAAAGATTGGTTAGAATTAGATGGAATTAACTATCCATTAGTGCAAAATAGTGTCAATGAATTTGAATACACTGAGATTATTGAAATTTAGTGGTTATCAATTGAATTGGGACAAAAGAATACTTAAATTTTGTATAGATTATTGATTCTATAATTATTGGGGAGTTGTAAAAGCAGAGATGTTGATTCTAGATTCAGAGCAAGTTCAATATTGTCAAGTTGTTGCCACTATAGAAGGACAATCAAAAATAGAATCAGGATTGATATATCAAAATAATGTATTTGTCAAAGTAAAAACTTACTCTAGAGAAGATTTACAGACAGCAATTAGAGAGTGCCGTGAAGATTATTTAGACAATGACAAGATAGAAGTTCCCACCTTAATTATTAAAGCAGAAAAGGAAGTTACTTTGTGGATCGAAGACAATAGATTTAAACCAAAACAAGGTCAATTTCCTAACTCTACTACCAAGCCAAAGAAAAAATCCAACAAAGTTAATCTATACGATTTAATAGCTAAAATGCGGGGAAAAGACGGCTTAGATATCAAAACTCGTCGTTATCAGTTAAAGCTATATAAACGCTGTTTTGTCGGTAGCGAAGCCGTAGATTGGCTTACGAAACATCTAAATATTTCTCGCCCAAAAGCAGTAGCAGTCGGACAAAAATTAGTCGATCAAAAAGTAATTCATCACGTTAATGATGAACATTCATTTAAAGACGAGCCTTTATTTTATCGCTTCTATGAAGATGAAGGAAAAAGTCTTTGGACAGATAAACTTATATAAATCTTCTCGAATTTGAAGAATGCAGAAATTTTCTACTTTTTATTGCTTAACTATTTTTACTTAATAACTATCGATCCCAAATTCGTTTTTACTCTGCTACCTAAAAATTAGGTAAGCCAGGAGGGTTGAAAAAAAAATTGAGAAAAAGATACCTTTATAATCGAATTCAGTATAATAACTGCTGAATTGATCGGTTTTGTGCTGTTTTAGGTTGGCTCGCTCGTTGTCTTTGACCAAGAGTATAAACTAATAAAGATAAACCCATTAACTCTATTAAGCCAGCTATGATTCCTAAGTGATTAATTGTTTTGACTTCAATCTTGTCTACTTGCTTCATTAAATAACGTTTTTAAATTATTTTGATTCAAATCATTTTCTCTTAATCTTGTCTCCTGGGAAACTATTTATCTGACCTGACTCAAAATAACTGACTAAAGTCCTACCGACTCGAGTAGACGTGAGTCAGTCTCAATACTTGAAAATCTCGCTTTTAGCGCTCCTTTCTAAGAAAATTTATCCTGTTGGCGATAGGAGCGTAAGCGAGGCAGCGAAGCTGATCGCGCCTTCTGGGGCACCAATAAATCTGTACAAATATAGACAGCCTTGTATTTAAGTTATCGGTAGTCCGCGTTAAGTTATCGGTTTGCTTTTGGCTGTCTATAGATGTTTTCCCGTTTGTTGAAAAATTAAACTCTCGACTGTTTGTTGCGCTTTTTCCCAGGTAAATTCTGGAGCTAGATTCATTTTATAGTAGTCCTTACAAACTGATGCAGGTCAGACTGTGGTCGCTCGATCGTCTATCTATAATGTAAAGTAACGCGAGTTCGATGAAAACCTAAATCTTGCAGATGTAAGGGGGTTCTCATGAAACTTTACACGATTAGACAACTTCGGGCGATCGAGCTACTTATCAATAAATAGACTCCTTGTGACTGTCGTGGTTCACTTCTTCATCAAGTGGAATCAAATATATCTATTAGGACTTACACACCCAGTTTTCGGTTAAGACTGAGAAAAGAGTTAAAAGATTTGTTTTTCCCTTTGCTAAAACCTTAATTCTTTTTTCACTGCGTAAGTCCTGTATATGTATATACCTATACTATTAATATTATTTACTACAAATATATATCAAAAATTTTACTCCACTTAAACAAATATCTTAAACAAATATTATGCAGAGCTATAGTTTCTGAGATGGAAACATTTCTCAATCGATCTGATATTATATAACAGAATTTTTAGTTAAATTATCCGTATTTCTACTCAATGCGCTCCCCCTTAAAGCTAAAACATTAGTAGATTTGCGGTTGTATATCATTAGGCACAATTACATAATCATTTTTAGTTAGTATTATTAATTAGCTCTAACTAATTCTTTTTTTTTTGTTTTTAATAAATTAAACTCGATCCCTGACTAGTTTACATATTTTCACAAAATTAGTCTACTTTTAAAAAAAATTATTCCTAAGATAGATACTATTAATACTTATCCTGTTCCAACATAATAGTATCTATCAAACCAATTTGATTTATTTAATACATCCTTTACTCTTTAGTTAAAACAAATAATGTTTATTTCCTCTTTTAAAAAAGAAAAAAAGTTGGTTCTTTGTTATTACGAAAATAAAACAAGCAAAATACAAATAGGTCGAATTTCTAATATTCCCGCCTGGTTTTTTGAGCGAGTAATTTTCCCAGGACAAAGATTGATTTTTGAAGCTCCACTAGAAGCGGAATTAGAAATTCATACAGGGGAAATAATTAGTGTGATTTTATCGGAAAAAATTAGTTGCGATCGCTTACAAATTAATCCGATTTCTCATTCTAGTTTCTGGCAATAAACAGTTTTGATTCATAAATATAACAGCAAATTAATCGACATTTAAAAAAAGGTACAAACTATGAGTACTTGTCCTTGTTGTTCTGATAAGTTATTAGCTCACATTTGTCGGGGAAAAAGAATTTGGTTTTGTTCTCATTGTCGTCAAGAAATGCCCAACTTTGATTTTTACCGAATGATAAAGAGCGAGCGACCTGTAAGAAACTGTATTGAAATAGCTAAATAATTCAATTCAACTAACTCGCAGCAATGGAGAACTAGAAGAGTCGGTTTCTAATGGTGGACGAAGACACAAATAAACTAAAGTACCAAATAAGGGAATAAAAGTTAGTGACCAAAAAAGCCAGGAATTAGTAACATTTCTTCTAGATAGATCGTCTTTAATTAGAACTGGCAATAACAAACATCTAATAAAAGTAATCCAAATAACAATAAAACTGATTTTGCCGAACATTTGTAACCCTTATAGTCAAACGTAAAGTAACTAAAAGCTAAGAGCTAAGAGCTAAAAGCTAAGAGCTAAGAGCTTTTAATCTCAACACCCCTCTCCTTGAACGATTTGCTTGAGAGCAGTGAAGGTTTCTAAACCAATTAAGCCTTGACGAAATCCTTTTTGATTGGACATACCCAAGAAAACAGCCTCTCCTCCATTAGGATGACGGGAAAAACGAGGAGAAGCATTAATATAAATTAAAGCACTATTTACCTTTCTCGAGAAAAGACGACTTTCTTCATAGGATTCTGTTACTAAACAATCTGCATGACCGCTACTATAAATATTGATCCAGGCGATCGCCTCTGCTAAACTGTCAATATACTTAAAAGCAACGGTTTTATCTAAATAAGGTTGTCCCCATTCTCCAGAACGAGTTAATTGGAGATATTCGGGAAATTCTTTGGCTAAGTTAATGTCTCCTGTTAATTTGAAACCCTCTTCTTTAAGACTATTAAATAGAGGTAGTAGACTAGAAGGTTTTTTGTTGCCATGAATGAGAACTTTTTCGATGGCATTTACGGGATCTGGTTCACTATTATGGCTATCGATGATTAAGTGACGGACTAATTCTAAATTGCCACTAGCAGACCAATATAGATAACAATTACCAATTGCTGTTTTTAAAACAGGGGCTGTTGCTTGTTCGGTAACTTGTTGAACTAAACTGGGACGACCATAAGGAATAATTAAATCCAAATAGTTATCTTGTACTAGTAAATCGGCGATCGAAGTATTTAAATCTGGAGAAATAACTTCCAAACAACTTGGGGGTAATTCCGTCTCGAAAAGAGCATTTTGCATAATTTTAGCAATCGCCATATTAGAATTGCTACCAGTACTGCAACCCCTGAGAATTATACTATTACCAGTTTTGATACACATTCCTGCTGCTATAGCTGCTATTTCAGGAAAAGCTTCATAGATAAGAGCAATAGTTCCTAAAGGCATTAGTTGACAATAAGTCGGGCAGGATTCTAGCTGATAGGGCGCATTAATTAATCGTTTAGTTGGGTCTGCTGACTTACCCAAATACTCGAGAATATTAACAGTAGTTTCTAGTCTTTCAGGGGTTAGTTTTAACCAATCGATCGTTAATTCTGACACTGCCATTTCTCGACTCATTTCTAGATCGAGAGTATTGGCTTCGAGAATATAATCGAAATTATTTTCTAGGGCCTTGGCTATGGCTTTTACTCCCTGTTGACGGATACTACCAGACACAACAGCCAATTTTTGCGAAGCGTGATGAGCGCGTTTGACTATTTCGAGGGTTAAGTTAGATGAACTATCTATTTCCATGATGTTAATGCCGAGAAGCTAACCAGAGCATAAGTGTCAGCAAAATAGTCATCAATGATAAGACTATTGCCCAAACAATAATACTGTGAGCAGAGGATAATCGTAGCATCAAAGGCAGCAAAATAATCGCAATAATGGGCAAAACCATCATTACTAACAACAAACCTGATAAGTAATTTTGCGCCCAACCAGGATATACGTTGGCCCAACGATAACCAGTCCATCGCCAAGACTTTTTCTGGTAAATAGAGGATAATTGCTCGATTATCTTACCGTTTTCTTTGACGACAAATATTTGTTGACAGCGATCGCATCCTAATGCTTCTGTCAATAGAATTGGCTTGAGACGACCTCGCCTCCGGCAAGGACAAGGATAATCATTGCTTAAGTCAATTTTGTGTATCTTATAGGGTCGCACTAGTTAGATATATACAAGAGTATTTTAATTTTAAAATTTATCTTTTCTGTAAATATAGCAATATTTCTTTTCTTTCTTTCTTAAGCTATTCTCAAGCTTATCTTAATATAAGGTTCACTAGCCAATTATTTTTTCCTCTCTTAACTTACCGTAAATATGAAAAAAGCTTTCGTTCTTGATACAAATGTATTATTACATGACCCTAGTGCCATGTTACAGTTTAAGGACAACGATGTAATACTTCCTATCACTATCATCGAAGAATTAGACCGCTTTAAAAAGCAAGCGGAGATGACAGGGAGAAATGCTCGTCAAGTATCGAGAACTTTAGATCGATTACGCGCTAAAGGACATCTAACCGAAGGTATTCCCCTAGATGAAGGTGGTACTTTATTGGTGGCTTTGTGCGATCGCGAAACCCTCAAAACCCTCCCTCCAGAATTAGAAGGCGATCGCGCAGACAATGCTATTTTAGCCGTGGCTCTACAATCACAACATAACTGCGACTGTCCAGTAGTACTAGTCAGTAAAGATACCAATTTAAGAATTAAAGCTGATTCTCTGGGGTTAAATACTCAAGACTACGAAATTGATAAGGTTGATGTCCAAGACCTTTATACAGGCATTACGGAGATTAAAGTAAGCCGAGAGACCATCGAACAATTTTTTCAAGAACACAAAGTTATTTTAGAAGGTAGATTTTATCCCAATCAGGCTCTTACGCTGGTAGACGAGACGAATCCTTCCCACACAGCTTTGGCAATGGTAGAAGGAAATAACAATCGAGTTGTTTCTTTAGTTAAATTCCCTCCTGGTGGAGTATCGCGCATTCATCCTCGTAATCGAGAGCAGAGATTTGCTTTAAATTTGTTGTTGCGAGATTCAATTCCTTTAGTTACCTTAGTAGGAAAAGCAGGAACGGGAAAAACTTTACTGGCGATCGCTGCAGGATTACAAAAAGTAGCTGACGAAAAAGCCTATAGCAGACTATTAATATCTCGACCCATAGTACCCATGGGCAAAGATTTAGGTTATTTACCGGGAGATGTAACTGAAAAATTGACCCCTTGGATGCAACCTCTGTATGATAATTTCGATCTTATTTTGGGTACTCAAGATGCCTCTGGTAAGCCTCGTCACTGGAGACATGGATATGAAGAACTACTAGAGCAAGGACTACTACAAATCGAGCCCCTTACCTATATTCGCGGACGTACTATTCCCCAACAATTTCTAATTGTAGACGAAGCACAAAATCTTACTCCTCACGAAGTCAAAACCATTGTTACTCGGGCAGGAGAAAGCACAAAAGTAGTTCTGACAGGAGATCCAGAACAAATTGATAATCCTTATGTAGATGCAGCTAGTAATGGTTTAACTTATATAGTAGAAAGGTTCAAAGGAGAACCCCTAGCGGGTCATATCACCTTATCCAAAGGCGAACGCTCCAGTCTAGCAGAAAGAGCAGCAGCCTTACTTTAACAGTGACTAGTAACTAGTGAGCAGTTATCAGTTGATTAATCAAAATCATAACTACTAACTACTAACTACTAACTCCGAACTCAAAAAGTTGTCATCTAAATTTAATCTGGCTGTCACAGAAACTTCATAATATTTACTTAAGCTAGTAAATGTCAGCTCTAAGAAATCACTCAAAGCTCCTTCAGATTTAACACGGGCTGACTTTTCCTCTAATTTATTCCTCTATATTCTAGACCTTTAGTAAAATTTTAAAATACTTAAGTAATCAAAAATATTAAAGACTATATTCTTGTTTTATGGACAAAATGTCTAAATCACAATTTAATCAAAAACAAACAACCTCTTGGGCGCGGAAAGCTAGTGCTTCTCTTGCTCTAATGGTGCTAGGAGGAGGAATAGCACTAAGTGGAGAATATTTCTTTAGTAGCCCTCAACTATTTGCTACTACTCCAGAGTCCTTAGAAGAATTAAGCCAAAAACAGACAGGGGAATTAGTTGCAGCAATTCCCGCGCCGACGAATTTTGTCACCGATGTAGTTCAAAAAGTAGGTCCGGCAGTAGTGAGAATTAATGCTTCTCGTACCGTACAAACTAAACTACCACCTGTTTTCAACGACCCCTATTTTCGTCAATTTTTTGGGAATCGATTGCCCCAAATGCCAAATACCAAGGTAGAAAGAGGTACTGGTTCTGGGTTTATTATTAGTGCTGATGGCATAATTTTAACCAATTCTCATGTTATCGACGGTGCGGACAAAGTAACAGTTACTTTAACCGATGGTCGCACTTTACCAGGAGAAGTAATGGGAACTGACCCAATTACCGATATGGCAGTAGTTAAAATTGCAGCACAAAACTTACCTACAGTGGTTTTAGGCGACTCCGAACAACTCCAAATTGGCGAATGGGCGATCGCGATCGGCAATCCTCTGGGGTTAGATAATACGGTTACTACGGGTATTATTAGCGCGACTGGACGTAATAGTTCTCAAATTGGTGTAGGGGATAAACGAGTAGACTTTATTCAAACCGATGCTGCTATTAATCCTGGTAACTCTGGCGGTCCTTTACTCAATGCTAAGGGAGAAGTTATCGGTATCAATACTGCTATTATCAGAAATGCTCAAGGATTGGGCTTTGCTATTCCTGTTAATACCGCTAGAGATATTGCCGAACAACTAATTGCTAAAGGTAGGGTCGATCATGCTTATCTAGGCATCCAGATGACGGCTTTAACCCCAGAAATCAAACAACAACTAAAAGCAGAAAGAAATTTAAACTTCGATGGACAAGAAGGAGTCTTGATTATAGGTATCGTCCCCAATTCTCCGGCTGCTAGATCGGGTTTGCGGGCTGGAGATGTTATTACAGCGATCGATCGACAAAAGATTTCTACCGCTAGTGAAGTTCAAAAAGCAGTAGAAAGAACTCCAGTGGGCCAACAGCTTTCTTTAGAGTTGCTTCGTCAGGGTAATCCTCTTGCTCTTAGGGTGGAAGTAGGCTTATTACCTAATAATTAAACTACCCATGTTGGACTATCATAACGTGAATTAATTGATTGGCGAGCTTGCTAATTGCTAATTGCTAATCGCTACTTTGCTTTGAGATGTCCTAACTTTCTTGCTATATATTCCCTAACTGCTGCTGCTGAATCTAACTGTAAAACAGCACTGGCGATCGCTCGTACCTCCGCCCTGCTCAAACTGGCAATCATGGTTTTAATCTACTGCTGCTGCGATCGCTCCTTCTACTAGAGGAGCTTCACATAAAAAGAAGTCCCTCGCGTCCCAATACTGTTCGGATAAGCATAATTTCTTCTCCCCCTGCTTACCCGAACCCGCGATCGATTATCGGACATACCATAAAACCTATCTCTGCGCTCTCTGCTCGGTGCGCGTTCTGATAGCGAGGAAGCGGAGGAAGCCCGCGTCGGACGTGGCTTACAAGCTTTTGAGGAGACCTCAAAAGACAGCCACTTCGAAAGACGCAAAGGAATGTCCTCCAAGACAGCCTCGCCAGGGTCGCACCGCCTCTGTAGTTAATTAAAAAAATAGTCCCTCAATGAAAAAATAAGGGTTTTGGCTTATCCCAAACTCAGGTTAATGAAAGACTTCGTTTGTGATGGGAATGCGCATCAAGACGGGGATTAAAGAGAAAAATTAGTAAAGAAAAATAAACCCAGCCTTTGAGTCTTTAACCTTCAGAGGTTAAAAGGAAGTTGGCATAAAATACAATTAACAATCTGTTGAGAATGCTATTGATGTGTTTTTTCAGTCAATCGATAGTATCATAATCTACAAACTAATTATTCGTAAACTGAGGGAAAACAGTTTCAAAAATACTTAAGACAGATCGATCTCTATGTCTCCGTGTACTACTGTCAAGCATCTGAATAAAATTTATAGTAAAGCGATGTCATAGCAGATAATTAGTAGAAAAGCAGGGAGATATTGAGTCTTATATTTAATTAAGTGAAGCTACCTGTATAAAAGCTTTACTCTAGATTATGTACATGAAAAAATGGATACACGATATACTCAAATCTACTTCTTATGGAGAACAAGATAAGAGTAAACATATTATTCCCGAACGCTTTCTAGAAAAAATCAAAGAAGCAAAGGAAAGGGAGCTTGAAGCCTTAGATTTAAGTAGTTATGACCTGGATGACCGGGAAAAACTCACTATAATTCCCGATGAAGTTTTTGAATTAACCCATTTAAAATCTTTAAATCTAAGTCATAATATATTATCAGATCTGCCCGATTTTTTTGCCAATCTTCCTAATTTAATTTTTTTATATTTAAGTAATAATAACCTCTCTAAATTACCTCCATCTTTTACCTGTCTTTCTAACTTAAGCACTCTCGATCTGAGTGAAAATAGACTATCTAGCCTACCAGATTTTTTTGGGGATATTATTAGTTTAACTACTCTGGATTTAAGAGGAAATAAATTATCTAGTCTACCTAGTTCTTTTAGGAATCTTTCTAACTTAACTACTTTATACCTAAGTTATAATAAATTATCCGCTTTACCTAACTCTCTGTTTGCACTTTCTAATTTAAATGCGCTTTATCTAAGTCATAACCAAATATTTGCTTTGCCAGATTATGTGGATGAACTCTCTAATTTAACCACTTTATATTTAAGAGATAATCAAATATATAATCTGCCTAATTCTATTGTTAATCTCAATAAGTTGAATACCTTAGATTTAAGAGGCAATCCGTTAGAAACACCCCCTATGGAAGTTGTTATACATGGGGTAGAAGCTATCAAAAAATATTTTCGTAAACTTTTAGCAGAAGAAGAAAAATATATTTACGAAGCTAAAGTATTGATTATTGGCGAAGCAGGAGCTGGTAAAACTACCCTTGCTAAAAAAATTAAAAATCCCGATTATAAATTATACTCCAGAGGAGAATCGACCAAAGGTATTAACCTGACTCAATATAGTTTTCCCTTAAATAACCGCTCGAAAGAATTTAAAGTCAATATTTGGGATTTTGGCGGACAAGAAATTTATCATGCTACTCATCAATTTTTTCTCACTAAACGTTCTCTCTACATTTTAGTTGTTGACGACCGCAAAAATAATGACAATTTATATTATTGGCTTAGTATAGTTAAAGTTTTGAGTAATAATAGTCCCCTACTTATTGTTAAAAATGAGAAAGGCGATCGCCCAATAGAAATTAAAAATGAATTTGCTTTACGAAAAAAGTTTACTAATATCAAACAAATCCTAGCTACTAACTTAGCTACTAACAGAGGCTTAGAGGAAGTCATTACTCAGGTCAAACACTATATTAATGACTTAGAGCATATTGGTAAACCATTACCTCTAACTTGGAGCGAAATTCGCCAAGCTTTAGAACAAGAACAACGCTATTATATCAGTCTTGATGAGTTTTTACAGATATGCCAAGAATATGGTTTAACTCGACTCAATGATAAATTAAAACTAAGCGCGTATCTTCATGACTTAGGCGTTTGTCTTCACTTTCAAGAGCGGACAGAATCTTTATTATACAAAACTGTCATTCTTAAACCTACTTGGGCAACAGATGCTGTTTACAAAGTATTAGATAATCAAAAAGTAATTAATAATAAAGGCTATTTTACTCTTAATGATTTACATAGAATTTGGTATGAAGATAAATATGCTTTAATGCGAAATGAGTTATTAGAATTGATGATAAAATTTCAACTTTGTTATCAACTTCCCAATAATAATAATACTTTTATTGCTCCTCAATTACTCGGTCAAAATAAACCTCAATATCCTTGGGATAATTCTAATAATCTCGTGCTGCGCTATAAGTATAAATATTTTATGCCCAAGGGTATTATTACTCTTTTTATAGTGGCGATGTACGAACATATCGAACAGCAACAATATGTTTGGAAAAACGGTATAGTTTTGAAGAAAGATAGTACCAGAGCAGAAGTAGTCGAATATTATAATCAACGTAAAATTATCATTCGGGTTGCTGGTGCTAACAAAAGAAGTCTATTGACCATTATTACTCAAACATTAGATAAAATTAATCATTCTTATCAAAAGATTTATACCGTAAATGGCTTTATGAGCGAAAATAAATAATCTTAGTTAAAATCCTTCGCTCTCAACCCTTACTTTTAAAGCTGAGGCACGACGAATCTACTTCCTGACGTGCAATCAGCTTGTAGAAAAATGGTACTACTAGTCACATAGTTTGACTCCAATTCAGAATTATTAAATATCGTCAGGAATTACCCATTTTGGCGGTTCGGTTAGTTTTTTCCTTCTGGCAATTTCGGCAATTTCATGCATTTTGTCTAAGGAAGTTTCGTTAATAAATTTGGAGGCTTCTTCTACATATTCTTTCTCACCAGATTCATTTTTTGAAAGGGAACTATTAGGAGAATCTGTTTCAGAATTTGTATTTTGCTCTTGTGTCATCAGTTTTTTCCTTAAATGTTCTTGAGATATTTTAAACTAATACCAGCGATCGACAAGTCAATTTAAATCTTTAAAACATCTGAGTAATTTTTTCTGTAGTCTCTTTTGAGGGAACAATAGGAATTATCTCAAAAGAGACTAAATCTTGCCATTGTACTACCCACTGCTGAAATAACAGTAGGTCGTCACATTCCATCAACTGAAAACATCGATCGAAGTTTACTTCTACCCAACTATCTAAGTATTTTAAACCTTCAGGCATAATCCGCCCTTTTTCTTTGTATCGACGGTACACTTCTTTAACTTTGCCATCCCTAAATGACTCGATTACCATAAATAACATTTTGTTTTCTTCACCGAGCTATTGCTAAATACCAGCAAACCACTCTACAATACCATCAGCGATCGCCCTAGCTAATTTTGTTTGTTCTTCTGGGTTGGTTATCCATTCAAATTCCCACGGGTTAATCATAAAACCTAATTCTAGGAGTACAGATGGTGCAGTATGGGGACGAGTTAAAGCTAGATTATTCCAAAAAACTCCAGCGTCAGCTCGATCGAGTTTTTCCACTAAATAGTTATGCAAAAACACAGCTACATTATGAGCTTGAGTGTTATACCAAAAAGTACTAATACCTTTAGTATTGATGGCATCTCCGTTATCTGGTAAAGCGTTATAGTGAATCGATAGGGCTAAATCTGGTTCGATCTCATCGATCGTTTTGACTCTGTCTTTAAGAGATACATCGATATCGGTTTCTCTGGTTAAATAGACTGTTGCCCCAAGTCGTTTTAATTCTTTCGCTAATAATTTGGAGACTACTAAGTTAACATCTTTTTCTGGATAACCTGTAGGCCCTCTAGAACCTTTTTCTTCACCACCATGTCCTGGGTCTAAAAGTATTCTAATGTTAGATAGAGGCAGATTACGAGAAGAATTTGTTCTTTCAAGGATGAGTGAATTATTTTTATCTCTAGATAAAGGTAATAATGTATTGTCTCTTGGCATTACCATTTTAGGTGGATGATGCAGAGTAAAAATTAAACTCGTTCCTTCATAGCTTAAATCGTAACCAAACTGTTGTTCTGTTTTTAGTTGAAAGGTATATTCTATTTTATTGGGTGTTACTTGTTGCCAATCTAAACGTTTAATCAAAGGATCGTCATCGAGGCGAATAGTATCGGTTTGGGCAGTAGTGTTATATAGGGTAAGCGTGATATTGCTATCTCCCTGCCGTACACTTACGGGGACTGGTACTTGCAAAGGAAAAATAATTTCTGTCGCATCTCCTACTTGACGGGAAGTAACACTGCGAATAAGAGAAGCAGGAGGAACGTTAGTAGCAACAGGTTGAGTTTCTTCTGCTTTAATCCAGGCACCATAGTCTAGACGTAACCATTCTCCTTCTTTCCCCGTTACACTAGCTCTAGTTCCTTTTGGTAAAGGCGTTAAACGAGAATAATTGGTACTGGCACCTGTTCGTGCTACTCCTGCATCGGCAATTACTTCTACTACTTCTAATTGGGTAGGAGAAAGTATCTCAATTTCTCCTATACCTGCTTGAGTTACTGTTTTGCCTTGAAAATTAAGTTTAAATTCTGGTTTACCCCAATTGCCTACTGCTAAAGTCGTACATCCTTTATATGTTCCCGTACTTACTTTTATAGTTGGTTGATTAGCTGCGGTTAACACTGCGGAGTTGGCTGGCAATTGAGTGAATTCTGTTTGGGGTAATAAGGCAATATGCTGATTTCTCAATCTCACTGAAACATCAGCATTGGGCGTGGCAACAGCACCAAAACATATTAATTCACCCGGTAATCTGGCTATACTTACCCCAGGAGTAAGAGAATTATTGGCGAAAGCTACCTCCTCTGGGATTTCTGGTTCGGTAGCGACTCTCGTAACTTTTAACTCTATTTCTTCTTCCTTATGGCGCAGAGTAAAAAAATTATCTCCTATTTCCAGAGGAAAGCTAGGGGCAAAATGTCCTGTCGGACTTCTCTCTACTGTTTTTCCATTAATCTTTACTTTTCCTTCTGGTGAGGCAGTACCAATTAAAAATATTTTTTCCGAACTAGTTTGATGTTCTGGCGGGGGATAAGCAAGGAATAAAGACTGTTTAGTTTGTGCAGACAAAGAGAGAGGCACCATACCAGCTGAAATTAGAATACCACTAAAACTAACTAAACCAAATAATTTTTTCATAGAAAATTTTGATACGTGAGTTCTAACTTCCGCTTATTATCCTATATTAGAAGATGCGCTCGCCAACTCTCTATCTCTAAGTCAAATCAAGGAGAGCCTACCAGTCAAATTATCAATTTGTCTTTTCTGTAAACATAATTAGAGGCTCGACTTTCCCGAGTGCCTGTCGCTTGGGGAAACCCCAAGCGTTTATACAGCACGTCTCCTGTTAAATCAACTCCGCTTCGTCGTTGATTTTAATCGGGAGTCCCCAGTCGAGAATTTAGATGGATTGAATTGTTCTACTTCTATAATTGACCACTCGCTAAAGTCATTAATACTATTACACTTATACTCATAATCGCTAAAACTATAGCAAACGCTACTGATTGTCCTAAATGGGGCTGAGTTGAAGTTTTCATGGTTTGTAGTCTCTTTAATTTATTTTACAAACAGCAAAATTTTTTATGAATGATAAAAAAAGCCGAAATGGCTAGGGATCGATGTTTTTAGATGAATTAAGCTTTGTTTTTGATTTGATCTACTGACCTTAGATAATAATCTTATCTAAAGATCGCTAAAAATTGCTAATAAAAGAAACTTAAGTACATCTAATTTAATTTAACTTAACTAGACATGTTCGAGAAGCTGAAAGTAAATTTGCAACCTATATGAATTGACATTCCCACGGCTACGCTACGCTAAAGCCATGGGATTCTTGCTTCAGCGAGACATAGCTAGAGACAGTAAATCTATCTCCCCGCCAGAGGTATCTCCACAAGCTATCACGGTCTGCCCAACCGCTAAAATGTTCTTTGCTGCATTTAAATCTCTCAGGTTTAAAGCTACCGTGTACACACAAGTCCTTGAGAAGGACTTTCAAAATCTCAAACTTCCTATTCTCAAAGGAATCTGGCGATTTTGGCTCAATTATCAATAATCAAAGATTATTGATAATTGGCAACGTTGAAATGGGGGTTTCAGGAGTACAAGCTCGATTGATTTCATGATATTAAATTAGCAAGAGTATTATATAAGTATCTTAATCCTGGAGATATTGCTTTAGGAGACCGTGCTTTTTGTGCCTATTCTGATATTTATTTTCTTCAATTTTAGGTTGGTTCGGAGCTTTTTTACCTCCGCTTAATCTCTAAAAACTTGATTGGGTATAAGACAACGGACTGTCATCTAGGGAAACTGCAGATGTTTATGACTTTATTTAATTGGAACTAATAATTAATAACTAACTAATAACTCGTTTATTATTTCGGCGAAGCTTTACCAAGTCTTTTATTAATTAGTTAAACCATGTTTCAGGGCAAAACGAACTAATTCTGTTCGGCTATTTGTACCTGTTTTACTAAATAAACGACTAACATATTTTTCGACATTCCTGACGCTAGTTTCTAGTTCGCGAGCAATTTCTTTATTCATTAAACCTTGAGCTACTAAATCTAAAACACTTTGTTCTCGTGGAGTAAATTCAATCTTAATTGGAGAAGGAGTTGGCTCAAAACGAGGATTTTGCCCTAATCTTTCATCTAATTTGCCTTTAATTTCTTCTAGTTCGCGGGCAATTTTTTCTAGTTCTGAACTACTATTATTATCCGTAGTAGTAACACTAAGCCTTGCTAGTAAATTTTTAACGATCGCTTCTAATTCTTCAGGGTCGAAAGGTTTAGCAATATAGGCATCGCAACCTGCTTCATAGCCTTCAATTCTGTCCCTTGTCATACCTTTTGCCGTCAGAAAAATAACGGGGATTGCCCTGTAGCGTGGATCTTCCCGTAGCTTTTCTAGAAATTGATAGCCACTAACTCGTGGCATCATAATATCGGAAATAATCAAATCGGGTGTTTCTTTTTCTAGTATTTGCCAAGCTTCGTCTGCATTGGCAGCAACTTTCACCTGAAATTCTTCATTGTCTTCCAAATAGGCTTGTACTGATTCTCTAATACCAGGTTCGTCATCTACTAATAATAGTTTTTGTTGTTTCGACATTGGTTTTTTTTTAATTGTATCTGGTAGTACATATTGATAGCATAGGCAAAAAATAGCTACCAATAATCGGTTCTGACTTTGATGAATCTAACACTATTGCAGAGGTTAGGCTCGGTCTGTTGAGCAAAAAGTCTAAGCCCATATTTTGACTATATCATCTATATATATATACCTGGTAAACTAAAATTAAAAAGCGATCTGCTTCTGCTCGAGACACCATAAATCGCTACAATCATTTATGGCTTGCTTATTACTAAGTAAACTTTTATAGGTATAACTACTCAGTACATTTGGCACGGATCTTTGTGTCTTTACACAAAACGACTTCTTATAGCAACCAGATATAAATATAACTTCTGTCCCTTTTATGTCCGATAACTTCCAAGACACGATCCGTATACGCGGTGCTAGACAACATAATCTGAAAAATATCAATCTCGAATTACCCAGAAATCAACTGATTGTCTTTACTGGCGTATCTGGTTCGGGTAAATCTTCCCTAGCTTTTGATACGATCTTTGCGGAAGGACAACGGCGTTATGTAGAATCTCTTAGTGCTTATGCACGGCAATTTTTAGGACAATTAGATAAACCAGATGTGGATGCGATCGAGGGATTGAGTCCTGCTATTTCGATCGATCAAAAGTCTACTTCTCACAATCCTCGTTCTACTGTCGGTACGGTCACGGAAATTTATGATTATCTTAGACTATTATTTGGTAGAGCTGGAGAACCCCACTGCCCCCACTGCGACCGCTCGATTACGCCTCAAACTATCGATGAAATGTGCGATCGCGTGATGGAATTACCAGACCGTACTAAGTTTCTCATTCTTGCTCCTGTAGTGCGCGGAAAAAAAGGAACTCATAAACAATTATTATCTAGTTTAGCTGCTCAAGGTTTTGTCAGAGTTCGCGTGAATAACGAAATAAGACAACTATCGGACAACATCGAGTTAGATAAAAATTATACACACAACATTGAAGTCGTTGTTGACAGGCTGATCGTAAAACCAGACATACAAGAGCGTGTAGCTGACTCCCTGGCTACCTGTCTCCGTCTTTCTACGGGTATCGCAATTATTGAGGTATTAAATGATACATTAGGAGGGGTATCCGCGTCGCGGTCTGATAGTAAGTATATAACAAAAGGCGAAAAAAATGGGCATATTTCCGAACAAAAAATACCTCAAGAAATAGTCTTTTCAGAAAACTTTGCTTGTCCAGAACATGGGGCAGTAATTGAAGAATTATCTCCTCGTTTATTTTCATTTAATTCTCCTTATGGTGCTTGTCCTCACTGTCATGGAATTGGCAGTATGCGGACATTTTCTCCTGAGTTAGTCATTCCCGATCCCCATCAACCACTATACAGCGCGATCGCACCTTGGTCAGAGAAAGACAATACTTATTATCTTTCTCTCCTTTATAGTGTGGGGCAAGTATATGGTTTTGATATCCAGACTCCCTGGCATAAGTTAACACCAGAGAAGCAACAAGTACTTCTCTATGGTAGTGAAGAGCCAATTTTCTATGAGTCTGATTCTCGCCGTGGCGAGTCCAAAGGTTATTATCGTCACTATGCTGGCATTCTCAATATGTTGGAGCGTAACTATCAAGAAACCAACTCCGACACGGTCAAACAAAAGCTAGAACAGTATTTAATCGATCGACCTTGTGAAGTTTGTGGTGGTAAGCGGATCAAACCAGAATCTCTGGCTGTCAGCTTGGGACAGTATCGGATCGATGATTTAGTCAGTGTACCCATTCATGAAAGTTTGTACAGAGTAAATAATTTAGAACTAACTCCCCGTCAAGCTTTAATCGGGGAGTTAGCTTTAAAAGAAATAAAGGCTCGTTTGCAGTTTCTTTTAGATGTGGGTTTAGACTATCTTACCCTCGATCGTGCTGCCATGACCCTATCGGGAGGAGAAGCACAAAGAATTCGCTTAGCAACGCAAATTGGTGCTGGTTTGACAGGGGTTTTATATGTTTTAGACGAACCCAGTATCGGTTTGCATCAACGAGATAACGACAGATTATTAAATACTCTTAAAAAACTGAGAGATTTAGGTAACACTTTGATAGTAGTAGAACACGATGAAGATACTATTCGTAGTGCCGACCATATTATTGATATTGGACCTTTAGCGGGAGTTCATGGCGGAGAAATAGTCGTCCAAGGAAAGTTCAAGCAATTACTTAAAGCTGAAAAATCCCTAACAGGAGCATATCTATCAGGAAAAACAGTTATAGAAACTCCCCATGAAAGAAGACAAGGAAAACAAGTTTCCCTTTATTTACAAGATTGTTATCAAAATAATCTCCAACATATTGATGTAGAAATTCCTTTGGGTAAATTCGTTTGCATTACGGGGGTATCTGGTTCGGGCAAATCTACTTTAGTTAATGAACTTCTTTATCCTGCCTTACAACATCATCTTACTCGTAAAAAACCTTTTCCTAATAATTTGGAGGGAATTAAAGGACTAAGTTCTGTAGATAAAGTAATTGTTATCGATCAATCCCCCATTGGTAGAACTCCTCGTTCTAATCCGGCTACTTACACGGGTGTTTTTGATGCGATTAGGGCTGTATTCGCCGAAACTATCGAAGCTAAAGCTAGAGGATACAAAGCGGGTAGGTTTTCTTTTAACGTTAAAGGGGGACGTTGCGAAGCTTGTAGCGGACAGGGTGTCAATGTAATTGCCATGAATTTTCTGCCCGATGT
Source organism: Xenococcaceae cyanobacterium MO_188.B32 (assembly GCA_030065635.1). Classification (GTDB taxonomy): domain Bacteria; phylum Cyanobacteriota; class Cyanobacteriia; order Cyanobacteriales; family Xenococcaceae; genus JASJDJ01. The sequence goes on from JASJDJ010000007.1 coordinate 55,314, forward strand.
TTATGTACAATGTGATGTCTGTAAAGGAGCAAGATATAACCGCGAAACCCTACAAGTAAAATATAAAGGCTATTCTATTGCCGATGTTTTAAACATGACTGTAGAAGAAGCTTTAAATGCGTTTCAAAATATTCCCCGTGCTAAAAGTCGTTTACAAACTTTAGTAGATGTAGGTTTGGGTTATATAAAACTCGGTCAACCTGCCCCCACTTTATCGGGGGGAGAAGCCCAAAGAGTAAAACTAGCTTCTGAATTATCTCGTCGCGCTACTGGTAAAACTCTTTATTTAATCGATGAACCAACCACGGGTTTATCATTTTACGATGTACATCATTTATTAAACATTTTACAGAGACTAGTCGATAAAGGTAACTCTCTAATTGTAATCGAACATAATTTAGATGTAATTCGCTGTTGTGATTGGATTATCGATCTAGGTCCGGAAGGGGGCGATAAGGGGGGTGAAATTATTGCTGTAGGTACTCCTGAAGAAGTTGCCGAAAATGACAATTCTTATACAGGTAAATATCTAAAACAAGTTTTGCAAAGATACCCTACAAACGCCGTTGCGAACTAAGATCGATAGGAAAAAATGATTAGATATCTTGCCAAAGTAAATTGTCCACCAAAATTTCCAACTCGCTACTTACTACTTGCTACTTTTGTTGTTCATCTGTTTCTTCCGATGAATAATTATTGATTTCGTCCTTAAAACCGCGTAAAGTTTTTCCTAGCGCGCTGCCAACTTCGGGAATTTTTTTCGGACCGAAAACAAGCAGAGCCACAAACCCAATCACAGCTACTTCTGCCCAACCCAAACCAAACATGATCGCTCTCCTAAAATGAATAGATTAATAGTTAAATAGTATATATATCCAAACTAATTTCAGTATATCTTTAAAGTAATAGAGCATTGGTCGCTACTTAATAGACCTCTTGCATAAGTCCTATAAACCTTGGTTAAGTCGAAGGTACTCCGCCTTGAAAAGGCGGAGCCTGCTTCGACCGCATTCCGTTTATTTTTGCAAGAAGTCTAATCAAGCTGCCCTTATCGCTGTCGATCGTAAATATGTTGGAAACCTCAAAGTCTTCACTGCGCCAAGAGCAACACCCTTTAATTTGTCAGCTAGCCGATTTAATTATTGACTATTGGCATCGATATCTCAATCTATCACCTTATTCTTTACCAGAAGGATTGGGTTATGTAGAAGGGAAACTAGAAGGGGAAAAACTCAGAATTGAAAATCGCTGCTATCAAACACCTCAGTTTCGTAAAATGCACTTAGAATTGGCTAAGGTAGGGGCTAATTTAGATATTCTTCATTGTGTGATGTTTCCTCGCCCAGAATATCCCTTACCAATGTTTGGCTGCGATATAGTAGCAGGAAAGGCAGGAATTAGTGCTGCGATCGTCGATCTTTCTCCTACTAGTCCAGAAAAAATTCTTCCTCAAGCTTACCAAAATATTCTCTCGACATTACCTCCTAGCCAATTTTCTCAGCACCGCGAGTTACCACCATGGGCTGATATATTTTCGGAGTTTTGCCTGTTTATTCGTCCTCAAACCTCTCAAGAAGAACAAGATTTTCTCGAACAAGTAAAAAGTTTTTTGGCAGTTCACTGTCAGCAAGCTATTAAAGCTCAACCTTTATCTCCTCAGCAACAAAAATTATATCTAGAAGGACAAAATTATTACTGTACCAAACAACAAAAAAACGATAAAACTCGTCGCGTGTTAGAAAAAGCTTTTGGCCCCGATTGGGCTGAATATTATATGAATTCGGTTCTGTTTGATATGCCAGAAGCCGAGACTTCTGAAACTAATTCTCGAAAATAATCAGAGATGTAGTCTATGAGACTTTACATAGTGCGGGTATTTATATATTTTATTATTTTATGCTCACTAGTTACTGGTTGCCAAAGTAGCAGTGATAATAATCCCAACTTGACTAAGGTAACTCTTTGGCACGGTATAAATCCTCTAGAAAATAGAATTGTTTTTAATCAATTAGTCGCTCGATTCAATCAAACCCATGACAATATTCAAGTAGAAGCTTTATACATTGGACAACCAGATTCTCAATTGCCCAAAATATTAGCAGCTACAGTAAGCGAACAACCACCAGATATGTTGTGGTTCGTTCCGCAAATAACGGGAGAACTTACTCAATTAGGAGCTTTATTCCCCCTAGAAAATTGGTTAAATAAGTCCCCCATCAAAGCAGAAATAGACCCCGCCATGTTTGATTCTATGGAATTAGACGGACATATTTTTTCTGTTCCTTTAGCTACTAATAATGCTGCTATTTTTTATCGTCCTAGTTTATTTGCCGAAGCTGGAATTAAAAATTTACCGCAAAATTGGCAACAATTAAAACAAGTAGCCAAACAACTAACAACCGATCTTAATGGAGATGGAATTAACGACCGTTACGGTATCTTTTTATCTTTAGGAAAAGGAGAATGGACGGTATTTGCTTGGCTTCCTTTTATTTATAGTGCGGGAGGAAAGTTATTAGCAGAAAACCAACCCAATTTAGTTAATCCAGGTACTATTGAAGCCTTACAATTAGGTGCGGATTTAGTTAAAGATGGTGTAGCCATGTTATCTGCACCAGAAAGGGGCTATGAATTAGATAGTTTCCTTTCTGGTAAAGCAGCCATGCAAGTAACAGGACCTTGGACTTTAGGACAACTACAACAAACCGATACTGATTACGGTGTTTTTCCTATTCCCGTATCTCAAGAAAAAGCTGCCGTAGTAGGAGGAGAAAATCTATTTGTTTTTAAAACAACTTCTCAAAGAGAACAAGCAGCCATAAAATTTTTAGAATATGTTTTAAGCGAAGAATTTCAAACGACTTGGGCATTAAAAACAGGTTATTTACCGATTAATTTAAAATCACAACAAAGTCCAGATTATCAAAAATTTGTCCGAGAAAATCCTGTAATTAATGTTTTTTTAGAACAAATGCAATGGGCGCGTTCTCGTCCTATTATTCCTAAATATACTCGTCTTTCTGAAAATTTAGGACGAGCGATCGAAGCTTCTCTTTTAGGAGAAAAAACACCAGCAGAAGCCTTGGCTCAATCTCAAAAGCGTTTAGAATTAATTTTTAATAAATAGTCGCATCAACTAACTGAAAAAAACTAATTATGTCTGGACAACCTACTCTTCAGACTCAAAGACTAATGTTACGTCCTTTTAGCCTACAAGATGTGTCAATAGTAACTAAATTAGCTAGTGAAAAAGAAATTGCTGCCACAACTCTTTTTATTCCCCATCCTTATACAGAAAAAGATGCTCGAGAATGGATTAGTACCCATGCCCATGCTTTTCAAGAAGATAAAGCAGCAATTTTCGCCATTGTAATTAATGACAATAAACAACTGTGTGGAGCAATTGGGTTGGGAATCGATCGAGAAAATGATAGAGCAGAAATGGGCTATTGGATGGGAAAGCCCTATTGGAATAAAGGCTATTGTACCGAAGCAGCCAAAGCAATTTTACAATATGGTTTTGCCACGCTCAAACTCCATCGCATTTGTGCAGATCATTTTAAAAGTAATCCAGCCTCAGGACGAGTAATGCAAAAAATTGGTATGATTTACGAGGGTTGTCGTCGCCATCATGTCAAAAAATGGGAAAAATTTGAAGATTTAGAACAATATGGAATTTTGAACCCCGATCGGCAGAAAGCATTGGAAGGAAATTGAAAATAAGCATATATTAATCGTAATGAACCTATAAATTCATTTAATTGGGAGAAATAACTGTGAGTAAATGTGTCTTAATTGTTGATGATGAAGAAGATGTACGCTCGATCGCTAAACTAGGTTTAGAGATGGGTGCAAATTGGCAAGTACTCACAGCAAGTTCTGGTAAAGAGGCACTAAATATTGCTCAAACTAACAAACCTGACATTATCTTACTAGACCTCATGATGCCAGATTGGGATGGTCGGATAACTTTAGAACAATTAAAAGCAGACCCCCAAACTCAACATATTCCCGTAATTTTGATGACAGCCAAAAATCAATCATCCGCAGAAGCCAGATTGGTGGGTTTAGAAGTAGCAGCCATCTTTACTAAACCCTTTCGTCCTTTACAATTATCAGAACAAATTACTGCTGTTTTAGAAAACTTAACCTAATTATAAGACTTTTGCAAGATGTCTAATATCATCAATATCTAAGTTTAAGGCTGATTTGAACACGCGAGCTTTGTGTCGTCCATCTGCATGATTGGGGTGGTATTACATAGCGATCGCGCCGATTTAGGGGTGAGTAAATTATTAAAAAATTGTAGGATTTACTAAGAAGTATCGAATTAGTAAAGATTAAACTAAAATATGCCTCGTATTTCTAAATTAAAATTTGACCGAGGTACTCTCATCTTACATCCCCCACCAAGAGGGAAAGTATGGCTAGAATATGCCACTTGGGACGATCGCGTTGAAAAGTTTCGGATTCCTGCTATCTATTATCGTCCTCTGGTAGAGGCAATGCGGAGGGAAGAGGTAAATTTTATCGATGAAGCCAAAGAATTTTATCCTCTAGAACTCAATTCTGGTTTTGAACTCGAACCCTATACCCATCAACGAGAAGCATTACAGGCTTGGAAACAGTCACAAAGACAAGGAGTAGTCGTATTACCCACGGCTGCGGGCAAAACCTATTTAGCCCAAATGGCGATGCAAGCTACTCCCCGTACTACTTTGATTGTGGTACCCACTTTGGACTTAATGCATCAGTGGTATGCTCAAATTGAGGCTGCCTTTCCCGATCTCGAAGTAGGATTGTTAGGAGGAGGTTCGCGCGATCGCACTCCCATTTTAATTGCTACCTATAATAGTGCAGCTATACATGCAGAAAATATCGGGAATAAATACGCCTTTTTAATTTTCGATGAATGTCACCACTTACCTACAGACTTTTTTAAAGTAATAGCCGAATATGCGATCGCCCCTTATCGTTTGGGGTTAACCGCTACTCCCGAACGTACCGATGGCAGTCACCGCTTCTTGGATTCGCTTATTGGTAAAATTGTTTATCGTAAAAGTGCTAAAGACCTTTCTGGCGGTGCTTTGGCAAGACATAAAATAGTATCGATTAAAGTAAAATTATCTCAACAAGAAAGAACCAAGTACGACCGCGCCATCAAAACTCGTAACGATTTTTTACGCCAATCTAATATTTCCCTCTCTAGTTTAGAAGGATGGCAATTGTTTGTCCAAGCCAGTGCGCGATCGCCCCAAGGCAGAAGGGCAATGTTAGCACACCGCGAAGCTAAAGAAATTGCTTTAGGTACAGATGCCAAACTAAGAATACTCATCGATCTAATTAGTAAACATTACCCCGAACGCATTCTTATTTTCACTAACGATAATGCTACCGTCTATCGTATCTCTCAAGAATTTCTCATCCCGGCAATTACCTATCAAACCCCAGTCAAAGAACGCCACGATATCTTAACCAGGTTTAAAACAGGAGAATACAAAACTCTGGTTGCTTCTCATGTTCTCAATGAGGGTGTTGATGTCCCCGATGCTAGAATTGCCATTATTTTATCTGGTACGGGTTCGACTAGGGAATATGTTCAGCGACTAGGTAGAGTTTTGCGTAAAGGTACAGAGAAAAACAAACAAGCCATTCTCTATGAAGTAATTACAGAAGATACCAGCGAAGAAAGAACTTCTCAACGGCGCAGGGGTGAAAGTGAAGAGAGAAAACCGACAAAAGGCAAACCAAAAGAAAAACCTAAATATAGACAGCTAGAAATTGTTCCTTCTCCCTATCAAAATAATCCTCGTAAGCAATTTAAAGCTGCCGAAGAGTCGAAAAAATGGAATACAGAAGAAGAATAGACTTTTTACAAGTGCAAAAATATTCTTTTGTTTGGCAAAAAACTCTAGTAATTTAGAATAATTATTCTCTAGTTTTCATAAAGAATAAATAGATTTAAGTTTGAAGAAAAATTTTAGTTTAATTTTGCTCTAATTTGTCATAATATCCATCGCTTAATTTTCTCTTTAGTCAATTTTACTGATGCTGTAAATACTGATGTTACTAGGGGGGGAGATGTTAGAAATAATGAGGAATTTATTTTACTTAGAAAAAATTCCTCAACGTATTAGGTATTAATATGAAAAACGTGCAAACTTTAGGAAAAATAGGAATTGGCATTAGTGCGATTAGCATTAGTTTGGCTTTTACAGCTTCCTCAGCATCAGCAATAAGCACAACTTACGACCTCAACTTTACTTTAAATTCAGGCTCGGGAGCAGGTAGTGGAACAATTACATTTGATGATAGTCTTCTTGCTCCTAATACAAATATTTTTTTTAGTAACGATTTCAGCAATCTTATCGATCTTGATGCTACGTTTTCAGGACTTGCAACAACTCCAAGTACAACTAGCTTTGCCAAAAACGATCTATCTAGTTGGATTTTCAGCACTAATTCTAATGGAGATATTACTGATTTAAATTTCTTTATGGGTAGTTTAGATAATTCTGATGGGCTAAGTATCCAGGGAGTCGAGCCTTTTACACTGGACATACTAGATGTTTCCGATTCACCAATAGCTTCGTTTACTATTAATCCAACACCAGGAGTAGCAGCAGTTCCTTTTGAGTTTTCGCCAACATTAGGATTATTAGCTGTAGGAGGAATCTTCGGCATTTCCCAACTCCGTAAAAAATTAGTAGTTAAGTAAAACAATAGACAATCTTTCTGCATAAGTAATTGCAAAAAACGAAAAGCGATCGATCATAAAAAACGATCGCTTTTTTCATCCAGCACAAGATTTAAGTAGCCAACCAATAATCACCCCTAATCCCCCTATCCTCACTGCTTGCCAAAAGGGTTGCCAATTGAGTAAACGGCTTTCTAAATTGACCTCTAAGTTGTCTAATTCTTGTTGTATGTGTCGTAATTGAGTTTTAATTGGCTCTCTACTCTGATTATCTTGCTGCTGTTGTTTTAATCTTTCTTGCCGTTGTTGTAATTCAATCCGTCTTTGGTAATCTCGCTTGACCTGAGCATGACGTTCTTTAAGTTCCGATAGCGATCGATCTATATCTATCAATAGTTGTTCTAGTTCTTGGTTATCGTCTGGAGTAAAACCCGAATTTTGAGCAGACATACTTAAGATATAGTCAAAGAAAAAGAACTACTCGATATTAACTCATCATGTCGGAAACTACTAAGTTAAATAACCAAGATTTGCTTCAAGAAGTTAGTACATTAGAATTAGCACGAGCTTTAGCCGAACGTTTAGCTATCCCTCATTCTGATTGGCATCGTCTCAAAGCTAATCGACAAGCTCAAGCAGGACAACAACTTGCTTCTGCCTTAGTCTTTTTAATCAAAAAACAGCCTCAAGAAGCTTTAATGCGGATTAATCAAGCTGCTGGTTGGCTCGATCGTTCTATTTCTGCTCCTCCCTGCCCCAGTCATGGGAGTAAGAGAGAGTAGCAAGTAGCAAGTAGTAAGTAGGGAGTTTCTGATTACTAGACTCCTAGTTTTACTCAACCACAATACACCATTGATGAAGTTGATAGGTTACACAGTTGTTTTTAATTAATGGGTCTTGTGCCACAATAGCTTTGGCTTCGTCTAAACAAGATGCTTCAAAAATGAGCATTCCGCCTCCTAGTTCTTGCCAATAACCCGAACGAGCTTTATGTCCTTGGGCAATTAATTGGCGAACATACTCTTTATGAGCGGGTACATATCGATCGAAAGTCTTTTTATCGACAATACCCTCTTCAATTTTGACAAAAATAGGCATACTAATTATTAGTAGTTAGTAGTTAGTAGTTAGTTTTGCTCTCAGATTTAAATATCTAACTAAGAACTAAAAACTAAAAACTAGAATTACTGATTCTGTTAAAGCGAAGAATAGTTACTTGCTTTCTAAAAAAGTTTTAACATCTCCGTCTGGACTCAGCAATAAACGAATAATCTGATTTCCTTTAGTAGCACTAGGAGAAATAAATGATTCTCCCATTAAAGGAATGTTAGTGCGATCGATAAATATTTTTGAAGCTTTACCAATAGGAGTAATTCGGACAATTGAGCCTTCAGAATTAATTACCAGACGATATTCGATAGTTTGTTTTAATTCTGCTGGTGGTTGCCATTTCTGCTGAAAATATCGTTCTACTTCTTTTAATTGAGGGGTAGTAACGGATTTCTCTGGTTCTGCTGACTGTAAAGATTGTGTTGGCGAACTATTATCATCTGCTTTAGCAACAGAATTATTAATAATATCTGCTTCTGTGGGGAGTAGTGATGGGGAAAGGGGAGGAACCTCTGGTATGGGTATATTTTCTGGTTTCGATCTAAGAGCCAGTTCAGACTGAGAAGGTCGATTAGAAGGCTGGTTGGGTTTGGGTTGTTTGGTAAGTTTTGGCTTAACGGTTGGTATTTGCTCGATTTTTGGTAGAGGATATTTGGAAAAATCTGGTACATTAGCAGGAGGAGCTTTAGGCTTTTCTACTGGAGGTGGTGGTGGTAATTTTTCTTTTGAAGAAAGAGGGTCTTGTAGTTGGCTTTGAGTTGCTGGTTTTTTGGGAGATTTAGTTATTTGAGGCGGAATGACCTCATCTGGTTTATCTCGATCGATTTTAGGTTTGTCAGAGGCTGATTCGGATTCTCGTACAGAAGCGGATTGAAAATTTAGAGATGATTGGTTAAATAGGTTGAAACCTAATATAGCTAAACCTGCAATAACAACGATAGAAGCTATGGCAGTAGACCATAAGGAACGCTTTTGAGGCTCGGCAGAATTGAGATATGGTATGGCAGCTATTTCTACTCGATAATCTTCTAAAGCCGTGACTAAATCGAATAGTTGAACTGTATTAAGTTGGATTTTGTCGCCAGAATCACTGTTTCCCAATGAGCCTAAAAACAATTCATGAGTGACTAATCCTTGGGGTTTTAAGTATAGTTGACCAGGAGCAATATTAGTAGAGGAAGGAGATTGGGATAAAATTTGCTCTAGGGAAGGTTGTTGCAAAAAATTTTGTACATAACTAGTGATAACTCGATACAGTTGCTCTAGTTGAGTTCGATCGCCTTCGATCGTTACTTGTTCTTCTTTTGTCAATCTAGGGTCATCAAAACTAAGTTGGAACTGGACATCTTCGATCGCTTTTTGCTTTGTCCAACGAGATAAAGCAGAACTAGTTGCTTCTATTTCTAAAGTGCAAGTAGGAGGAGTAAAACGACGGGTAACTAACATAAAATATCTTAAAAATTTACCTAATTATTGAGAGCGATCGAGTATTGCCAGCCACAGCAAACGATGACCATTATTGCCACTATAAAATAGTAGATCGATTAAGAGTTTAAGAGCTAAGTGAGATAATTTTTCTGAAGTAATTTTTTCTTCTATTTCCATGCGCTCTTGATAGGTATTAATAAACTTATCCAGATAATCACCTAACAAAGCAGTCTGATAGGGTTCTTTTTGCTGTTCGCTAACTTGTTCTAAAAGACTAACTGCACGACGGAGTAATTCTTGATTTTGTTTGGCTAAATAACAAATAATTAAAACTAGCGAGCGTGCTTCTTCTACGTCTAGCTTTTTTCTGCCTCCAGAACTTTTACGCAGAGGATTGGATTGACGTAATCTCCACAATGCCACTCTATCTGCTATGACTGACTCCAAATTCAGTTCTTTGGCTGCTGCTAGTATTGCTTCAGAACTTATATCTGTAATGGATTCTAAAGCCAATAGTATTATGTCTAAATGAGCTTTAATATTATCCAACTGATTGACAGTAGGAAGCCTGAGCCGATGTAATTCTTCCCATCTAGTGACAGAGGGTGTTTTATTCGCAGGAGGGCGCATACTTTAGACTAGCAAAATTCAATCTATTTTTTCTTTAAGAAATTATAATTTCCCATCAACAGTTCTTAGTTATTTACGTATTATTTATTATCTATTTTCAAAACAGTGGGTAGCCAAAAAGTAAAAGTAGAACCTCTTCCCAGTTCACTTTCTACCATGATATTGCCTTCCATCATCTGACAGAAGTTTTTACAAATAGCTAACCCTAAGCCAGTACCGCCATATTTTTTAGTAGTACTATCATCTGCTTGCATAAAAGGCTGAAAAATCAGATCGATCTGTTCGGAACTCATTCCAATACCCGTATCTTTGATTTGAAAAACTACCCATTCCCTAGATTGAGAGACAATATCTTGTTTGTTGGAATTAGTTGCTAATTTTGCTTTACCCAAAGACAATCTATATTTCTCAATCAGTTCGACTAGAGAATTACTAGAAATACGATTCACAGTCAGATAGATGGTTCCTTGATGGGTAAATTTAGCAGCATTACTGAGCAAATTTAACAAAATTTGTTTAATGCGTTGGCGGTCGCTAACCATTATCCCTAAATCTTCGAGATTATTGATATTGACTATATTTTCATTCTTGCGTACTGTAGGTTGAACTATTTGGCTTACTTCTGTAATTAATGACTCAAGCTCAAATTTATCGATGCAAAGAGTCATCTTGCCAGCTTCAATTTTAGAAATATCCAAGATATCTTCAATCAAAGCTAGTAAATGCAAACCAGATTTATTAATTTGCTGTAAGTCGGGGACAAAATCTCTATATCCGCATTCTATAGCCTCAACTCTCAGCAATTCACTCAAACCCAAAATACCGTTGAGAGGAGTTCTCAATTCATGACTCATATTAGCCAAAAATCTACTTTTGGCAATGTTAGCAGTCTCGGCAGCTTCCTTTGCTTGAGTTAATTCTTGTTGTGCCAGCTTATTCGGGGTAATATCACGAATAATCGCCAAAACTTCTTTTTCTCCACTAACTACCATCCTGGCTTCAAAATATTTTTGCTGTTCTCTAATTAACAACCTATATTCCAAGATTTGGACTTTGTTACTTCTAATGGTTTTCTCAACACAGACTAAAAACTGATGGGCTACTTCTGGAGGTAAAATTTCTGTAATAGTTTTACCCAATAAATTGAGAGTAAAAGGCGGGCAATGGTTTTCTCTGGTTACCTGACAGTCAATTAAAGTGCCATCTTCTTGTAGTCTCCACATTAAATCGGGAATAGCATCGAGTAATGCCCTATTTTTAGTTTCGCTTTGCCGAAGATTTTCGGCTTGTTGTTCTAAATTGACAATTAATTGTCTTAATTGAGCCGTCATAGAGTTAAAAGCGTCTGCTAAGTCTGCTAACTCGTCATTACTATTGACTATAATCTTTTGCTCCAGATTACCCTTTGCTAGACTAGTAGTAGCTTTAGTCATCTGTTTTAAAGGATCGGTGATCGATCGACTTAACAATAAAGCTAAAAGCGTTCCTCCTGCTGAGGCAAGCAAAGCAATACTAATTCCTTGGTTACGAACGGCTGCTATTTTAGCTTTTAAGGGTTGAGTAGATAAACCAATGCTAACTGCGCCTAAACGCTGATTACCTAAAATGATCGCTTTTCCTGCTAACAACTGATCGGATTGCCATCGGAACACAATATTTTCATGACGTAATAGTTCTTCACCAAAAGGGTCAGGCTTGAGACTATAAACTAAGACAGAATCACTATAAGCATCCGCAATTATTCTTCCTTCTTGACCATAAACACGACCAGCAACTAAAATTTTATCTTTTCCTAGTTGCTCCATAATGTCTCCTAAAAAATCAGCATCCAAAAGATAAAGGGCATCTGCGGTAGTGATAGAGAGTGTTTCTAGTAAAAGTTCTGCTTGTTGTTCTAATTCTTTACGAAAAGTTTGTTGTTCCCGATATAAAGAGAGCATAGTCACACTAGCAACTACCCCTACAACTAAGGTGGTGATTGCCAATGTCAGTTTACTAGCTAAAGAATCTTTTCTGTATCGCAACAGAGTCATGAACTTATTTTTCAGTAATCAGTTCGTATAGTTGTCGAAGTTCTTCGATGCTTTGTTCGGTAGGAAAATCATCAAATTTAGCGGTTTTTTCAAATTTGTTTAGTACCTCTTTCCCTGCTTCAGTCTGCTCCATATTTATGAGGATTGTCTTAATTTTTTCTCTTAATTCGGTATCCAAGTCTTGTCTAACTGAGACCATCTGTCTAGGTACAGTTTTGGTTTTGGCTAACAGTGTAATTTCTTTACGGCTTTCTGAAGGAATTTCTGCAAAAGTTTCGATATCAACTACACCAGCCTCTACTTTACCGCTAATTATCCACTGAATGATATTCGCATCATCACCAGTGAAAATATAGCCAATTCGATTTGCTGCAACACTGGCATTATCAGATTTTGTTTCTACTGCTTGAAAACCTGACTCTACTAATTTTACTAAAGGCAAAAAGTAACCAGAGGTAGAATAGGGGTCGTCAAAAGCAACAGTTTTACCTTGGAGATCGCTTAAAGTCTCGAGCCCACTATCATTCATAGTCAAAAAGACACCATAATATTCTGCTTGACCACCCTTCCAACGACGTAAAAGTGGTTTTGAACCACTGCGATCGCTTACTATCATAGCTGGATAAGGACTGTCAAAGTAGACATCTACTTTACCCGATTTGAGCCAGTCAACCATTGTATTTAGACTAGGGGCGATTTTTACCTCTCCTCTGCCGATACCAAATTCACTCAAATTATTGGCCAAATAGTCTGCCATAGGCTGATAGCGAGTAATTTTTTTGGCTGGATTGCTAGAAATATCCCCAATGACAATGACCTCGGTGGATTGGGTCGTGGGAGAAGCTATAGTCTCAGAAACCGAAGTAGATCGACTCTGGCAACTTATTAAACTGAGACAGGCACCTAAAAGCACCACTCTACCAATTAACTGAGAAAATATTGTATTTTTTCGCTCTACTAGAATGCTTCCTATCATAATGCCATGAGCAATACTTTACATATCAATATATTAATAAATAAAAGTACCTAAAAATAATAATAAATTCAATTAAATCTCGTGCTGGTTAGTGAGGCAAGCTACTCTTAGGTTCTTTATCTAATTTTTATCGAGCGACTCGTAACAAAATAACAAGTAAAACAAAATCCAATTTGGCTAATTTCACCGTGTTTTTACTTAGTTATTTAATTGATTTTTTTAAGTAATTACCGCAAGAGAAGCTTTTTTTTAATAAAAATACCAAGAAAAATATTAATATCTGTAATTTTTAATAAAGTTAATTGAGGAGTTATTTATTTATTTATGGATAGCTAATCTTTAATTATCATAGTTATTTTCCCTTAAAAATATGATGATTTGATGAAGTTTAGCTCATAGGAGTAAAAAATATGTAAAGTATTTTCTGATTATTTTTCTGGTAAAAAAGAAGAGTAGAACCTCGCAAAAAATCAATAAATTTTCAACTAAAGGATATCTCAATTAAGACAAGGTCAGACTAATATGAAAACGATTAAGATTAATTTTATGAGCGACGAAGTGACTAAAGTATTGCACTTATCTCTACAATGTTTAATGGTATTAGGTGCGATCGCTTCGCCAGTAATGGCTTCAGGTTTAAAACCTATTGGTACTTATTCCACAGGTATTTATGATGATGCTGCTGCCAACATACCTACTTACGATCCAGTAACTCAAAATCTTTTTGTAAATAATAAAGCTACCAATCAAATTGATGTTCTGAACATTACCAATCCAGCTACACCCTTTTTACAACAGTCTATTACGATCGAAAATATTAATTCTGATTTAGGCACTGTTAATAGTGTTGCTTTTGGCAATGGTATGTTAGCTGCTGCGGTAGAGAATAAAAATGCTCAAGCTCCTGGTAAAGTTTTATTTTTTAATGCTAATGGTGAATTTTTAAATTCAGTTAATGTCGGTGCTTTACCTGATATGTTAACTTTTATACCTAATGGCAATAAATTACTAGTTGCTAATGAAGGAGAACCCAGTGACGACTATCTAATCGATCCTGAAGGTTCTGTTAGTATTATCGATCTTGCCAATGGAGTTACTGGATTAACTCAAAACAATGTTACTAATGTTGGTTTTGAAGGAATTTCGCTGGTTGGTGATGTGCGTATTTTTGGTCCAAATGCTACCGTAGCTCAAGATTTAGAACCAGAATATATTACTGTGGCTGAAAATGGAGAAAAAGCCTGGGTTACTTTACAAGAAAATAATGCGATCGCGATTCTCGATCTAGTCGATAATGAATTTGAAAAAGTAGTTGGCTTAGGTTTTAAAGATCATAGTCTGAAGGGTAATGGTTTAGATGCTAGTGATGAAGATGAAACAATCAAGATCACCACTTACGATAACTTGTTTGGTATGTATCAACCAGATGAAGTAGCTTCTTACAATGTAGATGGCCAAACTTATTTAGTAACTGCTAACGAAGGAAGTGGTCGTGAATTTGAATTTGAGGATGCCAATGGCGAAACACAAACTGCTTTCAATGAAGAAACTAGAGTAGAAGATTTAAACCTCGATCCTACTGCCTTTCCCGATGCCGAAAACCTGCAAAAAAAAGAAGTTTTAGGACGCCTAACCGTAACTAACACTATGGGAGATATCGACGGTGATGGTGACTTCGATCGATTGTTTGCTTTTGGCGGACGCTCTTTTTCTATTTGGGATGAAGATGGTAACTTAATTTGGGACAGTGGCGATGACCTAGAACAAATTGTTGCCCGTCAATTTCCTGACTTTTTTAACTCTAACAATGACGAAAACAACTTTGACGATCGTAGCGACGATAAAGGTCCAGAGCCAGAAGGTGTTACTCTTGGTAAGGTAGGCGATCGCATTATTGCTTTTATCGGTTCAGAGAGGGTAGGAGGAGTATTTAGTTATGATGTTACCGATCCTTTTAATCCTTTGTTTCTTGATTACACCAATAATCGTGACTTCTCGGTTGACTTTGATTTGAATGAAGAAGGAGACCCCGATCCTACCGCAGAACAACTAGCAGCAGTAGGGGATTTGGGTGCAGAAGGCTTATTATTTATATCTCCTGAAGATAGTCCTAATAACCGACCTTTATTAGTAGTAAGTAATGAGGTGAGCGGTACTACCACTATTTTTGCTGTAGAAACAGTACCAGAACCCAGTTCAATTCTGGGTTTATTAGGATTAACTTTTTTGGGTTGGTTAAGTCGTAAAAAAAGGCTAACAGCTAATAGCTAATAGCTAATAGCTTTTTTATGAGCGGAATTTGGTGATAAACAGGCTAAAATTGCTAAGATTATCCCTGTTCCCTAATTCCTAATACTTAGATATGGCGGTAGACTACGATCTAGTGGTAATTGGCAGTAGCCGAGAAGGAATTTATGCCGCTGCTACTGCTGCTCGTCTTCAAGCCAGAACGGCTTTGGTGACGCAAAATATTGAGGAAAATTCTTATTCATCGGAAATACTTTTCTGCCATAGTCTAGCCCAAATAGCTCGTTTTGTGAGGATATCCCAAGAAAATGTTTTTGGTATTTATTCACAACCAAGTATATCTGCGATCGCTGAATTAACAGAAGCAAGAAATTGGTCAAAAGCAGTCAACTGTACTTTAACAGAGGAAAATTCCCTAACTAGTTTAGCCACATTGGGCGTAGATGTAGTTTACGGTAAAGGAGAATTCTGTCGGCTACCGCAACAAGCTTTAATAGTAGGTAACAGAAAATTGCGGTCGCGTAGCTATCTAATTGCTACTGGTACCTACTCCATCATCGAATTTCAGGAAGTAATACAAGATTGTGGATATCTTACTCTTAGAGATATTTATCGACAACAAGATTTATCCTCTCTTCCCCATTGCCTAAATATAGTAGGAGATTCTCCTCATACGCTCATGCTCGCTCAGAGTTTAGCGAGATTAGGCAAACAAATCGTGCTAATTCTCGCAGAAAAGCGATTATTACCCTATGAAGATGCAGAAGCATCTATGCTCATTCAAGCTCAACTCGAAGCAGAAGGAGTAAAAATTTTAACTTCTTCCCCCATCCTACAAAGCAAAAATCTAGAAGAAAAAAAATGGTTGCAAGTAGGGGATATCGCTATAGAAACAGACGAAATTATTTTGACAGGAACAAAAAAACCCAATGTCGAAGGTTTGAATTTAGCTGGAGTAGGAGTTAACTGTAAACCAGACCGTATTCTAGTGAATAAAAAACTACAAACTAGTAATCCCCATATTTATGCTTGTGGAGATGTACTTGGGGGTTATTTTTCACCTTCTATAGCTCAGTACGAAGCAAATATTGCCTTAAAAAATGCTTTATTTCTACCCTGGTTTAAAACAAACTACAGTTATTTACCTTGGGCAATTTTAACCCAACCAAATTTAGCTAGGGTAGGGATGACAGAAAACCAAGCAAGACAGAGATATGGCGATGATATATGTATTATAAGACAATACTGGAAAAATAGTACTCAAGCACAGATTACGGGCAACACTACGGGATTATGTAAATTCATAGTTCTTCCCCAGGGAGAGATAATCGGAGCTCATCTTGTGGGGGAAAATGCAGCAGAATTAATTAGCGCGATCGCGCTGATGATGAAATCTAAACTTAAACTGAGTAAAAATACGCTCGGAGGGTTACTAACAATAGATTTTCCCTCTACCTATCCTAGTTTTGCGGAAACTATCCAACAAACTGCTGCTGCTTATTACCAACAAAAGTTAGCCGAGCGTAAAAATTTGCGTAATTGGTTAGAAATTTGGTTTGATTTACTTAAAAAGTAGAAACGCTCAATTGTGCGTCTCCATAAAAGTTGCCTGGGTTCAGAATGAAAAAAAAATTATTTATTGTTTTAGAAGGTATTGATAGTTGTGGAAAATCTACCCAAGCCGAGTTACTAAAAAACTATTTTATTAACCAGGGCGAGCGTGCTGTAATTAGTCCCGAACCTTCTAATGGCGTTATTGGTAACTTAATTAGAAGTACTCTTAAAAAACGAGTATTCTTTACTCATAATCGGCAAAAATTTGATGAACAAATGGCATATCTCTTTGCAGCAGACCGCCACGACCATTTATATAATGATATTGACGGAGTATTTAAATTAATCGATAATGGATTTCAAGTAATCGTTCCTCGGTATTATTTTTCTTCTCTAGCTTATAATTCTTCTACACCAGAACAATTTGCTTTTGTTAGTAAACTAAATGAAAAATTTCCCAACCCAGATTTATTAATTTATCTCGATATCCCTATCAAAATTTCTCTCGATCGACTCCAGGAACGCTCTCTGAAAGAGATTTACGAAAATGAAGTAAAGTTAACTCAAGTAAGAGAAAAATACCAGCAAATTTTAGCTAAATATTCAGATTTATCTTTAATAATTGACGGGACAAAAGATAAGCAAATTATTCATCGGCAAATTATCGATTTTATTAGAGCGAAATTTAATTGAATATAATTAAAAATTTCAGTTAATGAAGATCTATAAGCTTTAAGCTGACAGCTTTTAACCCGTCGGATTTGTGCTGTGCTTACGCAAGTTGAGCAGCCTCTTGGAAATTTTCACATAGCCCACGTGCTTTTTCAATGCTATTGCTGTTTGTCCAAAGTCCAAGAACTGTAAAGGTAAAGATTTATCATTTCTGTATTATTTTCAATATCATAAATAATTATAGTGTTTGAAAGCAAATATTGAAAATTTTTTATTTTCTCAATTACAATTACTAAGTTTTTGCTGTTAAATTTTTTGCTCGATCGATACTTTAAACTTGTTTCAATATTACTTTAAGCTAGATTATTCTTAATAGCAGCTTCAGTAGTTCCAGTTGTCATAATACAAAACAAAAGTATTAAAATGAAGCTCTTTGTCAGTGTTTTCGGAGTTTTAGCTATTCTCTTATGCTTTACCATCATTGTTACTGAGATAACAATGATGTCAATTTCTAATTTAGATCCGGTAATACAATCAAAGATTATAGATAAATTAGTTTTGTATCATTTGATTGGAACTAACTTAATTGCATTAATATTTGGCTTGATAATTATATTTGGTAAAGATTGACACTCCAACGGCTGAAAGCGCGTTGGATTCTCCCGTCTAGCTTCTGGATAGGTAAGAGACTGAGCTAGTAGACATATATTTAGTTTTATCCTACTGTTGCAAGATATCATTAATACGCAAGGCGATCGCCTTTGAGAAATCTCTTATGTCAAAAATAGAGTAAATACTAACATTAAAGTAAGAGAAAATATAAGAAGGAAGCTAAACATTTTCTAATTTATGCCTTTATTGATCCTGATTGCTGAAGACGATCCAGGTATTCGTTTAGCACTAAACGACTATTTAGAAATGTCAGGCTACACAGTGCTTACAGCCGAAAATGGCGATCGAGCAATGTCTATGCTAGAAACTTATCATCCTCACCTGTTGATTTCTGATATTAGAATGCCAGGTAAAGATGGTTATGAATTAATCAAACAAGTGCGTCAGCGTCCAGAATTCCGTCTTTTACCAGTAATCTTTTTAACAGAAAGAGGTAATACAGAAGAGCGAATTCGCGGTTATCAAGCTGGATGCGATATTTATCTGCCCAAGCCTTTTGAAATGGATGAATTGGGTGCAGTTATTCGTAATTTGTTAGAGCGATCGCAAATAATTCATTCTGAGTTAAGATTTTCTCAGGAAAAATCTCGCGGACAATCAGGAAATATCAATCCGAACACGGATAGTCAGGCTGATGCTTTCGCTCGACTTGAATTTACCAAAAGAGAGCAAGAAGTTCTCGATTTACTTACTAATGGTTTTTCTAATGCGGAAATTGGCGGACATTTACATCTCAGTCCTCGCACAATTGAAAAATATGTCAGTAGTCTATTACGTAAAACAGAAACTAATAACAGAGCGGAATTAATCCGTTTTGCTTTAGATCGTCATTTAGTTGATTAGTTTATCAAAGGGTTCTGCACCAAACAGAACCCCTCGATCGAATTACCAAAAGTAAGTAAGAAACTAACGAACAGTTCCTTGCAAATTATCTACCCGAATTGGTTTTATTAGATACAGTTTGACAAATTGCCAACCATTAGAAACATAGCTAGGTAATTTGCGGAAGAACTTAGCTATTTTAGGAGAATTAGAACTATCAATTGCTCTAAGTCTCTCGTTATTGCTTACGCAAGTTTCTAATCTGTCATAGAATTCTGGATGATTGACATCAAGAATCACGGGGAATACTCTTCCGGCTGTATCATTAGTTTTTTCAATAACGAATTTGTCGTATTCTCTTGCGTCTAAGCCGATAGAAGCATAAAAGTCAGAACGCTGAATATCATTAAGATACATAGTCGCAAATACCGACAATAGGAAGAAGCGACTCCATAATCTAGCTTTCCAGTCATTGAGAGTGTTAGGTTGCGCTCTCATAATGGCATCAAAAAAGTCACCATGACGATTTTCATCCTGACACCAGTTTTCAAAGAAACGGAAAATAGGATAAATTCTATCTTCAGGATGCTTTTCTAGATGACGATAGATAGTAATATAACGCCAATAACCGATTTTTTCAGAAAGGTAGGTAGCATAGAAGATAAACTTAGGTTTAAAGAAAGTATAGTCGCGACTTTTAGTCAAAAAACCTAAATCGAGAGAAAGATTAAAGTCAGACAAGGCTTTGTTAAGGAAACCTGCGTGGCGGGCTTCGTCTCGCGACATGAGGTTGAAAATTTCTGCGAGTACGGGGTTTTTTCCTTTTAAACGTCTACCTAATTCTTTGTACAGAAGAAAGCCAGAGAATTCCGCCGTACAAGAACGCTCCAGAAACTCAACAAATAACCTACGAGTTTCGCCGTCAATACGATCCCAAGATCGATCGAACTCTTCGTCTCGAACAAAGTGATGGCGATTATAATCTACACGAAATTCTTCGAGAATAGCTTTTAACTCATCTTCATTGGCTGAGATATCCATCTGCGCCATTTCTTCAAAATCTGTAGTGTAGAAGCGTGGCGTAAGAATAGTTTCTTTAGCTGGAGCTTTAATCCCTGGACGAATTTCTTCAAATTGGGGTTTTTTAAGGCTATCTACCATTATTTTTAATATACTTGTTACTTTTGTTTCTGCGACAAGGCTGCCATTTTCGGCTTATAGAGTTACATTTTGCAATAGTTCGGCACAAATTACAGCGATTAGTTAACGAATATTAACTCGCTACTTCCGCGATCGATTCTGGTATCGTTATCGAATGTATCTAGAACAAAGCAACAAATGATAATATAAAACTCCAGCAAGTATATATAGTATGCAGTCTCTACTCAAACAGCTTAAAAATTCCGTTAGCGAAGCTTTGGTTGCAGCTTTTGGCGCAGAATTAGCAGATAGCGATCCTTTAGTTGTCACTGCTAGCAATCCTAAATTTGGCGACTATCAATCTAATGTAGCTTTGTCTCTACCCAAAAAACTTAAAATAGCACCAAGAAACATTGCTGAAAGAATAGTAGAGAATCTTAAAGTAGATAATTTCTGTGAGACTCCTACTATAGCAGGACCTGGTTTTATTAACTTCACGATTAAACCTACCTATCTAGCAACCCAACTGAGTAAGATTCAAGCAGACGATCGCTTGGGTATTGAACCAGTGCGATCGCCCCAGAGAATAATAGTAGACTATCCTAGCCCTAATATTGCTAAAGAGATGCACGTCGGTCATTTGCGTCCTGCTATAATTGGGGATTGTCTGGCGCGGATTTTGGAATTTATCGGTCATGACGTTTTACGCATCAGTCATGTGGGTGATTGGGGAACTCCTTTTGGTATGCTCATTGCCTATCTTAGAGAAGCCTATTCAGAAGCTTTGACAAGCAAAGAAAAATTAGATTTGGGAGAGTTATCTACTTTCTATCGCCAGGCAAAAAAAAGATTTGACGAAGATGAAAATTTCCGTGAAGCTGCTAGACTCTCAGTAGTTCAACTTCAAGCAGGAGATGAAGAAACCATACTTGCCTGGAAAATTGTCTGTGACTTATCTAGTCGTTCTTATCAGAAGATTTACGATCTGATGGGAATTTATCCTGAAATTACACCAAGAGGAGAATCTTTTTATAATCCTTTTTTACCAGAAGTAATAACAGAGTTAGAGGAACTAGGTTTACTCGTAGAGAGTGATGGAGCAAAATGCGTTTTCTTAGAAGGTTTTACTAACAGAGAAGGCGAGCCTTTACCTCTAATCGTACAGAAATCAGATGGAGGTTATAACTATGCCACCACTGACTTAGCTGCTATTCGCTATCGAGTCAAAGTAGATAAAGTTCAACAAGTAATTTATCCCGTTGGTTCGGAACAAAAAAGTCACTTTGCTCAAATTTTTCAAGTAGGCAAGCGAGCAGGTTGGATTACGGAAAATCATCAATTCATTCACGCTTATTTTGGGTTAGTCTTAGGAGAAGACGGCGCAAAATTAAAAACGCGCTCGGGAGAAGCAGTCAGGCTTAAAGATTTATTAGATGAAGCAATTAATTTAGCGCGTAAAGATTTAGAAACTAGACTGAAAGAAGAAGGAAGAGAAGAAACAGCAGAATTTGTCGATCGAGTTTCCCAAGTAGTAGGTATTAGTGCCGTTAAGTATGCCGATTTGAGTCAAAATCGTACTTCCGACTACAAATTTAGCTATCAAAAAATGCTGGCTCTCCAAGGCAACACCGCACCTTATCTACTCTATGCTTATGTGCGGGTACAAGGGATTAGTCGTAAAGGAAATATTGACTTTACTAAGTTGTCAACAGATACCAAAATATTGCTTGAAGAAGAAACAGAAATTATCTTGGCAAAACATATTTTACAACTAGGAGAAGTCCTTCAAGAAGTAGAAAAAGATTTACTGCCTAATCGTCTTTGTCAGTATCTATTTGAACTAAGTCAAAAATTCAATCAATTCTACGATCGCTGTCCCATTTTACAAGCAGATGAACCATTGCGTACTTCTAGGTTGATTTTAGCCGATCTAACTGCCCGTACGCTCGAGTTAGGATTATCTTTATTAGGGATCTCTGTAATCGAAAGAATGTAGAAATTAGCGAATAACCGCCATGAAATTAATTTCATGTCTCAAACACCAAGTCGGTTTAAACCGACTTACAATATCGGACAGAGAACTTATTTTTTGGCTGGCTATTGAGTTTTAGGCAAGATCGATCGTAAGTAATTAAATTAATATGGCTTTATGGCGTTTATATTATCATTTGATTTGGGGTACAAAGGATAGACAGATGTTAATTGATAGTAGACGAGAAGCCAGGCTTTATCCTTATATTATCAGTAAAGCCGATTCTATCAATTGTATTATCCACGCTATAAACGGTACAGAAGATCATATTCATATAATTGCTTCTATTCCTCCCAAATTATCGATAGCAGAATTTGTCAAGCGCGTCAAAGGTAGTAGCTCTCATTACCTCAATCAAAATTTTTCCGCTCCTCCTAAATTCTTGTGGCAAGAAGGGTATGGAGTATTTTCGTTAGGTGGTAAGCAATTAGATACAGCGATCGCTTATGTTCAAAATCAAAAAATTTACCATCAACAAGATACAACAATTTCAATGCTAGAACGAATCGATTACAATAACGATCCACCTAAAGCTTACAAATTGCGATCGATTCAACCACCATCAAATTGATTAAATGGTTAAACTCCACAATCATCATGAAATCAATTTCATTGCTTAAACCTAAAGTCCGTTTAAACGGACTTAATATATGAGACAGGGAATATAATTCCCTGGCTATAACTTGATGTGGAATAAGTCGGTAATTCATTCCCTGGATATTCAAACTTGTGCTTGTGCCAAATATCTTTTTTTAGTATTCTTCCAAATCCGATAACATATCTATTACCAAAACCTACTAAATAATAGATTTGAAAACCCGTTCTAGTTACTGGCAACTAATCCCCTATATCCGTCCGCAAATTCCTACGATTACACAAGCTTTGGCTTGTACCCTCGCATACACTTTCTTTTGGCCTATCTTAGCTCACTTAGCAGGGGAAATAGCCAATTCTATTGGAGAAGGAGATACCAACACCACCGCACAGCTTGCTATTGCAGCGTCAGTTGCTTTTTTATTACAAGGTATAGTGCAGTATGGACAAGATACCCTTATGGCGAAAGCAGCTTTAAAGATTGCTTTAGACTTGCGCCAAGTTGTTTATACTCACCTGCAAAGACTCAGTCTCGATTATTTTGAAGTAGCCAAAACAGGAGATTTAGCTTATCGGTTAACAGAAGAAATCGAGCGCATTGGAGAAGTAGTTAATAACTTTTTCCATCAATTTGTTCCTTGTATTTTACAGTTAATTGTGGTGTTGGGTTATTTGTTTTATCTCAACTGGCAATTAACTCTAGCTACTTTAATTGTTGCTCCTTTAATGGCAGTTTTAATTGGCATTTTTGGGGAAAAGCTACTTAAATTTTCTCGTCGCAGTCAAAATAAAATTTCTAATTTATCTTCTTTTCTGACAGAAGTATTTAGCGGAATTCGTTTAGTTAAAGCTCTAGCAGCAGAAGACTATACCATTGCTAAATTTATTCAAGAGGCAGAAGAAAATAGACAGGCACAACTATTAGCCGAAAAAGTTAAAGCAATTCAGTTTGTGGTAGTTGGTTTCTTAGAAGCTCTAAGTGTTATTTTTCTATTTTTCCTTGGTAGTTGGCAAATTAGTCAAGGAAATTTAACAGGGAGTGAATTTGTTAGTTATGTAGCTGGAGTGGCTTTATTAATCAATCCGATTTCTATTACTACTGCTAACTATAATCAATTTAAACAAGGACAAGCTTCTATCGATCGCATTTTTGAACTGCTAACTATTAAATCAACCATAGTTGAAAAACCAGACGCGATCGATCTGCCTGTGGTGACGGGAAAAGTAGAATATAGTCAGATTAATTTTAGCTATCATTCCGCTCGACCCGTACTGCAAAATATTAACTTAATCGCTCAACCAGGAGAAACCATTGCCCTAGTAGGAGAATCTGGTGCGGGAAAATCTACCTTAGTTAATCTTTTACCTCGTTTTTACGACCTCGATCGAGGAAAAATCTTAATTGACGGTATTAATATTAAAGATGTAACCCTCAAAAGTCTACGCAAACAAATAGGCATAGTACCCCAAGAAACCCTATTATTTTCTGGTACGATCGCTCAAAATATTGCCTTTGGACAAACAGAATTCGACTTAGAACAAATAAAGGCAGCAGCCAAAATTGCTAATGCTCATCAATTTATTACTGCCCTATCCCAAGGTTACTATACCTATGTCGGCGAAAGAGGTGTCAACCTATCGGGAGGACAAAGACAAAGAATCGCGATCGCCCGTGCCGTGCTACTCAATCCCCGTATTCTTATTTTAGATGAAGCTACCTCTGCTTTAGACTCAGAATCAGAAGCTTTAGTACAAGAAGCCTTAGAGCGCATTATGGAAGAACGTACTGTATTTGTAATTGCTCATCGTTTGGCTACAGTACGCCGAGTTAATCGAATTTTGGTGTTAGAGAAAGGCAAAATCATCGAATCGGGCACTCACGAAGAATTAATCGCTAATAATGGTCGTTACGCCCGTTTTCATAGTCAACAGTTTGACCAAAGATAATAGCTGTTGACACCTTATATTCATTTGCAAGATTTAATCATCGAACTCACGTTTTATGAGGTGGCTGAAAGCTATGTTCAGAATGGTTTTCAACCCATTTAAAGCTTTTGGCTTGTACCCTCGCATACACTTTCTTTTGAGCAAAAATATGCAGAAAACTTCTCAGAAACAATGGGTGCGCCAGCCAAACCTTCAAATTTTCTTAACCCGAACCAATCCGAATTACTTTACCACGATCGAAAACTTGCCCATTCTTACCAATTCCTTGAATTTCTAGGTATTCTGGGTAAACATCGATCGTCGCAAAACTCAATCTGGCTGCCGAACGAGCAGTCCAATCAGAATTCCACACGGGACGGGTTTTTGCTCCAGCACCGCAGGTTAAATAAGTCGTTCCTTCAATTGGTTTGGTGCGCTCGTAGTTATGGTCGTGACCGTTAAGATACAGTTGAACTCCATAACGAGCAAATAGAGGGGATAATTTTTCGATTAGTTTAGGGCTACTACCGTGAATTCCAGAAGAATAGAGAGGATGATGTGCGAAAACAATTTTCCAAGTAGCAGTTGAACTAGCTAGATTTTCTTCTAACCAGATCAGTTGTTCTGACCAGGAAGCATTTTTATTGGTATCGAGAGCAAAAAACTGAACGATATCTTGAGTAAAGGTATAGTAGCGTCCTTGCATATTATATCCTGAGTAGTTAACCTGTTCTATGCCGTTGTTAGTCCGTATATCATGATTGCCCAGAACAGCATAGAAAGGAACTCCTTGTTGTCTGAAAAATCGATAGGGTCGTTCAAAGGCAGCCCCAATTCTAGATATTTCTCCATCTTCATAAATATTGTCTCCAGTCAGTAAAATAAAAGCGAAGGGAAGTTTTTGAAAATAGTCTTCCATCACTTCAGCGATCGCTAATTGCCCTATATTACCCGTTCCTACATCTCCTAAAGCCACAAAGCGAAATAGAGGTAAAGATTCTTCGGTAGCATTGTTAGGAGTAGTTCCCCTAGCAGTTAAAAAATAGTTACTCGAAGCTAATCCTAATCCAAATAAACCTAATAAACGCAAAAAATTACGTCGTTTCAAGATTTTGTTCCTCCTCCAAAACCACCTTGTTGACTTGAATATAATTTATTCTCTAGTTTTGAGTACGGCAATAAGATCGAGATGATTAATTTGACGGCGGATAATTAAGCCCGAACCAAAGGCAGCTATAACAACAATTACAAAAGTAACAGCATAGGTAGCTCTGGTAATTATTAACGGTAAACGATAGAGTTCTGAATTGTAAGCAGAAGCCATCAAAGCTGCCAAACAATAGCCGATCGCATAACCGACAGGAATGGCGAGTAAGATTAGAATTGCCTGTTCTCCGAGCAAAATAAATGCTACCTCTGCCTTGGTAAAACCCATAATTCGTAAACTGGCTAATTCCCTTCCCCTTTCGGAAAGAGCGATACGGGCAGAATTATAAACAACGCTAAAAGTGATAATACAGGCAAAAAATACCAACACATTGGTCATAATCCTGAGATTTTCCGCACTAATTTCCTCAAAGCTTTTCAAACCTGCTTCGCGGGTAGAAATACCAGTAATGGCAGGAATCTGTTTTAGCTCGGAGTAAAGTTGACTGGCAAAATGGTCATCTACCGAAAGGTAAGCACCAGAAATAGTTTGTCCTTCTCGCATCAAGCGATTGAGAGCATGGATATCGATATAGGCCTGGACTCCTAACAGTTCGTCTACCAATCCCGCCACAGATACTTTCCGTATGGGGCGACTGCCTTCTAACACTTCAACGGTTAAAGTATCCCCTGGTTTAACCCCCAAAATTTCAGCTAATTTAGTGGTTAATACTACTCCATCCGTAGGCAGATAGACAGAGTCAAAATTCTTATCCATCAAACGGCGAAATTCTCCCCTTGGCTGAATTCCCGTTAAAGGAGCGCGATAGGTGCGATGTTCAAAGCGCAGACGGGCAGGGACAAGACGAAAAGGTTCGGCTTGAATCACTCCTGGTAAACTGGCAACTTCATAACGGGTACGAGAGGGACGGGGTTCATTAAAAACAATGGTGATATCTTCTCTTTGTACCTGACGAAATTGAAAGTCCATTAAGTAGTTAAGTGCATCTTTCATGTAGTTGCCCGTAAGTAAAATAGCTACAGCTAGAGCAACACCCAGAATAGATAAAAATGCTTGCCATGGTTTCCGTTCCAAATTCCGCAAAATAATTCTGCCCGCAGGAGAAAAGAAACGCTGTAAACCCAACCTTTCCACAATAGTAGGGCGAAATTGTGCTGGTGGTTCGGGGCGCATGGCTTCCGCTGGTGGGAGGGAAACAGCCCTAGCTACTGCCATAAATGCCCCGATCGCAGCAGCCGTATAACTAACTATAATTGCTGTTGCCAAGACATTGGAGTCTACTTGAAAACGGAGTAAAGGAAAGCGAAAGAATTGGGTATAGATTTGGGTTAACCCCCTACCCAACCATAACCCCCCCAATATACCTAACGTTGCTCCACCACTAACGATAACCAGCACAAACTTGAGATAGTGGAAGCCAATAGCTAAATTTCCATAACCAAAAGCTTTCAGGACGGCTATCTGTTCCTTTTGCGTGCCTACTAACCGTGAGAGAACTACGTGAAGGAGAAAAGCAGCAATACCTAAAAAGATTGAAGGTAGTAAAGTTGCCATAATTTCTAACCCTTTAATCTCGTCAGAGAGAATCTGATGGGAGAATTGATCTTCTCTGCTGTATGCCCCTAAACCGCCATACCTTGCCAATAGTCTATCTAGCTGAGTAATAATTTCAATCTCTTTTGCTCCAGGACTCAAAGAGAGAGTAACATCATTAAATGCACCATCAAGGTCAAATGCCTCACCTAAGGCTTTGCGACCCATCCAAACAATGCCAAATCGTTTATTATCGGGATATAATTCCCCTGCACCCCTTACTTCATAAACATATTCAGGAGAAAGGGCTATCCCTACAATCCGTAAATTTTCCCACCGTCCATTAATAATTGCGCCGATAGTATCCCCTAGTTTTAATTGATTAGCCTCGGCAAAAGCCTCACTAACTAAGACTTCATCCCCTCTCCCTGGTTCGAGATAACGCCCCTTGCGAATGAATAAATTATTCAGTATAGAAGTACTTCTTTCGGGTAGAGAAATTAGTCTCCCTGTAGCTGGTTCGGTTAAACCAGGAACGTCAAGAGTAACATCTACCACAATGCGGGTCTGAGTTTGAGCTACTCCTGGAATTTCCCCAATCTGTTCTTTAAGAGTTTCGGGGGCGCGTTTAAGAGAAGCAAAAACTCGAGCAAAATTATATTGGTTGTAGTAAGTAGTCTGAGTAAGAGTGAGGGAAGTATAGGCACTCCTCGCCATGACAAAGCTAGCAATTCCACAAGCGACCACAAGCGCGATCGCGATTACCTGTCCTCGCGAATGCCACAAGTCACGGAATAGCTTTAAATCGAGGGGATTCATTTAGAGAAGAGAGAGGGAATAGGTGATACCTGAATCCTAGCTTAAAAGCCTATCCTAATTGTTTAGAGCGATCGCCTCGATCGATAAATTAAAATCAATACAATGTCTATCTAATTTTTTTATTGGTAGGAAAGATGATTTGTGTTAAAGATGATTTGTGTTTGTGGTGTTGGGTAGGGTAAATGCCCAAGAAAATACGAGAGCTTAAATCAATGCTCATGAAGAACGGTTTTGAGTTAATATCAAAACGTGGTAAAGGCAGTCACGCGATATATCAATATTCTGGCACTACTATCAGAGTAAACCTTCCTACTTTATCCGCAGTCGGAAAAATTTCTTTCAACTCAGCAATAGAATTAAAATTCTACTGCTTCATTAAGCTATACCATTGGGCTAAAGCTGTTTTTGTTTTTGGATATCTAGCAGCAAATTCATTAAGACGCTTACGGGTAATAATGTGCATATCTAAAACAAAGAAAACATGAAAAATAAATTTGATACCGCGTTATTGTCT
Organism: Xenococcaceae cyanobacterium MO_188.B32; assembly: GCA_030065635.1. GTDB lineage: Bacteria > Cyanobacteriota > Cyanobacteriia > Cyanobacteriales > Xenococcaceae > JASJDJ01. The sequence continues at coordinate 83,881 of JASJDJ010000007.1, forward strand.
TAATTCGATCTGCCTTTTTACACTTCTCGATCGCAACCAAATTTCTCCCTAATATTACTATTAAAATACTGACCGACAGAAGGGGATTCTTTTAAACCTTGATAAATAGATTCAGGTACATCTAAATATTTATATATACCGCCATGATTAAATTCGATTTTGAGGATTTTCTTATCGGCATCATAGTCAAAAGATTTGATTGCTTCACTTTGACTTTTAAGTAGGGGGAAGGCAATTACATCGCGGATACTAGGAGAATCGGTTAATACCATTACCAATCGATCGATCCCGATACCTAAACCACCAGTAGGAGGCATACCATATTCTAAGGCAGCTAGGAAGTCTTCATCCACATCATGAGCCTCCAAATCTCCCGCAGCTTTTTTCGCTGCTTGGGCTTCTAATCTGGCTCTTTGCTCTAAAGGATCGGTTAATTCAGAAAAACTATTAGCAGTTTCTCTTCCTACTATAAATAATTCAAACCTTTCTACCAATCCTGGTTTACTGCGATGAGGTTTGGCGAGGGGAGATATTTCGACAGGATAATCAATGACAAAGGTAGGTTGAATGAGAGTTTCTTCTACTTTTTGTTCAAAAGCTTCATTAAGTAGTTTACCGATAGTTTTACAGTCGTTAGGAACTTCTATTCCAGCTTCTTTAGCTGCTTTGGCTGCTGTTTCAAAGTCACTGAATGAATTAAAATCTAACCCTGTAGCTTCTTTTACTACCTCATGCATAGTTACTCTACGGAAAGGAGGAGTCAGATCGATTTCTTCTTTTTGATAGTTAACTTTAGTCGTGCCTACAACTTCTTGAGTGACGCTACTAATTAAATCTTCGGTTAACGCCATCATATCGTTATAATCTGCATATGCCTGATAAACTTCGATCATAGTAAATTCAGGATTATGCCGAGTGGAAACTCCCTCATTACGGAAAATTCTGCCTAGTTCAAAGACTTTTTCAAAACCGCCTACAATTAATCTTTTCAAATGTAATTCTGTGGCAATACGGAGATATAAATCCATCTCCAAGGTATTGTGATAGGTGATAAAAGGACGAGCCTCTGCGCCACCAGCTTCACTTTGTAATACAGGGGTTTCTATTTCCAGAAAATCTCTAGATTCTAAATAACGGCGAATAGCAGCGGTTATTTGAGCGCGACGGCGGAAAGTTTGCCTAACTTGAGGATTGACAATTAAATCTACATAACGCTGACGATAGCGTTTTTCCGTATCGGTTAAGCCATGCCATTTATCGGGTAGGGGTAGTAAAGATTTAGTCAGAATAGCGAATTCACCAACATAGATAGAAAGTTCACCTTTTTCTGTTCTTTTGAGTGAACCTTTTACCCCTAAAATATCCCCCGTATCGGTTAATTTTTTAAGGTGATTGAATGCCCCAGTTAGATCGGACATTTGGCTATTAATTTTCTTTTTGTCTAGATATAGCTGAATTTTGCCCGTTTCGTCTTGCAATTCAAAAAAAGCTAACTTGCCAAAGACACGACGAGCGACTATTCTTCCTGCCAGAGAAACTTCTACCTCTACTTCTTCTCCACTGGCTAAATCCGCATACTTTTCTTGCAGTTCAATGGCTTTGTGAGTTACTTCCCACTTGTAAGCATATGGATTCAATCCCAAGTCTTTAATCTGATTGACTTTCTCAATTCTGGCTGCACGAATTTCTTCTAGGGTAGATTTATTAGGTTGGTTATTGGGGGATTGAGTTCCTGCCATAGTTCAAAACAACAAAAAGAATTAAATTTAGAGAAAAGATATGGACATTGATAATTTCTATTATTCTAAGTCTATCTTCTTTGCCACAAGCAGATCAGATTATAGCTTAGGTTCATAAATAACTGTAAGCGGGATTGATTTATTGAATTTTTTCTAGCTTTCCTTTTTTCATGAGTCCCCATAAACCAAATCCAACTCCCAATGTTTCAGAAACACTTAATATTACAGCTGTGGTTTGAAATACTCTGCCCCAACTTGTAGGGGGAATTTGGGAAACATGGTCTGGACTGATGATTATAAAGTGGTTGTAGGCACCAAAAATTAAAGCTCCCAGCATCGAACAAAACAACAACGCCGTACCAGTGTCAAAAGATTTTCTCCAGAGCATAACTGTAGCAACTATGGGTGCAATAGTAACGATCGAAATGATAAATAAATACTGAAGTATGGAAGTTGGAATAGGAATGAGGTTGTGAGCGAAGCCATGTATCCCAACCACAATAAAATGCAACACAACAATCAAAGTTGTATATTTAGTAAATTTTTCCATTATTTTGCTTTCTCTTTTATGCTAATTCTTCTACTGATAGCTACCTAAAATTATTTTTGTATTAACGGGACTTTGATAATTTTCCCGCTCAAAAAGGGGTGAAAGCCTCACCAGACGCCGAATTTACCTCGTCGAGGTAAATTCGTCTGAAACCCAGATATATTAAGGATTTAGCTATTTTGAGGTTAAAGTATTGATA